>JAIPGI010000013.1 GCA_021736215.1 Candidatus Altimarinota bacterium
TATGGATAAAGAACTCCTACCCTTTTGCCATTCCAAGGGATCCTTGAGCTCTAAATACGCTAAAACTCACCATTCCCACTCCCATAGGGAGAAGGAATCAGGTGCCATTAGCTCATTTCATGGCGGAGAGGGTGGGATTCGAACCCACGGTACGGTTGCCCGCACAACAGTTTTCAAGACTGCCGCGTTCGACCACTCTGCCACCTCTCCGTCGAAGAACGCAGGGATTTTATGCAAACAAACCTGAAACGCAAATTTCTTCTATAAAAAAAATTGCTTTCCTTTTGAAAATTTGTACTATGCGCTCGTTCTTTGGGGGCGCTTAGCTCAGCTGGCTAGAGCATCTCGTTTACACCGAGAGGGTCGCGGGTTCGAGTCCCTCAGCGCCCACCATTAAAAAGCGAATGGATACAAAGTATTCAGTCGTTTTTTGCTATACGAAGTAGAGAAGGACGAGAACATTCTCTTTTATTACCAATATTATCAAAGAAGAATTAATTTCCCTTCTCAAAAACATCTTGAAGGATGTTCTTGATTACTGTTTTCAAGGTATCAAAATCTTTTTGACTACAAACAGCAAATTTCGCCAAATGATAAAAGAAAAGACGGTGAGAAATCTTGTGGTCTTTGATGAATTTTTGAGCGACCTTTGTCGCATTCTTTTCGTTAATCTTATAACTATTTAATAATAAAAATGCGAACATACTCGCTACAGCAAGTCGTTTATTTCCATTAGAAAAAAAGTGACCTTTTGCGATGCTAAGAAATAAATAGGCGGATTTAGAAAAAATATCAGGATAATAATCATCCTCTTTGATCCTTTCACACACTCCTTTGAATGCCACTAATCCTGCTTCGTGTTTGTAGTCAGGAGCAGATTCTGCGTATCTAAGAGACGCTTCTTGTATTATTTCAAAAATAGAAAGAAATAACTGCTTGTCTAAATACGTGATTTTCATTCTACGGATAGAAGCTCTAAGGATCTGACAAAGTCCTTATTATTGTTCATTTCTTTTTTGATTTTTTCAGTACTTGCAACAACTTTTCGAAGACTCACAACATTTTTTGTCGTTTGTTTTGGGTTACGAAAGCAGAGAATATTTTTTTTCATGTTTTCCACACCATGTTTATCTATTTTTATGGGAAAAAGCAATATTTTTTCTTTTTATTCCTTCTTTGCCTTTACCAATTCTTTCTCAGCGGCGTCTTTCTTTTCTTTTTTCATCTGAAGCAACTCTTCAGGGTTGGTGGTAATAATTTTATGCTCACCGTAACTGGCAATAATCTGAATCGCTACGTGTTGATTTCCCGCAAAGAAAAGTCCCTGTCCCACTCCCGAATTGATCAAGAGATATTTTTCTCCCTCGGTCAAGTTAAAGACTTTTTGTAATCGTTCCATTGCAACAGGTGCTTGCCTGAGTAGGAGTTGCATAGAAGAATTTGTAATGATGGGTTTTCCCCATTTACTATCCAAGAAGTCTTCAACATCCTGTGTGATGGTCGTGATACCAAGGTAGTATTTTCGTGCTCGCTTGGTGAGGTTATGAAGGAATCGTCCAGAATCCTCATATTGCACCAAATGCCATGCCTCATCGATAACGAGCATTCGTCGTTTGAGTTGTGACCGGATTTTGTTCCAAATAAAATTCAACAAAATGTACATCGAAACTGGTCGAAGCTGTTCTTCCAAGTCTCGGATACAGAAAACAACCAGTCCACTTCCCAAATCTACATTTGTTTGATCAGAGAAAAGTCCGGAAAATGTCCCCTTGGTGTATTTCTCTAGTCTGGTAGAAAGGCTTTTCCCTCCTTCCATAGAATTGAGAATGTTTTCCAAATCCGACATAGTCGGCATTTCGTATTCTTGAGGATTTTCCGTTTGATAGGTAATTCCTTTGAGTTCGTACGTTTGAAGAATTGCTTTATCCATGAGTGCTTCTTCTTCGGGGGTAAGTTTCCCGAGCATGACATTCATGAGTCCCGATAGATTGATTGAGTTTTCACGGAGCAGCTCCCCAGGTTTGACTTCGTCGTTATCTACAGGCAAAGGTAAATCAAAAGGATTGATTCGTTGATCAGAGGTGAGAGAAACTTTTATGTAACTTCCCCCAACCGTACGAGAAAGTGCTTCGTATTCGTTTTCGGGATCAATAACGATGACATCGGTTCCGAGCATTAATGACCTCAAAATTTCGAGTTTCACAGCATAAGATTTACCAGCACCAGATTTAGCAAAAACAACTTGATTGGCATTTTCGAGATTGAACCGATCAAAAATAATCAATGAGTTGTTATGACGATTCAGTCCGTACAAAATTCCTTCATTGGATGTCAGATCACTGGATACAAATGGAAAAGTTGTTGAAAGGGGACTTGTATTCATATTTCGGAACTCTTCAATCATGTCCTTCCCTTGCGGCAGAGTGGTTTCAAATCCTCTCTCCACTCGAAAATCAGCACTTCGAGTCATCACCAATTGTCCACCAAGGATGGTCTCGAGTTGTTTACATGTTTTATCAAGACCTTCTTTGGTTTCTCCATAAACAGTGAAATAAATTCCCACTTGAAAGAACTTTTCAGTTCCTCTCTGGAGATCTACTCGAAGTTGTTCAGCGTCTTCGAGAGCGGTGTCGAGAGCCGTATCATTTACAAGCCCTCGTTTGTCATTGATGTGTTTTGTGGAAAGCATTTCCGCTACCTTTTTTCGTAATATTTTCATCATACGAGCAGAATCTGTCGGATAGACAAAAAGAGAAATATCCAACGTTGCATCAAAATTAATCAACTGATTCATCCAGTTTGATTCCAAAAATCGAGGATAGTTGAATACAAAATAGCTCTTTACGAACATTCCATTAAGCTTCATGTCGTACATCGAGAGTTCTACTGAGCTTGGAGCGATGAGGTCTTTGACGGAAACAATTCCATTCTGATAGAGCTTTTCAGCGTCAATAATGCGTTTTCGCATTTCAGTAGTTAGTTTCTTTTTATCATGCTTGGGATCAAAATTCTCGAAGAAATAATTCAAATCGCCAATCTGCGTTTCTAATTTTTTATCCCGAGCTTCTATGGATTTCTTATCGGTTCCCATAAGAGACTGCCACTTTTGTTTGAGGTTTTCGGCAACTCCGTATTCGGGAGTTCCTTTTTCCTCGGTATTAATAATGGTTACTTTCCCCGTTTCAGGAGCGTCCTGAGAAGGAGTGAGAGTCGTTTGTGGGTTTGTTTCGTCAGTCATGAGTGCAACTTGTTCATTAAATTATACCACAACGAAGCGTTTTTTTCAATACTTTCTATCTAAAAATAGCTTCTCCTGGGATATTGACTTTTTTTAATGTTAATTTAATATTCTGAAAATCGAAAAATGGAGATTAACAAAGTCCCTTCTGCGGCTACAGATATTGGTACAAAAAAGGTAAATCAATATATTCTCGAAAAAATTAATAAAGCTTTGGAAGAGGGTACATCATCTGAAATGAGTGAGTATATGGAAGCTATTCCAGGAAAAAATGTAGAAATGTACAAAATTGCCTTGGAAGAGCTTTTAAAAAATAAAGAAGATTGTTTATCTTTTCACGAATATATTGACAATTCGCAAGAATAGTGTATATAAAAAGCGCACAAATTTTTCACGATAAACCGAAATTGCAGAGATTTGAAGTTTAGAGGTGTTTTGTGCGCTTTTTACCACAACATGTGCTAATTAAATGAGCACAGGATGGGTTTCGATGTGGCTACATCGATCTCACCTGTCATCCGAAGATTTATTTTTAGGAGCGAATCTTCTCGCTCACGAATTTTGTTTTTGTATTTCGAAAATTGTCAGAGTAAGGGTATGAGAGAAAAACTATCTTTCTCTCGAACACTTCAAAAGCCAATTGAGAAGTGTAGGGAGGAAGACAGGGAGGTAATTCCGACCTCAAGAAATCTTGAAGAGCGGAAGACTCCCTTCTTCCTTGTGAAATAACAGGTGAAAAAATCTGAAAGAACAGAATATTGTACCATAAAAGAAAGGGAAAATCAATGAGATATTTTCTCGTTTAAAAAAGGCAGGATGGAAGAGAAAGGAGTTGAACGAAAGGAAAGGAATTTTTTTGTGGCAGGCGGTGGTGGGGGAAAATTCAAATCCCCCTTTCCTTCCCTCGCTTTTACCGAAGGGGGAAAAACCGGCAGGCAACCTCCCTTTTCAAGGGAGGAGAAAGGTTTTTCTTTTTCTCAAAATCATCTACAATTTTCGTTGAAAACAAACACAAATGAAAGGTCTTACTTCTGTGCAAGCACGGGAACGGTTACAAAAGTTTGGAAAAAATATTCTCAAGGCTCGTTCCCCACATCCTTGGTGGAAAATACTATTAGAACAACTCACCGATGTATTAGTATTAATTCTGATTGCGGCGGCAGTGATTTCTTTTGTTGTGGGGGAGCATACTGATGGATCGGTTATTTTGTTTATCGTTCTTCTTAACGCTGGCATTGGGTTTATCCAAGAATTTCGGGTTGAACGCACACTGAAAGCTCTCCAAAGGATGATTCATCCAGAAATTCGTGTAATACGAGATGGGCAGGAAATACTTCTTTTGACAGAACTTCTCGTGCCAGGGGATATGGTTGTTTTGGCAGAGGGAGATAAGATTCCAGCAGATGGAGTTCTTGTGGAAATACATTCTCTCAAGATAGAAGAATCGGCTTTGACGGGAGAATCCATCCCTTTAGAAAAAAAAGAAAAGGATGCAGTATTTATGGGAACATCGGTGGTTCATGGGTCGGGTCTTTTCGAAGTTCAAGAAACAGGAATGAGAACTAAATTTGGGAAAATTGCTCAATTAACGACGACAACAGTGCGTCAACCTTCGCCCCTTCAAAAAGAATTAGCTCATATCGGTATTTTTGTGACCAAGATAACCGCATGGATTTGTATTGGTCTTTTTGTGATTGGAATTTGGAGACATCTATCACTTCTCGATAGTTTGCTTTTTTCTGTTTCAGTGGCGATCGCCGCTGTTCCAGAAGGTTTACCAACGACCATTACTATTGCATTGGCTCTTGGAGCAACGGTTCTTGCTCGGAAAAAAGCCATCATGAAGAAACTTTCTTCGGTGGAAACATTGGGTTCAGTAACGACTATTTGCTCGGACAAAACAGGAACACTCACGCGAAATGAAATGACCGTGAGAGAAGTGTATTTGGCGGATAGATCGATTTTTCATGTCTCTGGGGTGGGATATGATCCTCACGGAAAGATTGAATTTTTGGGAGGGAGTAGCGATGGCAAGACAACAAATACCCTTTTGCACCAGCTTTTGGAGGTCTGTCATTTTTGTAATGAGGCGCATTTGGAGCACAAAAAAAACAAGTGGACAATTCTTGGAGATCCCACAGAAGGAGCCTTATTAACCCTTTCACAAAAAGCACAGAACTGGAAAGTAGATACTCAGACCCAAGTACGAGAGATTTTTCCTTTTGATTCAGATCGGAAAATGATGTCTGTGATTATTGAAACGGGAGGAATGCGATCGGGAAAGGAGAAGGAAGAAAAGATTTTGGTAAAAGGATCGCCTGATCAGATTTTGACTCGATGTACGCACTGGTCCGATGGACAAAAGGTATATCGTATGACGAAGGAAAAAAGTAATCATATCCGACAGCACTATGAGCTTATGGCGGAAAATGCATTAAGAGTCCTTGCTTTCGCAAATAAAACTCTCGCCCAGAATGAAAGAGCAAGTGTTTCGGAAAAAAATGCAGAAAAGGGACTTACATTCTTAGGGCTTGTGGGAATGATTGATCCACCGAGAGAGACTGTTCGCGCGGCCGTTGAGAAATGTCGTACGGCAGGGATACGTACCATTATTATCACAGGAGACTTTGGAATAACGGCTGAAGCGGTTGCACGCGAACTGGGCATGGTGGAAGGGGAGAATGTTTCTGTATTTACAGGAGATCAAGTACATGCTCTTTCTGATGCGAAACTTTCCAATATTCTTGAGGATAGGTCGCAGACAGTTATTTTTGCTCGAAGTCTCCCCGAACAAAAAATGCGAATCGTAAAACTTCTGCAGGCTCAAGGAGAGATTGTGGCGATGACGGGCGATGGGGTCAACGATGCACCAGCTCTCAAAGCGGCAGATATTGGGGTAGCTATGGGGATCAGCGGAACGGAGGTTTCCAAAGAAGCCGCGACGATGGTGCTTGCGGATGATTCATTTGCCTCTATTGTTACCGCGGTGGAGGAGGGGAGGCGTATTTATGACAATCTGCGAAAATTCGTTTGGTTTATTTTTTCCTGTAATATTGGAGAACTCTTTGTCGTTTTTTCCGCTATTTTACTTCAACTCCCGCTTCCATTGACTGCCGTTTTGATTTTATGTGTGGATTTGGGAACGGATATATTGCCTGCGATTGCACTCGGAGTGGATGATGCAGAGGAGGGGATTATGTCTCGTCCACCTCGTCACTCCGGGGAACGTCTTATGAACAAAAAATTTGTTCAATACTTTCTTTTTATTGGAGTGTCTATCGGGATTTCGGTAATGGGATCGTATTTGTGGACCATATGGAAAGATGGATGGGTATGGGGAAGTGGGGAGGCTTTGAACTTTGCTCATGCGCAGAGCGTAGCCTTTACGGCATTGGTTTGTGTGCAGCTAGTGAATGCTTTTTCGGCTCGAAGTGAAAAAGTGTCTATTTTCAAACAAAAATTCTTTGAGAATCATTTTCTTATTTTGGCGATGATTACTTCCATCTTGATGGTTCTTTTGATGATTTATGTTCCATTTTTGAATAGAGTTTTGGGAACGGCTCCTTTGGATAAGTGGGATTGGGGAGTGGTAGCGGTGGCATCGCTCCTTCCACTTCTTGTGATAGAAATACGAAAATTGATACTTCAACGCGCATAATTTGGCATAGGCAAAAGCTCAAGACACATTGAGCTATGCCTTGAGCTTTGTTTCAACTTTCTTGAAATCCCAGTGATTTTTTTACATTCGCTTCTTTTTTGACTTTCATGTTTTTGATAAGCTCATTTAGTTCTGCACGGTTTGGAGCATGTCGGAGGATAATTCCAGTGGCGATAAGTATAACCGTGATATTGGAATACAATAAATCTTGACCGTAATAGATATTCCAAGAGGCCAATAAAACTGCTGCCAGTGCTCCCATAATAGAAGCATGTCCGATGTCTTTTTGGAAGAGAAAAAGAGTTGTCAGCCAATATATAGCCGTGAATATACCCAACATAGAATTAAGCATCAGCATGAGACCTATTCCAACAGTAATTCCCTTGCCTCCTGCATGAATCCCTAGAAAGACTGGGAAAAAATTTCCCAAAAGGGCCGTAATAGCAATTATTTGAATATATGGACTTTCTACTTCTAACACCATCAATGGTACTATCCCTCGGAATATATCCAGCGTGAGGGTGATAATAAGTGATATTATTTTTACAAATTTAGAAAAATGAGAGAATTTAAGAACTCGTTTGAGATTAGTCCAGCCAGGATTTTTACTTCCAACTTTTCTTAAATCAGTATTTAAAAAAACTTTGGCGTATATCCAGCTCCATGGAATGGATGCCCAGATATAGGTTCCCACCAGCATAACTAAAAAATGATAGGTTTTCATAATTTATATCCTTATATATTGATGAATTTATTTATTAATTTTTTTAATATTTAGTCACTGTGAAATTTCAAAGAAAGAGCTTTTTCTGTCCAAAAGAGAATGAATTGTATTTCTTTGGGACTATCAAAAAGCAAGATATTCTTAATATATTTCTTGAAATAGTCAATTTTTCTTTCGTCGTCATTTTGGCTTGTTGCAAACCCCGCCGAATGGCGGAGCGAAAGCGTGGTCCAGAATTTGGTGAGTAAAGATAAGACTTAGTAAACTTCAGCGTTTAGCTTTTGATATAGTGCTTGGATGAGCGATATTTCTTCGAAGGACTCCGGACAAGCCGGAGTGACGAATAACTTACGATAAAACTTACCCCAGCATCTCCAACGCATTTCGCAGTAGGGCGCGATTGAATGCGTAACGCATACGCATGGGTCCCAGAATCCCTACCGTGCCTCTCATGCCCCGTGGAGAGGTGAATTTGGTCACGAGCATTGCACAGCTGGATATTTCTTCTAGTAAGTTTTCTTCCCCAATAAAGATTTTTATTTCGTTTTTTTCGATATCGAGAGAATTCATCATGGATTGGAATCGGTTTTGCCCTTCGAGAATCTCAACAATTTGAGCAGCTTTTTCGGGATGGCTGATGAATTCAGGGCTTCGGAGTACATTGGAAAGCCCGATGTAGGCGGTTTGATCATTTTCGATATTGACAAAGGCCACATTCCCCGATAACCGAGAGAGCAATCGGAGGATATCAAAAATAATTTCTTTTTCCTTCGCGAGGTGATATTCAGCGACATATTTTTGAAAAAGTGTTCGCACCTGCAGATCTTCTTTTTCGTCATGCAAAAATTCATCGACAAAGAATCGATAGCCCTGCTGGGTGGGGATTTTTCCTGCGGAGATATGAGGAGATTTAATCAAACCAATTTCTTCCAGCACCGCAAATTCGTTTCGCACGGTCGCAGAAGAAATATCGAAATGTCGATCCA
This sequence comes from Candidatus Altimarinota bacterium, assembly GCA_021736215.1. Classification (GTDB taxonomy): domain Bacteria; phylum Patescibacteriota; class Gracilibacteria; order UBA4473; family UBA4473; genus JAIPGI01. The sequence continues at coordinate 8,607 of JAIPGI010000013.1, forward strand.
TGAGAAGCTTTTTGGAAGCGATGGGGGTGGCGCTTTCCACAAAATCCTCAATCAGGGCGGCAAGAATTTGGAGGGTTCGGTCTTTCATTTTTTGAAGCGTACAAGTCAACGAGTCGACAAGCTTACGAGCTCTTTTTTATCGGAATTTGTGGAAAAATGCAACTGACCCGCTACAATTCAGCGTGCGTATGAACTACTGCGAAATTTGGCTCAGGGGCGTAAAAGGATTTTTTTCATGGGAGACCGATAAGACTGTTTTTATCGGAAGTCGGGTCGTTGTGAGCTTTCGTGGGCGCAAAAAAATAGGAATCGTAATAGAAATATCCGATAAAAAACCGGCCTTTGAAACGCAAATCATCGAGGAAATCTGGGATGAGCACTTCATTGATGAACGGTATATCCAAATAGCACGCGAAGTAGCAGAAGAAAATTTTACGGCTTTGGAAAAAGTTTTGGGATTAATGATTCCAGAAAAGTTTTTGGAAGCTCGAAATCCAGAAAAACGAGAAATTTTTTATGTATTGAATCAAAATCTGATCCCGGGATCTAAAAATACATCTGATCCCGGGATTGATTTTTTGAACCTCAAGGGTGACAAGCAAAAACTTGCTTTGGATATTCTGCGACAATCAAGAGGAAGGATATCTGCCAAATCTCTGCGCAAAGAAATCTCTCTCGTAACCATTAAAGGACTTATCCAAAAGGGGGTTCTCAAAGAAGAACTTGGACAAATTCAGACAATTATTACTTCTCCAACCAAAAAAAGAGAGAACTTTGATCTGACAGAAAACCAACAAAAAGCTTTTGATGAAATTATTAAATCAGAAAAACCAACATTGCTTTTTGGCGTAACGGGAAGTGGTAAAACTGAGATTTATAAAAAACTAGCCGCTCACACTCTTCAAAAAGATCCCACGGCTCAGATACTTTTTCTCCTTCCGGAAATCGCTCTCACTCCTCAGCTTATTGCCGAATTTCATGCACTTTTTGGTGAACAAATAGCGGTTTGGCATTCCCATTTATCCGAAGGAGAAAAAATCCAAGAATGGGCACGACTCCATTCGGGAGAAGTGAATATCCTTATTGGAGCTCGATCTTCCGTTTTTGTTCCATTGAAAAATCCAAAACTTGTTATCCTTGATGAAGAGCACGAATGGACGTTCAAAAACGAATTTGCTCCACGGTTTTGGACACATGATGTTGTTCAGAAAATTGAACACTTTTTTTGTTTAAAACTCATATTTGGGAGTGCGACACCTCGACTTGAAAGTTTTCTTCTTTCCGAAAAAGATATATGGCAAAGAGTCAATATTCCTATGCGGATACATGAAGTGGAATTGCCAAGTATCGATCTTGTAGACATGAGAAATGAAGCGAAGAAGGGGAATTTCGGACCCGTTTCAGAGAAGCTAATTTTCCGTTTGCAGGAAATTTTTTCGCGAAAAAAACAAGCAGTGATTTTTCTCAACAAACGAGGATTTTCAGGATCAACTCAGTGCAAAGTCTGCGGGCATACCTTTGAGTGTCCTCATTGTACCAACAATATGAAAATGCATGAGAAGCTCGGAAATAGAAAATTTCTTTGTCATGTGTGTGGTCATATGGAGCGTTTTCCCGAAAAGTGCCCTGAGTGTGGAGCCGAGAATTTCGTGTTTCGCGGATGGGGGACTCAGATGGTGGAAAAAACATTGAAAGAAATATTCCCAACAATTCGTATTTTTCGGGCAGATGCCGATTCTGTTTCGGGGAAACACGATTTCAGTATCCTTATGGAAAAATTTCACAATCACGAAGCTGATATATTGCTTGGAACGCAAATGATAGCAAAGGGACTCGATTTTGAAAATGTAGAATTGGTGGGGATTATTTTGGCAGATGTAGGGCTCAATCTTCCAGATTTCCGTTCAGAAGAACGAGTATTTCAGATATTGACCCAAGTTTCTGGGCGAGCTGGAAGACGAAAAATGAGAGGGGAAATAATTATTCAAACATTTCGTCCTGAAGAAAAAATATTTGAATTTGTTTCTCGCCATGACAGTGAAGGTTTTTTCTCTTGGCAAAGAGAAATGCGTTCACAGACAATGATGCCTCCATTTTCTGAAATGGCAAAAATAACAATTTCGGATGTAAAAAAAGAAGTGGCTTTTGCGGAAACCAAAAAGATATATGAGACTTTTAAAAAAAATATAATTGAGGGTGAGATAGCGTCGTCTGACCTTCAAAAAGAAAAATGGGAGTGTTATATGGCTCCTGCTTTTTTCCCAAGAACTTACGGAAAATATCATTTTCATGTGTTCCTTCGGGCTCCCCAAAAAAAACCTCTTATTGATTTTCTTGCCACTCAAAAAATAAACGATTCTGCAAAAATAGACATAGGTCCGGTGAGTTTGCTTTAGAAATTTAAAAAATCATCCGCAGTGGCCACTTCTCGTTGGATTTTTGCTATCTCGAAATCAATCAAAATCTTTTTTTCAAGCATTTCAATAAGGGCTTTCTGGAGTGGCATACGGACATTTTCCTTATTAAGCTTCTCTAGATGAAAATGACTGTCCGACTGGAAAATAATACGCATTCCCTCTATTCGTGGCTTCGTGGTCAAGAATGACTTTTTGGCGAAACTAGGGATTCCCGCTTTATCGGCGAGTTGTGGCATTCGATCGCTAATGGTATCAGAAGAAATATTCATCTGATCATCAATCTCTATATCCAAAATAGCTGCTTCAAGGTCATCGAGTCCCTCCTCTTCATCATCTGATGTGTCTTGGTTGTCTATTTTTTTCTGTTTTCTTTCATGAGGGATATCTCCCTCAAAGAAAAATTCAGAATCATTTGATTTTTCTATTTTTTTATCTGAAATATTGGAAACGATGGGGACTGTTCGCTGTGTTTTTTTTTCAATAACAATTGAATTTTTAGACACTTGTGCTCGTTGGAGTATTGACTCATTCACCAGTGCATTGTTGCAAAGCTTTATAATGGCAATTTCTAAAGGTAATTCCACAATAGGAGATGTTTTGAGTCGTCCGAGAGCCACTTCAATGGCTTCTACTGCTTCAAGTAGAAGTATAAGAGATTCTCGGTTTTCGAGGCTCGTGTGCAATTGTTCCCTGAGAAATCCTAAGAAATCATGACCAAAGGTTCTTAAGTCTTTTCCGGTATGAGAAACATTTCGAAGAAGTGTGAGACATTCTTGTGTTTTTTTCTCTTGAATCGATTTCCAAAATTGTTCGAGAGTCTCCGTGTCAGAAATTCCCAAAGAGGTTTTTACGGTTTCTTGTGAAATATTGTTTTCGGTTTCTGCTGCGATTTGTTCGAGCAAAGAAATTGCATCTCGCAAGCCGCCTTCTGCTTTTCGGGCGATGAGTTGAAGTGCGATATCTTCTGCTTTGAAATGTTCTTGTTTGCAGATATATTGAAGTCTTCCGACGAGTTGATCGAGTGAAAATCTATTAAAAATAAATGTCTGGCAACGCGAAATAATTGTTTCTGGAAGTTTGTGCATCTCTGTTGTTGCCAACAAGAAAAAAGCATGAGATGGCGGTTCTTCCAGTGTTTTGAGAAGAGCATTGAATGCTTCTTTGGTCAGCATATGGACTTCATCAATGATGTAGACCTTTCGTTTTGCACGATTGGGGGCAAAACGAATTTTTTCCCTGAGATCTCGAATTTCATCAATTCCTCGGTTGGAAGCTGCATCAATCTCTATAACATCTACGAGTGTTCCTTCGGCAGTGTCATGACAAAAATCACATGTTCCACAAGGATTCCCATCTTTCATATTGGTACAATTCAAACCCTTCGCAAAAATTCGAGCAGTAGAGGTTTTGCCCGTTCCTCGGCTTCCTGAAAAAAGATAGGCATGAGATGGTTTTTCGGCCTTTAGCGCATTTCGAAGTGTTTGAATCACTGATGTTTGTCCAACAACATCCTGAAAGGTTTGGGGTCGATATTTCAAAAAAAGTGAGGACATAAATTAATTTTCAATTATAAATTATCAAGGACGAATTTTTGTTTTTGGGGGGACGATTGAGAGTTTAGTTTTTTTGGGAGGCTTGTAAAATGTTTTTGTATTTTCCCTATGAAATTATTGTTTACAGGTGTTCATTTAGTGACAATAGCTTCTGGAATCGGTTGAATTCGAGGTTGGGACAACCTTCCCGAATAAATACACATTGTTTTTATCTTGAGCATAACCACAACATTCACATAATTGGAATGATGCTGGATCTGACTCCAATATTCGTACAGTTCTATTGTTCGCATTGGGCATGGGTTTGTGATACGCAAAATGAATATCTTTCGCATATTCATGGTCGAGAATTTGGAATGTTGTATCATCACATGAATCGATAATCTCTTTTTCGGTGTCATATCCTTCTTCTCCCATCCATATTTTGCATGGTATGGAATTTTGACTTTCTTCATTCCTCATTTGAAGGAGATAGAATCCAATACCACCAACAAGAAAGAGAACTATAACAGAGATTGTGATTTTTAAATTTTTTCGCATGTTTTTCATGATATTCTTACAGGAATATTTACGAGGATGACAACATTTTTTGGGCTATTGTAGCAGCTGAATTTTTTATGTCTGACCTTTGGAGGGATTGAAAGAGGGAGGTGTCTTTGAGTGTTTCAGTAATTTTTCGAGGAAGAATTGATATATTCTCTTTTTTCTGTTCGAGAATACGGCAGAGATTTTTTTTCTCAAAAAACTGAGCATTGAGCATCTGATGATTTCGTGCAACGGATGGAAGGGGAATAATAATACTCGGTTTATGTGCCGCAATAATTTCAAAGAGGGAATTTGCTCCTCCACGGGCAATCACAAGGTCGGATTCAAGAATTTCTTGGGAGAGCTTTTCAACGGGGAGAAATTCGTATTGTTTGAATTGCTCATGTTTGAATGCCAAAGCTTTCCCAATGCCTGTAATAAGCGTGACATGGTAGCGAGACAGGAGTTCCTCTTTCTTTTGGAAAAAAGCATCATTCAGAAACTCAGATCCTTGCGATCCCCCGAAGAGGAGGATTTTTTTTCGGCTCCCAGACTGATTTTGTGTGGACTTGAGGAGAGTAGGGGAGGGGTGAGTGAAGGAACGATTTTCAATTTTCAATTTTCCATTAGTAATTTTGGGGGAATAAAAAAGGGGCATAGGACTGGTTTCCGAAAAACTCTCGAAACTCTCATCAGCAAATCTTTTGGCGAGTTTCGTCAGTATCCCAGCGGAAATATCGGATTCATGAGTATAAATTTTTCCGTGAAACTTCATGAGGAATTTTGAGGCTACTAGAAAAGGAAATCCAACGAATCCTCCCTTGAAGAAAAGAACGTCAGGATTGATGCTTTTGAGAAGCTTTTTGGCTGTCCAGAAAGACCCGACGATACGGAATACGTCGAGAATATTTTGGAAAGAGATGTACCGTCGAATCTTTCCTGTTCGAAAAAAATGAGTATGGATATTAGAAAAGTTTTCTTGAATAATTTTTCGGTCGAGTTCTTGATCGGCCACCACCATCTCCACCATCGCACCTTGATGGATGAGTTCGTCAGCAAGGTTCCGAAGGGGGAATATGTGTCCACCAGTGCCTCCTCCGATAATCAATATTTTTTTTGTCATGACTTTGTCATTACTCTAATGATAATACCGATGTCGTGTTTTTTGTTGATGTTCGTACGATGATATTTGAAGCAATAAGCCAAGACTGGCGAGATTCATGAGCATTGATGTTCCTCCATAAGAAATGAGGGGGAGAGTAATCCCTGTATTGGGCAGGAGTGCTAGATTTACCCCAATATTTACAAATGCTTGTCCGACAATCCATGTGGTAATTCCGACGGCAAGCAACTTACTAAATTGATCAGGGGCATTACGAGCGATTTGATATCCTCTATAAGCGATAAAAAAATACGCACCTATAAGAATAAGGATTCTCAAAAACCCCATTTCTTCTGAGATTGCTGCAAAAATTGTATCAGATTGTACTTCTGGCAAATAGTCGAATTTTTGAATAGAGTTTTGAAACCCTCTTCCAAAGATTCCTCCTGATCCAATAGCAATAAGAGCTTGTTTGACCTGAAATCCAGTATTGAGCGGATCAAGGCTTGGATCAAGGAAAACCTTGACTCGATGTAGAATGTACGGGGTGGTGAGTGTAATCACTCCAAATCCAGCAAAAAATATACCAATTCCTCCTATGAAATGCTTGAGATTGGCTCCAGCAGAAAAATAAACTGCTGCGGACACCAAAATCAAAACTAAAAGTGATCCGAAATCTGGTTGGGCTACAATCAAAATAGCGGGTATAGACATGACGACCGCAAAAGGAAAAAATCCACCCTCCAAAGTTGAGGGATTACATCTGCCACTCGAAAAAAGTGCCGCTAAAAAGATAATAACTGTTAATTTTATCATTTCTACTGGCTGAAATGAAAACGGTCCCAGTGGTAACCATGATTTGGCGGCTGTTCCATAGCTTTCTCCAATCGTAAGGGTTAGTATCAACAGAATTATGGAAACCAAAAATAAAAGAACAGAAAGACGTTTGAGGTTTTCGTAGGGGAATTTGAGGGCTAAAAAGAAAATAGGAACACCAGAAACAACATGCCAAAAATGTCTCCAAAAATAAAAATCATTCTGCCCTGTTACTTCAAAACTTCCAGCAATAGAAATAGAACTCATCATAATAAGCCCGAAAATCACGAGTCCCAACACCGTAAAAAAAAGTCCTTTATCAACCTTCTGCATTTAGAGGATTATAGTTCAGGAGGGATGTTTTGAAAAGAGTTGACAAAAGTATATAAAAAAATAAATCAATATTGTTTTATCTATTTTTTCCATGCCTAAACCTAAAATAGAAGAAGATGAATTTCAAAATACATTGTCTACTGAAGGGAGGTCTTTAACTCACTTGATCATAGCAATGGTGGAGGATAATCCGGGAATAGAAGGAACACTGATAACTGAGGTAATTAGTGGATCTGATGTTTCAGAAAAAGAGAAAGCAGAAATAATGAAAGCACTGAACTTAACTTTGGAAAGGGTTGATAACGTTTTGGAACATTGACACGAAAAGACTGAGACATCAAAAAAATAGTGAATAGAACAGTATTCTGTCCCTACTTAGAAAAAAGGATAAATCACCCTCGAATTTCTTTCATATGTTCTGTTCGTTTTTGTATGAGGGATTGAGTCCCTATGTCTTTGCGATAAAAAAGTGGTCCGGAGAATTTTTTGATTTCTGATTCACAGGCGTTATTGGCTTCTTCGAGGGTTTTCCCCATACCGACTACACCGATGGCGCGAGAACCTTTGAGAAGAAGCTTCCCATTTTCTTCGGCGACGGATGCAAAAAAAACTTTACTGACAGGGGAACAAACGTTTGTTTTCCTGCGGTCAAAGATTTCTCCATTTTTCACGGGATTTGTAGGATATCCGTTTGGGCATAAATACTTTACGACGGTAGCGTAAGGTGAAAATTCTAATTCTCCAATTTCAGAGAGTTTCCCTTGGATAGCTTTTTCGCAGATATCGATAAAATCGGTTTTGAGAATCGGTAAAATATTTAAGGCTTCTGGATCACCAAAACGAGCATTATATTCAATGAGTTTTATGCCTCGTGCCGTAACTATAAAACCTCCATACATGACTCCCACAAACTTTTCTCCTAGTTCGGATGCAATGGCTTTCATGGTTTGTACAGTAATATGATGCGCTTGCTTGATATCTTGAGAAGTAAGAAAGGGGAGTGAGTGGCGTTCATCACTTATGCACCCCATTCCACCAGTATTGGGTCCAGTATCCCCTTCAAAGGCTCGCTTGTGATCCTGTATAGCGGGGGTATCAAGAACGGTTTCGCCATCAACAAGAGAAATCAAAGAAAACTCTTCTCCTAACAATTTTTCTTCCAAGACTACTCGTCCAAATTTTTGGATAGATTTTACAGCGAAGTCTTCTGCTTCTTCAAAATCAGTAAAATGATCTCCAGCAACCAAAACTCCTTTTCCTCCCAAAAGTCCGTCTGCTTTTACAACAATTTGTCCTCGGAAGTCATCGAAAAACTTTTTTCGGAGAGATGTTTGTTGCACGTTTTCAAAGACTTTGAAGGCAGGAGAGGCATCAATATTATATTTTTTCAAAAGATTGCGCGTAAAGGATTTTGATCCTTCTAACTGCGCGCAGGCTTTCGTGGGAGCAAAACTCGGAACTCCTATTTCTGCTAAAGCATCAGTGGAACCAATACCAATGGGGTCATCTGGACCAATAATTGCAAAATCGGGCTGTATTTTTTGGGCAATACGCTTCAATTCTACTAAATCCATGATATTGCCGACGATGATTTCTTTTGCTAATTTTTTAATTCCTGGATTTATGGCTGTGGCAAAATTATAGATTTCTTTTTCTTGAGGAGATTGGAAAAGCGCTTCACACAATGCATGTTCTCGACCACCGTTTCCAACCAAAAGAATCTTTTTCATCGTGCAGAGTATATCAAACTTCAAACAGTGAAACTACAAACTTTCAATAAAATAAACGCTTCTACCGAAGCGTTCAATTTGTTATTCATTATTCCTAGTTTTAAATTACACATCTATCACCCCATAATCTGATCGTTCATCTTGAGAATGGGTAGATAAATTGCCAAAATCATAAATACTGCTCCAGCGGCGATGAAAACCAATATAATAGGCTCCATGAGCTTCGAGAGATTATTAATTTTTGTGTCTAAATCCTCTTCATAAAAATCGGCAATTTTGAGCATCACACTTTCTAGAGAAGCAGTTTTTTCTCCAATAGCAATCATGTTTACTAACATTGAGGGGAATATGTTTTCGTGGTCTGCTAGGTTTTCAGCGATGGAAATTCCCTTGGAGAGGTCGTCTGAAGCAAGAAGTAAGCGTTCCTCGTAGATGGGGTTATCTGCAATACTAGATGTGATTTTGAGTCCTTCAATAATAGGGACTCCCGAAGCGATCAAAAATCCAAATATTCGTGTTACACGAGAAAGAATCATCCCCTTGAGAAGAGATGAAACAATGGGGGTAAGTAAAAGAAAGCTAGCCCATTGTCGACTGCCTTGTTTTGATTTTTTCCATAATAAAAACAGAGTTACTGCTATTGCAAAACCAATTATAAGCACAAACCAGTGATTCTGTATTAAATCACTCGCACCAATTAAAACTCGAGTTGGGAGTGGAAGATTCCCTACTTCCCCAAAAAGATCAATGAGTTTGGGAACCACAAAAATAATGATAACGATAGAGAGAAGTATCATAACAACCAATACGATGAGTGGGTACATCATTACGGATTTTACCTTTTTTTGGACATTACTGAGACGGCTGTATTGATTGACGAGTTCCTTTAACACTTCGTTTAGTTTTCCTGATGTTTCACCAGCCTCAATGATAGAGCAAGTGGCTTCATCAAATAGATCGCTGCTTCGTCTCATGGCATTCGCAAAGCTTTCACCATCTTCAATCAGGAGCCGAGTATCTCTAATACCTCGCTGAAGTTTCTCGTTTTTTAATTGTTTTTCTAGCATGCGCAAAGCTTCTGGCACAGAAATTCCAGCATGCAATGTTGCAGCTAATAATTGAAAAAACAAAAGTTTTTCTTGGAGTTTTACGGGAGATTGTTCAATGATCCAGTCGTTAAGATAACCGTAAAAATCCACTATGTTTTTTATTCGAAATTTATTTTTCTTTTTCTCTTGTACCTGATCATCGTGTTTGATATCGAGAATTATTTCATCAAACTCTTTTTCAGGTTCATTATTTGGGTTGGGACTGAATGATGGTGGAATAATTTGTTGCATTGAAAATTAATTATTTTTCACAAGTTTATAAACTTCTTCGAGAGATGTTTCTCCTTGGATGGCTTTAATAAGTCCATCTTGTTCAAGCGTAACCATGCCCTCTTTCTGGGCCAATTGTTGAATTTCAAAAGAAGGAGAACCAGCAAGGATCGCTTTCTTTATATTCTCACTCATGAAAAGTACTTCATAAATTCCAAGACGCCCTTTATATCCTTGTCCATCACATTGAGGGCAAGGATCAAAGTTTGGTTCATAAAAAACCGGGTCATTGAGTATAGCCATATCAAATCCTTCATAAGGAGAAAATACCTGGAAGGCCTCCTGTATTTTCTTTTGAGCATCATGACTGGGCGCTTGCGGTTTTCGACAGCGTGAACAAAGTTTTCGAGCTAAACGTTGAGCTATAATCAAATTTACCGATGCTGTGAGCAAGAAGTCGGGCACTTTCATATTCAAAATACGCGTGATGGTTTCTACTGCAGAATTCGTGTGGATAGTGGAAAGCACTAAGTGTCCGATCAAACTTGCTTCAATAGCAATATCGATGGTTTCTCTATCACGGATCTCTCCCACCATTATTATATCTGGATCCTGACGGAGAGCAGTTCTCAAACCAGTAGCAAAAGTATATCCGATGTCTGGTCTCATCTGCGATTGATTGAGTCCTTCCATTTGGTTTTCAATTGGATCTTCAAAGGTCATAATATTTTTTTCTGGGGAATTCAAGAAATGGAGAGCGGAATACATTGTTGTTGTTTTCCCCGAACCAGTAGGTCCAGTAGTTAGAAGAATCCCATTTGGAGCGGTAATCGATTTCATAAATCGCTCATAATTTCTTCCTAAGATTCCTAATTCCTTGATCCCTGGTATTTTTTTAGATTTATCCAAAACACGCATCACCACTTTTTCTCCATTTGGAGTAGGAAGCGTTGAAACACGGAGATCAACCTCCGTTTCAACAACAAATGTTGTAATTCGTCCGTCTTGAGGAATACGCGATTCGTCGATTTTGAGATTGGACATAATTTTTACACGCGAAACAACTCCAGGATGAAGATTGAGGGGGTATTCTACTAATATCTGTAAAATTCCATCAACACGTATGCGTATTTGAACCAAATTTCGTCGTGGTTCTATATGAATATCTGAAGCATTTTTTTGAAGAGAGATTTGCATCGTCGCTTCCAAAATAGAAGGGACATCACCCTCAATAATTGCTTTTTTTAATTTTTGTACAGCATCTTCCATAACGGGGGAGTTTTATTGAGAAAAGAGTCGAATTTTCATTTGAATGTCGAGAGAAGTATTACCGGTTCCAACTTTCTCCCGTGACGATATTTTTATGGAATCTATATGAAGAATTGGTAGTAAATTATCTTGCAGGAATTTATAATCTACCAGTTGTATTTGACCACGATCCTTCCCTTTTTGGATTCTTTCAGAAAGAGTTCCCGACTGAAGAAATCGAACAAAAGTTTCGAAATTTTCTTCATCCGTTGAAAATCCCAGAGTTAGATCTGTTGCGGAATAACTTTGGGCTTTTTCCTTTTGAGTTGTTCCAAATGAAAGCTTTTCAAGTACAAAATATGAGTCTTTATTTTGGGTGTCTAAATTTTCGAGTTGTAAAGCGTAGAGTTCCAAAATCCTTGCGACTTTTGCTGTATCGATGCTTTCTGGGAATAGCTGTTTCTCCCCTTCCAAATGTGGTCCAGCCACAATATTAAATTCTATTTCTTTCATTTCTTTTTCTTTTTTCTTGATTTCATTTTCTTCGGTCAATCGTGTAAGTCGAGATTCGAGTGAAGTAATAAGCGTTTTTTTGTTTTGCCAATCTGAGAACATAGGAAAAACAATAAGTCCCAAAAAAACCATGGAAAGCGTTAATAAAACAATCCATGGTATAGGATTTCTTCTCATCTTCTCGTGAGTTGAAAGTTGAATGTGACTTTTGAGATTAGGCATGGAAGAAATTATTGATTAGAGGAAGAAGGAGCAATCCCTGGAGATATTACTGTTGTTGGCAAGGGGGGATCACTGATATTTGTAGTTGTTAGAGAGGGATAACTCGATAACCATTTTTGATAACGAGAAAAATATTCATCATCTCCATCTTTTTCATCCTTTTTTTGAATAGAGAGTTTTATTGAAAAACTCATTGTGTCTTTGCCATCGCGATCTTTCTTTTTTGAAAAACTTCTAATCTCTCCCCCCCTAAATATGGGAAAAGAATTAATCATTTTTACAAATTCCGTATTAAGGAAAAATACTTTTCCAAAAAGGTTTGATCCAGTGGCGCTGAAGCTCGCATAATCTCGGCTTACCCAAATATTTTCAATTTCCAAAGAATTTCCTGATCCTGTCAAAATAGAATGATCAAATGTTCTAGAATTGAAGTACTCTTGCATTCTTTGTATGGAATTTATAATTCCATACTGAATTATTCCGGTAGAATCCGTTTGATCAAACCATAAAAGCTGCTCAGAACGTATTTTTTGAATAGTATCGGTATACATAGAATATTTTTCTGTTTCGAGTTGGGTATCAATCTGACGGATTTTTGAATCAAATGTTTTGTTTTCTTCCTCTAGAAGTTTTTGCCTTCGATTAAGAGAATCAAATTTGAGTCCGATGTTTTCTTGTAGGTTAAAAAGTGACAAAAATCTGTTTGAAGAGTCTAAATCTGCCTGTAGCCAAACAAATCCAAGAAGGCCGCCAACAGTAAGGACGAGTGAAAGATATTTTAGAAATAGAATCCATCCAGGGATTCTTCTCCTTTCTTCCAATAAATGCCTTTGTTCTTCTAGCGATATCTTTGTCTCAGCTAAAGCGACGGATGATGCCTTTCTGGGAGATTGTTGATTCACTGAAGGGACAACAATGTTCTCCGTAGAAACAGAAACGGGAATGGGAATGTTTTTTGTTTGATCGACGATTTTAGGTTTTTTTTGTTCCAAAGTATCGATTTTGTCTACTGGAGAAATCAATTTTTTGATGAACTCAAAAATTTTATCGAACATGTTTTTATTTATTTGAGGTTGTCTTTATTCTGATATCCAGTGTAACAAAAAGCAAGAAAGTTTACAAAAGAACTTCAAACGGTAAAAAGTTTGAAAGCTAAATAATCAAAGAATAAAAAAACACACACTTTTCCACTTTCTCCTTGGTGTACGCAGGGGATATTTATTACTTCTTTTTTTCGTATCGAACAAAGGGAAGCAAGGCCATAATTCTTGATTTTTTTATGGCGTTGGCGAGTTGTTTTTGGTGTTTGAGACAAACTCCTGTATGAAATCGGCTCTGCATAGATCGATAGTAGGTGATGAATCCGGATAAGAGTTTTGAGTTTTTGTAATCGATATAACTCTGTTCGTTACGACAGAAGGTGCAGATGAATTTTTTTGGTCGTGGAGGCATGATTTTAACAGTTAATAGTTTAGAGTTTAGAGATCGAGAGAGGAATCTTCTAGAATTTCATCAAGCTTTCTATCAATAATATCTTTTTTGGGTTCCGTTTTTTTCTCCATTTTTTTGAGAGACTCTTTTTCTACTGATTTTTTTGTTGTTTCTTCCTCATCGTCTTCTACTATTACCTCTTTCTTTGGGACGTTCGTTCGTTTTGCTTTTTTAGAATCCATTTCGGAAATTTTTCTTTCTTTTTCTTGTGAAGTCCATTGCGTTTCTATCTCTGTATGAGTCATCGGGGCGGGAGAGTGATTATCGAGCTTGCTTATAAGGAATCGAATGATTTTTCCATCAATATTCAAATCGCGTTTCAATTCCAACATTTCTTTGCTCTCCAGTTCAAACTGGGCGCAAAAATAATATCCCCAAGTCTGTTTTCCAATCTTGTAGGCGAACCCTCGGGCTCCCCAAAAATCCTCGAAGGTAATTTTCCCCCCAGCTTCTTGAATTCGTTTGTTGACAGATTCTTGGGCTTGTTGTTCAGCCTTTTTTTCATCAAGAGAACTATCGATAATGGCGAGAATTTCGTATTTTTGTAACATGTCTTTTCGGACGGTTAAGAAAAAGGAGATTTTCGATTTCCGATTTCCAATTTTTGATTGGGAATGGCATCGTTCTTACCGGCTTTCCTAACATATGTAGGGAAGCAAAGCGCGGGTAATGTAGCGAAGACAAAAAAAAATGCAAATTAATTTTTGTGAAAGCTTACGAGCTTACGAGTCGACGAGCTTACAAGTTAACAAGTAAACGAGATCACGAGTTAAATGGAGTCATATTTGCCATCTTTCTGAAAAATCCCTCTCCAGCTCTCCCTTTTCCAAAGGGAGAGGGCTTAAATGATTTTTATTTTTCTTGTGGACTTGTGTACTTGTCATCTTGTAGACTTGAACTCGATGGATGGATTTTGGCTTATCGACAAAGAAAGAGGTTGGACGAGTTTTGACGTCTGTGCCAAGTTGCGCAAGATTCTCAATGTCAAAAAAATTGGTCACACGGGTACCCTTGATCCTTTTGCAACGGGACTTTTACTCGTAGCGACGGGGAAGTGTACGAAGTTAATTCCGTTTTTGGAAAAAGAAAGGAAGACCTATAGGACGACTATTCTGCTAGGGCAGACTTCTTCCACACTAGATACGGAGTCGGAGGTTACAAAAGATGAAACATTTTTAAAGAAATTTGGTTCACAGATCCCGGGTTCTGGGATGCCTTTGAACCCGGGATCGAAAGAGACTTTGCGAGAATTTATTGAACAAAATTTGTGTTCAATATTTCAAGGGAAAATACAACAAGTACCTCCACAGTTTTCCGCTATCAAAATTGCAGGGAAAAAATCCTGTGATATTGCCCGCAAAGGGGGAACAGTAGAGCTCAAGCCACGGGAGACGGAGATTCTTTCATCAAAAATATTGTCGTATGAATTTCCTCGAGTAGAAATAGAACTAGAGGTAGCAGCGGGTTTCTATGTGCGGGCGTTTGCTCGAGATTTGGCTCAGTCACTTGGAACGGTAGGGATGTGCGAATCGTTGCGTCGAATAAAAATAGGGGATTTGTCGGTCGAAGATGCTCATACTCTAGATAAGGTGAGTATGCCGATCGATCCTAAATATATTTTGAAAAATCTCGATCAACGAGAAATCCCAACAGGAAGAGTGCAGGATTTTATTGAGGGAAGGGCTTTTGATATGGCGGGAGTGGGGGGTGACAAGATTCTCGTTCTGGTCGGAGGAAATACGCTCGGAGTGGGGGAGATTGTGCATGGGAAATTGCAACCGAGAATAGTATTGTAATCACGAAAGAGGGGACACCCCTCTCTCGTGAACTCTCACCCCAAAACGGAAATGGCTTCGCTTTAGCACCAGTCAAGACAGCCAAAGCTCGCCATTGTTTTTTTAAAATATAAAAAGATTGTTATTCTTGCTTGCCTACAGACTTACAATGACAAAACTAAAAAACCTCAGTCATTCCCTTGAAGAAGGGAATCCAAAACTCTCAGAATAAAAAAGTCTGTAGTAATGTTTGTTAGTGCTAATGTGAAGAAATCGAAGCATTTGATCCCCGACAGAGCCTGCCCTCGGCTTGATCTGGGGCGGGGATGACAAAACTACCGTCATCAAAAGCAAGAGACTGGCGTCCGGAAGGTTTTACCGTATCGCGGAGAAAGAGATTAGAGAGATGAGAGAGGAAGCGGGAAAATGTAAAAGAAGAAAAGTCATTCTGGCTCTCGCCGCTGCGTAGCTATGACGTAGCAGGGTGTCCAGAATCTCATAAGTTACTTATCTTGCATGGGAATGTTAGTGCGGCACTTGCAGAAGTTGAACGATAACGCTTGTATCATGGATAACATCGTATACGACTCCGGACAGGCCGGAGTGACAAGTAGAGGAGGGGAGGAAATGTAAAGAAAGAAAAAGTATGGAAGAGAAAGCCCCTTCTGGGGGCTCCTGATACTACCTGCTAAGCAGAGAATCTTGTCATTCTCGCTTCGTCAGTTGGCTGAGTTACAACAAGCTAGAATGACTAAAGGGTGATTTTCCCCCCTCTCTCATCACAGATAAAAATCTCTGGTTCTAGCGTCACTCCAAATTTTTCAAAAACTATTTTTTTCCATTTTCGTGCGAGTTCGATAATTTCCGACTGTTTGGCTTTGCCTTCGAGATTGAGAATGAAGTTTGCGTGTTTTTCTGAAACTTGCGCATGACCAATGGTGTCGCCCTTGGCACCAGCTTCTTCGAGCAGTTTGCCAGCAAAAAGCCCCTCGGCCTTGCTCGGGGCATCGCCGCCTAGTGGAGACGGGTTTTTGAAAAAACTTCCGCCCGACCTACCAGGGGGATACTTGCGCCATCTCTCTGCGAGGAGGTTACGAGTTTTTTTGAGAGAGGATTCGGGATCAGCTTTTTGGTGTAGCTCAAAAGTAGATTTGATTACGCACCAATCAGGATGGGATTTGAAAACAGATTCTCTGTATCCGAACTGACACTCTTCGCGATTAAAAGTTTTGAGATTTCCAGATTCATCGAGGAATTCTACCGACTTTATGAAATCTTTGGTTTCGCTTCCGAATGCTCCAGCATTTCCCCGTACAAATGCCCCAACATTTCCAGGAATGCCACTGAGGTTGCACAAATCTTCAAATCCCTGTTTATTGGTCTCTTCGATAAAAGCTTGGAAATTTTTTCCAGATTCGACGGTAACAAAAAATCCCCCTTTTTTTCCCCCTTTACGAAAGGGGGAGGGGATATCCCATGTGATTTTATCAAACTCCAGAGAGAATACTCGTCCTCGAAATCCTGCATCACTACAGAGGAGGTTGGACCCTTTGCCAAGAATGAGACGAGGAATCTTGGCTTGAATGGTTTCTGCCCAGAGTTCAGCGAAGCTTTCTGCGTCATCCACCTTATAAAATTCATCAGCGAGACCTCCCACTCCATAAAAGGTGTGACGAGAGAGGGGTTCATTTTTGAGGATTTCCATATGTGAATAGTCTACGAGTGAACGAGTCTACAAGTCAACGAGGAATCCATTGTGTTGTCTTGCGAGTATTTTTTCTTCCTCTCCCCTTGCGGGAGAGGAGTGAGGAGAGGGGTATTAAATCAACAGAAGAAAATTATTTGATTTTTTTCAAAAACTCTCTAGAGTTCCCGCGCTGTCAAAAGATTCTGCCTTTAAGGATCTTCGGGAAGCAGTAATTATCTTCTAACAATTTTCCCTCATGGCTACCGTAAAAGATCTCTTCAAAAATTTCGTTCATATTGGTCAACGAACCGATCGATGGAATCCCAAGATGCGTCAGTTTTTGCACGGCAAAGAAAAAGGCGTTCATATTTTGAATTTGGAAAAAACACTCGAAAGACTCGAAGAAGTAAAAAAATTCTTAGCAGCAACTCGCCTCAAGAATGGGAAAGTTCTCTTTGTGGGAACGAAACCCCAATCAGCACTTGTTATCAGCAAGGTGCTCAAAGGAGGAAATCATTTCTATGTTGATGAAAAATGGTCACCAGGACTTTTGACAAACTTCAAAGAACTTCGAAAACGAATCGATTATTATTTGAATTTGAAATCACAATTTGATTCTGGTGAGATTAAGAAATACACCAAGAAGGAAATTTCAAAATTCAAAAAAGAATTAGAGAAATTAGATGCTTCCTATCATGGAGTGGCTGAAATGCGAAAAAAACCGGATGTTATGATTGTTTTGGATGCGGTTATCAACCGTCTTGCAATTGCCGAAGCAAATATTGTGCATGTGCCGGTAGTGGCTCTTGTTGATTCAAATGCAAATCCTGATGGAATTGCTTTCCCTATTCCAGCAAATGATGATTCGGTAAAATCAGTTCGCTTTTTGGTGGAGGAGTTGTTAGAATCTTTGAAGTAGAATTAACACTTTTTCGTCATGCAGGAAGAACAAAAACAAACCGTTGGGGGAAACCTTAAGGAACAGATTTCCCAAGCTATTCCTTCGGATCGCAATACTACACCTGAGCAAATGGCTATTCCGAAGGGAGAAAAGACCCTTGCCGCACTTGGATATGTTACGGGGCTTTGTGTATTGCCCTTGGCTCTTAAGCCGAAATCAGAATTTTGTCAGTTTCATGGAAAACAGTCGCTCGTAATTATGCTTCTTTTTTTCGTACTCTCACTGATTACGGTCTTGGGAAATATGATTGGAGTCGGTCGATTTTTTGGATTTCTATTTTCGTTGGTACAATTGATTCTGATTGTAATGGGAGCCTTAAATGCTTCTCAGGGCAAAAAATGGGAAATTCCTTTTATTGCCCAAGTAGCTAAAAAATGGAGTTTTGAGGATTAAGTTTTTTTTTGTAAAAAACATATTTCAATAAAAATATTTTTACGCAACAAGAAATTCTGGAAAATGTTTCTGTAAATGTTTTTTGTTGTGTTACAATTTAAGGCAGTAAAAACCTACAAAAACGACCGAATGAACCGTCTCTTCATATTTCTTCGTGCTAGAAAGTATTTTTTCTACGGTATGCTCCTAGTTTTGTTTTTTGGTACTGCATTTGCGGCAGTTCAGGACGTTACTTCTATTAATGACAAGGTGGCGGGAGATAGTTTAAAGATTTCTGATTTCAATAAAATTGTAAATACGGTGAAAAGTTTCTATCGAGATGATGTAACAGGAGACGTAGGGATTGGGACTGCTACTCCCGCAGAGAAACTTGATGTGACGGGAAATGCAAAAATTTCTGGAACACTAGAATGGGGAGGAGGGGCAAGTATTAGTTCGAGCGACACAGTAGAAACGTTTCCGTATGACCAGTTGGTAACTTCCTATTGGGATTCCACAGTCCAAGCTTTTCGATTGATGGTTGACGCGACAAATGGTGATGATGCCAATGATGGGCTCACATGGGCGACAGCCAAGGCGACTATCCAGGGAGCACTGGATGCTCTTCCTTTGAATTTGAAAGGATACGAAGCTCAAATTTTGGTACATTCTGGAACTTATGGAGAAATTAGTATCATGAATAATAATGGTACTCTTCGATTGATTTGGATGGGAACATTTGTGAATACGAGCGAACATGCTAGTGCTGTGTGGTATAGAAATGGATCTACGAATCCAATCCGAGATGATAACCCCATTAATGTGGTTACCTCTTCCAGTAGTGCTGCTTTGACTACATGGCAGGATAATCTCTATCTTTCTCTCGATGCTTATGATGCTAGATATGTGCACTATGCTACGGGACATAGTTATTGGGGACGATGGAGATTTACCACTGATGGGGTAGCTACTCCAGACAATCTCATGGGAGTTTATAATAAGTCTTTTTATGCGGATAACGTATACTTTGATTTGAAGGGAACCCGTTATTCTGCAGTAAATATAGAACCAAAAAATGGAGGTACTTCCGCTATTTTATCGATGGAAGTGGTTGGTGGTACGGCTGAATCTTCAACCGCTTGTAATCTTTGGCGGGCGGTTATAGGGTCTCGAACAACAACAGGGAATGTTATTATTGGAAGAGAAAATACCGCTGCTCAAGGGTGGGCGACGGGATTTGCGCCTCCTCATGGAGCATGGTTTGATATGACGGGAGTCAGGTGTATGTACAGTACTTGGGGGAATGAAAATAAAAATCTTATTTTTCATCCGCGAACAATTTATTATGCTCAAGGGTCACTTCCTGATGCCAATACTCCACAGATTTATTTGGAACCAGCTTTTTCTGGATATGTTGCTTATAATCCTACATACAGCAGAGTATGGGATAACTCTACATCCTCTCACTCGATATACAACTACGGTACGGCGGTAGAAACACGATATGTTTCGAGTGGAATAGTTGATAAGGCTGGAAATATTGGAATCGGAACAATTGCTCCTACTGGAAAACTTTCTGTTACTCCTACTCAATATAGCACGGGTACAGCATCACAATCGGCTACAACTGTAACAGGAGTTGGAACAACCTTCACGAGTAGTATGGTTGGTTCTCAGTTTGTTTTCGCTGATGGTACCAATGCGGGCACTATTACCGCTTATAATTCAGCTACGAGTCTCACAGTTTCTACTTCTCAGACCGTGGCGACACAAGCATACAAAATTGCTTACACGGGGCTTCAGGTTGGGAGTACGGGAAATGTGGGTATTGGGACAACGAGTCCAGCGTATAAGTTAGATATTTCAGGAGACTCTAGAGTGAGCGGTGATTTATATGTTAATGGTTCTGATGTGCTGCTGAACCAGAACGGATCGGGATATGCTACATTTGGACTGCAGGGAACCGCTAGCGGCTTATATGATTGGAGTAAATTTAAAAAACGATGGAGCAAAACAAGCTGATGCTAATGTGGCATGGCGTTCAGTGTATATAAATACAGCAGATAATTATCAAATCCAGAGAAGTGCGGCCGGTACCAGCGCTTGGACATCGCCGTTTATTATAAATTCATCCGGCAACGTTGGTATTGGAACGACAGAACCAAGTTACAAACTTGATGTTAGTGGTAATACGGGAGTTACCGGATTATTTGCTGATAGCGTTACCTTACGTTATGGCAGTAGAAATATATCGGTTACATCACCAAGTGGACCAGGTGGTGGATCTGGTGGTTCACTCACCGTCTCTGCGGGAAGTGCTGCAATTTTTTCACTTTATAGTGCTGGCGAAGGAGGAATATTGAATTTAAAAGGTGGAACCGCTGATGTTGGTAATCCAGATGAGTATTCCGCTGATGGGGGAGATGTCAAGATATATGGCGGACAAGGAATAGGTTCAGCAACAATTATGGATATTGAATTAGGGGAAATAACAACTTATGCTAAAGGAGGAGATGTTTTGATTTACGGGGGAATTGGAGTAAATAATAACTATGGGAACGTTATATTATCGAATAATGGTTCCTCTAGTATTGGCAACGTCGGAATTGGAACGGTTAACCCTACCGAGAAACTCGATGTTGCTGGAAATATCGCTGCGACGGGAACAATTTGCGATGGAGCGGGGAACTGTTTGGACACTTTGACTGATACTGGACAATGGACTATTTCTGGATCAGATATTTCTTATAGTGCGGGCAATGTGGGAATCGGTGTCGCCTCCCCCACCGCCCAACTCCATACCAAAGGCGCTCTCTCTACCGCTCTGACAGGAACGGTCTCGGTGACTGCCGCTTCCGCTTCTGTAACAGGAACTACGACTGCATTCACCACTGAACTTGCTGTCGGTGATGCGATCAAAATCGGCAGTGAAGTCTTTACCGTTTCAGCGATTGCCAGTGATACGGCTCTGACGCTTGATAGTGCACACACCGCGGGAGCAAGTGGAGCCACAGCGTATGCTGATCCTGATTTATTGAAGTTGGATACCGGCGATGGTATGAACAAATTATTTGTTCAATCAAATGGAAATGTGGGAATTGGGACGACGAGTCCGGTATCTCCACTCCATGTAAATGGACGAATTACCATTGGATCCGCCTCTCAAAATTATACTTCAACTTGGACTCCTGTATTAGACGTTCAAAAAAACTATCAAGATTGGGCAGGTGCTGCTAATTTTCTCTCTGATATTACAGAGGACGCAAATCCTAACGATACCCATATGTTAGGTTTATATTCCAATTCAATTTATAGAGGAGACACTACTGCAACAACACAACAATTAAAAGGGATTAGTGTTGGTAGTTTTTACTATGGAAGTGGAACTTCAACTTTAAAAACGGCAGTAGGTATAGATGCTGCAGTAATGCAAGGAGGGGACACTGATTTAGATCAGGCTGTAGGAGTAGCAGCTTTCCCTGGACTATGGGGAAATGAGGGAACTCCTTCGGGAAATATGAATAATTGGTATGGATTTTTGTCGGAAAATACTACTACTGTAGATCCCGGAAGTTCAAATACGTGGATTGGAGATGGAACTGGTCAAATAACTAATTGGTATAGCTTTTATTCTAAACCTAAACCTTCAAAAACGGTTAATCATTGGCATTTTTACGGGCAAGGGAATAGTCCATCATATTTTGGTGGAAGTGTCGGAATCGGCACAACTACACCAACTACTAAACTTGACGTCAACGGAACTGTAACCGCAACGGCTTTCATTGGAGATGGATCAGGACTGACGGGAATTACGGACGTGAGTCTCGGATCATTGTCGTTTGATGAAGAC
>JAIPGI010000014.1 GCA_021736215.1 Candidatus Altimarinota bacterium
GTAGGAATGCTCTCGACCCTCGGAATTTCACTTGCTATTGATGCATACGGACCAGTAGCTGATAATGCTGGAGGGATAGCAGAAATGGCAGAACTCGGAACCGATGTTCGAAAGAGAACAGACGCTCTTGATTCAGCAGGAAACACAACCGCTGCTATCGGAAAAGGATTTGCGATTGGTTCTGCTGCTTTGACAGCATTAGCGTTGTTTGCTTCTTATTCTGTAGCTGCGGGTTTGACAGCTATTGATATTATGAATCCTCGAGTCATTATCGGACTCTTTATTGGAGGGATGCTTCCCTTCCTTTTCTCTGCTATGACGATGTCTGCTGTAGGACGGGCCGCATTTGATATGATTGAGGAAGTTCGTCGTCAGTTCAAAGAAATCAAAGGACTTATGGAAGGAACTGCCAAAGGAGACACGAAGAAGTGCGTCGATATCTCTACGAAGGCCGCTATTCGAGAAATGATTATTCCTGGACTTATGGCTGTTATCGTTCCTGTAGCTGTTGGATTCATTTTGGGATCTGCAGCATTGGGAGGACTTTTGGCTGGAGCTTTGATTACGGGGGTAATGCTCGCCCTTTCTATGGCTACTTCTGGAGGGGCATGGGACAATGCCAAAAAATATATCGAAGGTGGTGCTCACGGTGGAAAAGGATCTGCTACTCACAAAGCCGCTGTTGTAGGAGACACGGTTGGTGATCCATTCAAAGACACTTCCGGACCATCAATCAACATTTTGATTAAGTTGATGACGATTGTAAGCTTGATTTTTGCAACACTGTTTACGGTAAACGGATTATTGTAATTAAATACTTAAGACGAATTCTAACCCGGGTTCTAGAACTCCTTTGAACCCGGGTTAGAGAAGACCGGTCTTTTGATAAATAAATATTTTTTTCCATGTCAAAGAACCCCTTATCACTAAGGGGTTCTTTTTCAAGAGACGGAATTCATTCGCTTTATTATTTATTTCATCAGAATCATTTTCTTGGTTTGCGTAAAACTTCCAGCTTGTACCTTATAAATATATAAACCAGAAGATAAATGGGAAGCATTCCAAGAAAGAGAATGAGTGCCAACCGATACTTGTTCGTTTATCAATGTTTCAACCTCTCTGCCCAGCATGTCATATATTTTTAAAGATACATAACTTGCTTCGGGAATTGAGAATTCAATCATTGTGGAAGGATTAAATGGGTTTGGGTAGTTCTGGGATAAAGAATAATTTGCAGGAATATTCTCGTCAGAAACCCCAGTGGTTCCATTGGGATCTGTTAAATTCAAGCTTAATGCAGAATAAAACCCATCAATCCCGATTTTCACAGGATCAAAAGCCCGATAAAAATTGATTGGAAAATCTGGAGAACCGGTTTTCCCTCCCAAATAGACTCCATTCGCATCAACTTTCACAACCAAAACCTCATCTATTCCTATACCTCCTATGAAGGAAGAACTGAAATTTTGAGTGCTTCTGTTGAAACTTACAATAAATCCATCCTTCTCCCCAGAATTTACTGTCTGATACGTTCCAGACATTCCAGGAAGGGAAGCATTTGTTGATATTCCCGCAAAAAAGAGAACGCCGTTATATTCCGTCATAGAGTTGACAACAT
This sequence comes from Candidatus Altimarinota bacterium, assembly GCA_021736215.1. Taxonomy (GTDB): domain Bacteria; phylum Patescibacteriota; class Gracilibacteria; order UBA4473; family UBA4473; genus JAIPGI01. The sequence continues at coordinate 1,619 of JAIPGI010000014.1, forward strand.
CCTCACAATTCCCACCAAAATTTACTGTTTGGGGATTAGACAAGTCACTTTGATAAGTGACAAAAAACGCATTATTTCCACTTTTCCCCGCAACGATAATTTCGTTTTGGGGGGTGATAACCATGCTTGTTGGTATTCCGCTTAGACTGACACTCGCACGAAGGAGTTGAAGATCGGGAGATAAAACAGCAATTGCCGTTCGAAGAGAATTTGTATTTTCTCCGAGACTGTCTACTATCGGAAAATCACTCAATGATCCTGTTGGACCTGAAAGTACAATATTTCCATTTGTAGTAAATTTGAGCGAGGACTGTTTATCAAAATATCCGTCATCTTCTGATCCACCGAGGTAGGTGCTTATTTGGCGTGAACTTAGATCATGCGAGAATTTAGTTACAGTAAAGTCATACTGCCCCATATTTTCCGGCTGATAAGCATTTGGAGTTACTGGAAACCAGGATCCCCCCATGCTGGTGCCAAGTACATAGATTCCGTTATTATTTACTGCAAGGTCTTGAAATCTATCCGTACTGATGCCTCCAAGCCATGTTGAACTTAAAACCGTGAAATCATCGACATTGAGAGCAACTATGAAATTGTCCCAGTTCCCCTGCGGAATTCCGTAGGGCAGGACATCGTCACATCCAATGTCAAAAGAGAATGTTGAAAATGCAACGTATAATGTATTTCCATAAAGTGCCAATTTTGGGTAATCCTCTCTCTCGCTTCCCCCTATGTAGAGGGCACGCAGAAGCTGACTCCCTGTGGAATTTATGCGTGCGAGGTAAATTGACTTCCCTCCAAAGCACCCATAAATCTTTTTGTCACCACAGACGGTGCAACCCGGTGTGGGTAAATCGGAACTGTCAGTCACCACGGCAAGAATCTTGTCGCCGTTGGGTAACAGAACCATGTCATAAATCGCATCTTCACCGAGACCACCGACAAAGGTGGAAACGGAAAGTTGCGTTTGAGAAAATGACAGAGAACAAAACACTAGAACTAAAGTTACTGCGGTTGTTATGATATTTTTCATAACACCTCCTTATGATTTGTGATTAAATAAATTAATTTAGAACATAATAACGATCAAAAAGACCTCTTCAGAAGGTCATTTTTGGAAAAATCTCATCGATCGCTATTACGAAGCGAAGAAAGCCGTCATATCAAAGATCGGAGATTATTTTTCTTTCAAGAAAAATTTTTTGAAAGAAAAAGATAATCTCAAATTTCCTTTTAAATTATTTTTTGCAAAATGTCAATAATAGAAAGACAACTATCTCCTCTTCTCTTTCTGCCGTCATTCTGGCTTGTCCAGAATCCGATGCGTAAAGATGATACTTGTGCGTTAGCATTTATCCTTTGTCATTTTCTCGCTTAGCGGTTAGATACAAGATATTTCTTCGTGGGACTCCGGACAAGCCGGAGTGACCACTCGCTCGCGGGTTAATAATCAACATGAAGGAATCCAAAAAACAACCTTTCCGTTTTCAAATCTAAAATCCAAGTTCTAAACTCCAAAATCTAACCTATTTCTTCTCTCCCCACGCCATTTTGTTGCGAAGAGTTTTGAAATAATGAGATTCCTTCATTCGGATAAATCGTGCAGTACGAGTCGCTGTCTGAATAGAGACTTCATCCGTGGGTTTGATAGAAAAATGAATCTGTCCATCAACGGTCATAGAAATCGTGTCTGTACGTCCTTCAAAGTCCACATGCATAACTTTCTTAGGGGGAAGGACAATTGGGCGATGGGTAAGCGTATGAGGCGCTACAGGCGTCACGAGGATACATTGTAAGGCAGGAGAGATAATCGGCCCACCTACGGACAAAGAATACGCGGTAGAGCCTGTTGGAGTGGCAAATATAACTCCGTCAGAACGGTATGTGGAAAGATTTCGGCGATTTACCCTCACATGGAAGTTTGAAAGTCGGGCGAGTCCCCCATGACCGAGAACAATTTCATTGAGTGCGTAGGCTCGAAATACTTTTTCTTTTTCTCCATGATCATTCTTCCTCCAAACAAAAGCCTTCAAAAGCATCCGTTCATCAATATGAAAATCCCCACTAAAGACTTTCTTCATTCCCTCAAAAGCATGATGAGGATGTAATTCTGATAAAAATCCCAAAGATCCGAAATTAATTCCCAAAAGTAAACCATCCTTCTTTTTGAGAGTACGCATCATCTTAAGCAATGTTCCATCGCCTCCAATTCCGATTTTGAGATCGTAAATTTGCTCGTCATCATCGACGAGTCCGATTTTATTTTGGAGGAGTGATACGGTTCGAACATCGCCATGAACCACCTCTACTCCCTTGTGCTCAAAAAACTTCAGGAGTTCTTTCAAAAACAAAGTCTCCTCTTTTTCTTTGGCAGGTTTGTTGTGCGTGTAAATCGCCACGGATCGGATAGTCGGTTTTCGACGGGCAGCTGCCATGCGAGCGCATTGTAATCGAAATTTGAATGACGTCAAAAGAATATTGACTAAATATGAAATATGTTTTTATAAATTAAAAAGTGATTGTCCCACTCTCACAACATCAATTCCCTCCTCCAGCGCAATTTCCCAGTCACGTGAAGTTCCTGCTGATATTTTCCCGTAAGGGAGATACTTGTCTCGTAAATCTTTGAGTTCTTGGAATTCTTGATGTTTGGAATCAGTTGTAAACTCCCCTGCTCCCATGGAAGAAATCCCCAGAATATTTATATTTTCAAATGTTTGAATTTGCTTTAAAAATGTTTTGAAGTCTTCCGGCAGAATTCCTCCTTTTTGAGGTTCTCGAGAGATATTTATTTGAAGAAATACCTGAAGTTTCCCTCCCCCTTTGGAAAAGGGGGAAGACTCGCTATACAGCGAGTGAGGGGGATTTAAACCCCTCTCACTCCCCTTTTCAAGGGGAGAATGATTATTCCATTGAACACATAATTTGTTCAATAATTCAACATGTTCTTTTTTCCAAAGAGAATGAATCACTGATGCGTTCTGAACAATTCGAGGAATGTCGCGGGACTGAAGATTCCCGATGAAATGAACACTTTCTCGTGGGAGATGTTTCGCTTCCAAATCATTGATACGATTTTCTCCGAGAGCCAGAAATGCAGGGTGATTTTTGACTTGCGATAAAATTTCCTGTGTTTTTTGTACATCAAAATACTTCGTTACCACAACCACTTTCTTTCCTGCTTTTTGAATTTGATTCAGAATTTTAAAGTTCATCGTTTTTCAAGACGTAGCAATGCTACGTCTCTACCAGAAAAAAACAAATCCCCCTTGATACTTAATACTTGATACTTAATACTATTCCTGAATGAAAAAACTTCTTTTCTTTGGCACCCCAGACATCGCTGTTCCAGCGTTGGAACAACTTGCGTCTTTGAAAGAGTATGAGATTGTCGGCGTCGGCGTTTTTCCAGATAAGCCCGTCGGGAGAAGCCAAGAAATGAAAGCGTGCCCTGTGAAAGTTTCAGCGCAGTCTCTCGGACTTCCGATAACAGAAATTAGAAACAAAACCGATCTTATTCAATTTGTAAAAAGAAAAAATTTCAATTTAGCAATCGTCATTGCCTTTGGCATGATTTTCCCAGAAGAGATTTTGCGAGATAAAAAATTTGTAAATATTCATTTCTCGCTCCTTCCGCTCTACCGAGGAGCTTCTCCCGTACAGTCAGCTCTTTTGAATGGAGATAAAATTTCAGGAATTACATTCCAAATCATGGCTCCCAAACTCGATTCGGGAGATATTCTCTGGCAAAAATCATTGCCTCTTGGAGAAAAGAAAACATCCGAAGTTTTTCAGTTCTTTGCGAGAGAAACCGCCGACAGGATGACTGAATTCCTAGCGAATTATTTTTCGTCAAAGCTCTCCCCAACTCCACAAGACGAGAACAAAACCACCTTCTGCACAAAATTTAAAAAATCCGATGGGGAGGTTTTTCCAAACAAAGACACTGCTGAGGAAATTTATCGAAAATTTCGGGCATTTGATATATTTCCTGGAATTTTTGTTTCCACACGCAAGGGAAATGTAAAACTCACTGAAGTAAAACTTACTCCTTGGGATGACGGAAGTTTTGTTCTTCCCTGTGCTCAAAACACATCTCTTTTTATCAGAAAAGCACAAATTCCCGGAAAAAAAGAAATGCTCATTGCTGAAATTCTCAAAGGACACTCCGATCTTTTTTCCTAAGTAAGAATTTCCCTATATTTGGTTTGAAAACCTCATCAAAGGCGGTTGTGCCAAAAGGAACGTCATAAAAAACAGAATTCCATTTTCGGTACTTATCATATCGGTAGTACACAGAAGGAGTCCCAAGAAAAGAAGTGATGGGAGGAATCTTTTCTTTTCTGAAATCCAAAAAGGAAGTCCCAAAAGTCCAAGCAAAAACGCTGTTCCCAAGAGACCTTTTTCAAAAAAGGTAAGGATAAGTCCACTGCTTGGAAGCACAAAGTTTTCGGGAAGAAGGATTTTGGAAGAAAGATCTTGAAGCGCTGTTAAATATTGCCCCTCCCCCACTCCAAAAAACACACGTGTTATATTTGATGCAAATCCATTGGGCCAACCCCCAATAAAATGAATGTCCAATTTTCCGATGAAGAATTCCCAAATCAGCAAAATCGAAAGAAATATAAGAGGGAGGATGATTTCGTGCCTTTGAATATTTCTACGAAGAGATGGTGTCCATGCTTTTGCCGAAAGAATAAGGAAAAATGCCAAAACACAAAGAGCAAAAAGTCCCATTTCTGCTAGCATCCAGAGTGCTATAAAAAGAAGAAATATTCGTCCCCGAAAATAAGTTTCATGGAAAAGAAATACAATACTCAAAACTAATCCCACACCAAGAATTTCCGAAGAAATGTGCCAATGAGGGAAAAGACTTTGAGACAAAAATCCAATGAGCAAACTCAGAAAAAAGAAAGTTCTACTTCGATTTCCCCTTAGAAAGAAGAGATCACCGAATGTTCCCGCCAAGAAAGCAACAGACCAGATAATCAAAAAAAGAATCGATACTTCTGGTTTCAGAGAGAAGAGTGCATCTATTGCAAAAAAACCAAGAAACAAAAGTACAAAGGTTACATTCTGTAGAGAAAGAGGGAGGAATCTTCCATTGAGAATCCGTCCAAAAAACAAAAGTAAAATTCCTATTCCACACCAAGGAAAAATCACTTGTAATTCTGGTAAAAATGGACCCATAAAAACACCATCTCCTCCAAGGAAAAATCCGCCACTCATCCAAAAGGTAAACAAGAAAACAAAAAAACCGATTCTCTCCATCCATATCCCGACCGTGGAGAGTGTGTATTTTTGTAAACCAAAATCAATCTTCATGAGATTAGAGAGCCAACGCCTGACGAAGGGCCTGAATACGATGCCATTGTGTTCGAAATTGTTCTTGGAGTCGAGTAAGTCCTGTTGACGTGACAATTTTTCCTTGATGAATATTATTTATCAGAGAGGCAAGCTCCCCCAAAACATCTTTCATAGATATAGGATAATTTCTTGTGGTCGCCCATTGTGCCTGATGAGCCCAAACATTGAGAGTCGCATCAGCTTCCTGTTCAAGAAGTAACTCCTTATCAGCACTCACAAGTCGTGTGGTATCAGAAAATCCTCGAAGGTTTTCTTTTCTGATAGCAAATTTCAAAAAACTCCAAGCAAAATCAGGATCTTGTGTGGAGTGAGGAACTGTAAGAACTTTGAGGGAAGCAAGAATATGTCGTTCTGAACTTTTTTCAGAAAACTGCGGAAATGCGGCAATCGCTATATTATGCTCAGAAATCGTTTTTTCTCCTTTGGATTGGGTCTCTTTTTGGAGATCCAAAAGTTTATTGAAATCTTGCGAAGTTCCAAAAACAAAACTCGTTTTCCCCGTGATAAATGCTGTAAAATCTTTTCCTTCGGAATTTGCTTCTGCTAATAATTCGTTCCACGAAAAATTTTGATGATTGGGAGTAGCAAAACTTAAGAAAAAATTTAAAGCATCTAATCCGAAATTTATAGGTTTTCCCTCAGCAGTTACTCCTGTATTTGTTGCAAAAATAGCTTCTCCCGACTGATCAAAAAGATTTCCCGTCAGTTGAAATAAAAGATTTTCTGCTATTTCTCCTCCATATTGAATATTATCGGTGCGACCGATTGCCGCTCCAGAGAGAGAAAATCGAGTTAACGAATTGTCTTGTTTCGTTAACATTTTGACATTATCTCGGAATGCTTCCCATGTTGATGGAGGTGTTTCAAGATCAAGACGCTCTTCTAAATATTCTCGATTATAAAACATTCCCAATGTTTCCACCCCCAAGGGAACTCCCAAAATAAAATCTCCATTTATAAGGCCTTGTGATGCTGAAATAAAAAATATTTTGAATTTTTCAATACTGAGTCCGGAATCTCCTACCAACGAAACTATTTTCTCTTTATTGTGAGTAACCCAATCATCATTTGTATACAAAACATCTGGTCCTTTCCCCAAAGCCATTTGATTGAGTAAAGTCGTTTCCAATTCTTGCTGATTTCGAAAGGAAAGTACTTGAACCTTTGTATTCTGTGTTCCGAGTGTTGAAACAAATTCTTTTCCTAACGCTTCCAAGAAATCCGTTTCTCCCACAGCCCAAATAGAAAGTGTTTTTCCTTCAAATGCTGAAAATACAGGCGCCGTCTTCTCCTCACATCCCCAGAATAAAAATATCGTACTCAATAAAACAAGAATTTTTGTTTTCATTTGTTTTTTAGAATGTACGGGAAATAGGGAAAAAATCAATTTTTGACACAATAGTTTTCACCAAATTAAATTCAAGAATAAAGCTGTATGGGAAAGAAAGAGTTATACAAAATCAGCATCTTCCCTCGTTCTCTTGTTCGCTATTTTCGTTTGACAAAAACTCCAAAATCCCCACAATGGCGCGGGTAGATTTTAGAAATATGTTACAAAAATTCTTCAAAAACCAGATTGCAGAACTCCACGCAGTGACGTGGCCAACTCGCAGACAAGCCGTACACTCTATGATTATTGTACTAGTGATTATGCTTCTTACAGGAGTTTTATTAGGAGTTTTAGATTATATCTTTAATACGGGGGTACTGTACCTTCTCAATCGTTAAAAACCATGACCAAACAAGATCCGTCCATCGGTCGTCAGTGGTATGTAGTACATACGTACTCTGGATATGAGGATGCAGTTAAAAAGGCACTCGAACAACGAACCGAATCGATGAGTATGCAGGAATATATTTTCCAAGTAGTCGTCCCTAAGGAGAAAGTTGTCGTCGTGAAAAATGGAAAACAACAAATTATTGAAAAAAACCTTTTTCCTGGATACGTACTTGTGGACATGATTGTAACGGATGCTTCTTGGTTTGTGGTGAGAAACACACAGAATGTGACTGGATTTGTCGGATCAGGGAACACTCCCGTTCCTGTACTTCCAGAAGAGTTTGGTGTGATTAAACGTCGAATGGGAGCCTCAGAACCAACAACAGAAATTAAACTCAATACGGGAGATTTGGTTGCTATCAAAGAAGGACCGTTCTCCAACTACGAAGGATTGATTTCAGAAATCAATCGATCAAAAGGGAAGGTAACGGTCATGGTCACTATTTTTGACCGAGAGACCCCAGTGGAACTTGATTTCAGTCAAGTGTCCAAAAAAATATAGGTATTACGCACTATCGCTTCATTTCTCATTACTCATTAACATTCAAGAATAATGCCACCAAAAAGAAGATTTACATCGAAATTCAAAATCCAGCTCAAAGCTGGAGCTGCTACACCGGCACCTCCCGTTGGTCCAGTCTTGGGTCAACACGGAGTGAATATCCAGGCTTTTTGTAGCGAATTTAATGAAAAAACAGCAGACAAAAAAGCCGAAGGATTAACGATTCCTGTTATTTGTTATGTTTTTGAAGACAAAAGTTTTCAACTCGAATTCAAAACTTCTCCGGCCTCTGTTTTGATTAAGAAAGAACTTGGTATTACCAAAGGATCAGCAAAGCCAAATACCGATAAAATTGGAAAAATTACTCGTGCGCAACTCGAGAGCGTCGCCAAGCAGAAGATGACAGATCTCAATGCAAATGACATGGATGCGGCAGTCCGCATCATTGCCGGTACGGCCCGTCAAATGGGGCTGGATGCAGAAATTAAATAGTGTATTTTTATAACCCGTGGGAGTCCGATATTTCTCAGGACGTTTGCACCACTTCTCATCATGAATTACCAACCACAAATTACGAATCAGTCTCTTCTCCAAATGAGAAAAGGTCGTTTTGTTCGTAATTATTCATTATTCACTACTCATTATTCATTGTTTATAACCCCTTTTCTCTCATGAAAAAGTCGAAATCGCTTCGCGCGGCATACGAAAAAATCGATGCCGAAAAGTTATATTCTGTTTCTGAAGCTGTAAAGCTCATGAAACAATGTTCTACCGTCAAGTTTGATGCAACAGCAGAAATTCATTTTAACTTGGGAATTGATCCCAAACATGCTGATCAACAGGTTCGATCAACAGTCAGCCTTCCCCATGGAACTGGAAAATTAGTTCGAATTGCTGTCTTTTGCGGCGATGACAAAGTCAAAGCCGCCAAAGCCGCTGGAGCTGTTGAGGCAGGAGGCTTAGACCTTATCGATAAAGTTGCAAAAGGATGGACTGATTTTGATGTTGCTGTTTCCACTCCTGATATGATGAAGGAAATGGCCAAGATTGCCCGTGTACTCGGACCCAAAGGACTCATGCCAAATCCAAAAGCAGGAACCGTCACCCCAGATGTTGATAAAACGGTGAAGGAACTCATTGCTGGACGATTGGAATTCCGAAATGATAAAGCAGGAATCATCCACACAATTTTTGGAAAACTGAGTTTTGATGAAAAAAAATTGACGGAAAACCTTGCCGCTATGATTAAGTCCGTTCAAGACGTTAAACCCAGTGGAGTAAAAGCCAATTATATCAAATCTATCGTCGTCAATTCAACGATGGGGGTGGGCATTAAAATTGAACTCCCTCAATAATAATGAATTACATCTTCTCAGGAATTTCGGGGATATTCTTTTATGGACTTTTCTTCGGGATTCTTTTGATTACGGGAGTCATTCTTGTTATTATCCAAGCAAATAATCCACATTATGATATGGAGAAAAAACTTTCTTGGCTTCGGGATCTCGTCAATTTCGGCGGAATCATTGTCGGTATCGTCTTGACCGCTATTGGAGGAGTTATGTTCCTCAATAGTATGCTCAAAGTGTATGTCTTTGGTTTTGAGACAAATTCTTATTTCAACGCGGAAGAGCAGTGCACCATGCCAGAATACGCTCCCACCAAAACAGGCGAGGATCCTCAACTCAAGGTAAAACCACAAAGCGAAATTGATGAGTGTATTACAAAGAAAACAGAATATGAAAAAATAAGATACTCACGACAGCAAAAAGAAAGCATGATTGACGGGTTTGCTTTTTTACTCGTAGGAATTGTTCTCTGGGTTATCCATCATAATAAGAAAAAGAAGTCTGAGGACTAAATCACCTCTTCATTATCGAAATTCAAAAAGACCCTGCAAAAAAATGCGGGGTCTTTTTTTATATTTCTCTCGCTTGGAAAGAACGTAAATAAAATTTATTGATGTTTCTCAATCATGGCTTTGAGTGTTCCCTTGGATTGAACACCCATGGCCTCATCCACGACTTCTCCGTTTTTGAAAACTTTGATTGTCGGAATCGACATAACTCCATAATCACCAGCTAATTCTGGATCAGTATCGACATCGACTTTGTATATTTTAGCATTGGTGACTTCTTTGGATAATTCATCAATAGTTGGAGCAAGTGCCTGACACGGACCGCACCATACCGCAAAGAAATCTACGAGCACTGGTTCTGAAGATTTAAGAACCTTTTTTTCAAAGTCTGCTTTTGTAACATGGTCTACCATTTTTGAGAAAAATTAAAAAGTATCAATGGGTTTAGATTGTAGCATTATGTTTGGAAAAATAGCAACTCCTTCTGGTAGTCTATACCACACTTCGTAGGAGTTTCTCCTTATGCCAATTGACATTTCTTTAGCATTTCCAAGAATTTAAAACACTCATTTGCTTGTTCAGAATTTGGATTGAGTTCAATTACTTTCTTGAAGGTCGTTTCTGCCTTATCAAATTCGGTATTATTCATATAACACACCCCCAAATCACAGAGAATGTTCTGATCGTTTGGACTAAGGGTTTGTGATCGTTCGAGAATAGCTAATCCTTGATTCTTTCGAGCTTGATTGTAGAGCGCCCACCCAAGGCATCGTAAAATTTCTGGATGATTAGGCTTAATTCCATCCGCCAAACACAGGTGGTCAACTGATTTGAACCATTTTTGTCCCAATGAATAGACAAATCCTACCAAATAATGTGCATTTGCTGATTGCGGGTTGATGAGAAGTGCTTGCAGGAGAGCCTTTTCTGCTTTTTCCATCTGACGAATAGAGAGATAGTTATCTCCGAGCTCTTCATAGGCCTCACTGCAATGGGGTTCATGCATGATAAGTTTATGCAACGTATCAATAGCGGCCTGGAAATCACCTTTTCTTTTATATTTGTCCGCCTGGGTCAATAAATCTGTCGTTGTATTTGAAACTTTCATAAAGGAAAAATTATCTCCTCATTATACGCCAAAATAAGGAAAAAATCAAGGAAAATGTTCCCTCTCCATGACGATAAATTCATCTTCTCTTCTTGGAGGAATAGAAACAAGTACATCCTACCGAAAAATAAAAACCTAATGGCACGACTTCAATAAATCCTGTAATTTCTGCGCAGAAATGGCGAGTTTCCCCTGTTCCTCTAGAGAAATATCAAGTTCTATTATCTTTTCAATACCATTTTTCCCCATTTTAGCAGGAACACCAAGCGATACTCCTTTTAAACCATATTCTCCGTTTAATGGAGCCGATACAGGGAGTATTTTTTGTTCATCTGAGAGAATAGCATCCAATATTTCTGCAACAGCCGATCCAATACCAAAATAAGTGGAACCCTTTCCTTCAATAATTTCATAGGCCTCTCGCATAACTGAATAAGATATTTTTTCTTTCTCTGTTTGAGTTATTTTTTCTGCTCCGTCTACCGTTGACCAAGCAACAAATTCGCTGTCACCATGTTCTCCTAAAACATATCCATGTATATCTGTAATATTCTGATGGAAGTGTTCCGCAAGTCTCCATCTCAAACGAGAAGAATCCAAGAGCGTCCCCGATCCAAATACATGTCCTTCCGGAAGATTGAAAAATTCCGTTGCCAATTGCGTCAAGATATCCACAGGATTTGTAACCAAAATAACAAGAGCTGTTCGTTTTATTTTTCCCAAAGATTGTGCAATGTTTTTGAGGATTCCAACATTCCTTTCGAGAAGTTCCGTCCTCGACTCTCCCGGTTTTTGGGCTGCTCCTGCAGTGATGACAAAGACATCTGCATCCGTAAGTGTTCTGTCCCCAAAATCCGCTCCCTGAATACGTGATTTTGGAGAAAAAAGAAGAGAATCTTTGAGATCCAAAACCTGTGCCGTCTCAAAAACTTGATTCATATCAACCAATAGAAACTCAACTGGTAAATTCTTACTAATTCCAGCACTCGCAATATGTGCCCCAACGTTTCCAGTGCCGATAATCGCAACTTTTTTCATGAGAAAAGAGAATAAGAAATCTCGAAAATCTTTTTCCAAAGAGACTTGATGGCCTTGGGAGTTATAGTTTTTATTTTCTTTTCCAATCGAACTAAGATTTCTTTTTCTCTCTTTATATCTTTTAAATTTTTCCCTTCATTTTTCTTTATCTTTGAAATCTCACGAACATATTCAAGTCGCTTTTCCAAGAGTAATGCGATTTCGTCATCAATAATATCAATCTGTTCACGATAATTTTTTAGAGTGTATTTCATTTCTTTCATTGTACTCTTTCGGGCATTATTTTGTCATCTTGTAATCGCTGGGAGCGATAAGAACTACAAACTCTCCCTTGGTGTTTTCTTTCCCAAAATGTAGAAGTGCCTCTGCGACCGTTCCTCGAAAAACCTCTTCATGCATCTTTGTCATTTCCCTGCCCACAACCATAACTCTCTCGCTGCCAACAAACTCTCCTAATTCTTTTAAAAGTTTCGGAAATCTATGTACCGATTCATAGAATACATTGGCTATTTTTGCATCTGAAACATTCTTTAAAATCGTTTGACGTCCTTTCTTGTGAGGCAAGAATCCGTGAAAGACAAATGAATCTGCTGGAACTCCTGCTACAGAAACAAGTGCCGTCAGTGCCGAAGCTCCTGGAATCGGAAGAATCTCAATCCCCTGCTCCACCGCCAAGCGAACAAGACGAAACCCCGGATCAGAAATACAAGGCGTCCCCGCATCGGAAATGTAAGCCGCTGATTTCTCTTTTGCAATTTCAGTAATAATTTCTCGAAGTTTTGTATCGGAACTTTGAGCATGAAACGATTTCAAAGGTGTTGAGATGTCGTATTTTTTGAAAAGAATGCCTGAATGTCGTGTGTCCTCTGCTACGACAAAATCCACAGATTTCAGGGTTTCTACCGCCCGGAAAGTCATGTCTGACAAGTTCCCAATCGGAGTCGCGACGATGAAAAGTTTACTCATTTCAAGTGAATTGTATCTTTGATAATTTGAACATCAACTATAAAAAGTAACTCCTTCAAAATCAGCGGTTCGAAAATACGAATTTTTTGCTTGATTCTTAATTCTTCACATTTCTTTGACAGAAAATGAAGTTTGGTGAAAATGAAAGTTAACAAATGGCCCCTTATTTTTATTCTATGAAAAAGCTTCTTCTCGGTTTCGGTTTTATTTCTCTCCTTGTAGGATGCCAAAATGAGATAGCAAAGAACAATTCCTCAGACACAATATATTGGGGAGCTATCGCCCCTCTTACGGGAGATATGGCCCCCTACGGGCTTATGGATCAAAATGTCGCCCGAATGTGGCTTGAAAAGACAAACCTCTCTGGTGGAGTTTTGGGAAAACCCTTAAAAATTATCTGGGAAGATGGGAAATGTACTCCTGGAGATGCTGCACAAGCCGCCCAAAAACTTATCAATGTCGATAAGGTAAAAATTATTCTCGGAACAACCTGTTCAGGGGGAACTCTTTCAACAGCCCCCATTTATGAGAAAAACAAAATCCTTACCCTGAATCCATTCGCCACAAATCCCACAATTAAAGATGCTGGCGACTTTATTTTTCGGAATGTTCCTTCCGACTCCATTCAAGGAAAAATCATGGGCGAATACGCCAGCGGAAAATACAAAAAAGTCGGAATAATTGTTGAACAGACCGATTATGCGCTTGGAGTCTGTAATACTTTTGCCGAGAACTTCAGTGGAGAAATCGTAAAAGAAGAGTATCTCGCCTCCGAAAGTGATTTCAAAACCAGAATTACAAAGCTCAAAGGATCGGATATTGAAGCTTTAATCGTCTGCAACCAATTTCCCAATAAAGGAGATATTTTATTAAAACAACTTGAAGAACAAAATTGGACACTCCCCCTTCTTCACAACGAAGTCATTACTGGAACCGCAGAGGTCTACACCAAACATGCTGATTTCCTAAAAAAAGTTCAGGCCATTGGAGCAAACTTTATCGCTCCAAACACTCCCGAAGTACGAAATTTTGCTGAAGAATACAAAGATAAGTACGGCGCAGAACCACCCTATCTCAATTATGCCGCCGCAGCTCAAGATGCTCTTAATATTCTCAAAAATATTGTGGAACAAGTAGGAACAGATCAAGACACAGAAAAACTGAAGAATGCACTTTATGATGGAGTTTTCCAAGGTTTATATGGAACTATCACCTTTGATGAATTTGGAGAATCCACCCTCACCCATCAACTTTTCTCCTTTGATGGAGAAAAATATATTCCTTTTACTCAATAATTTGTTGAACACATTATTTGTTCAATAATTTTACTATTTCTTCCATGAAAAAATTCCTTCTCGGTTTCGGCGTTTCACTTCTTCTTTTGGGTTGTCAGTCTTCGCAAGATATCCTTCCCGAAGATAAAACTCCTCTCAAAATAGGCGCTATTGTTCCTTTGACGGGAGACGGAGCTTCTTATGGAGTTTTGGTACAAGATGTAGCGAATCTCATAGTTGACCCACTCAACACTGCTGGAGGTATCAACGGAAGAACCTTGAAAATCGTTTGGGAAGATGGAAAGTGTGCCCCATCTGATGCCTCTCGATCTGCTCAAAAATTGATTGGTATTGATAAAGTATCCATAATTTTGGGAGGAGTTTGTTCAGGAGAAACCCTCGGTGCCGCGCCAATTACCGAAAAAAACAAAGTCATTCTTCTCTCCCCTGTTTCTACCAGCCCCGAAGTTACTACCGCTGGTGATTATGTTTTTAGAACTGCTCCATCTGATTCAAGCCAAGGAAAAGTTTTGGCTGAATATGCAAATGCTCATTTCAAAAAAATTGGTATTCTTGGCGAACAAACAGACTACGCTTTGGGTGTCGCAAATACTTTCGAAGAAAATTTCACTGGAGAGGTCCTCCGTGAAAGTTATTTGAGTACCGAATCCGACTTTCGAACACGCATTACGAAATTAAAAAATGCAGACATTGAGGCAGTCCTTCTAATCCCTCAGACCTATCCAAAATTTGATATTATCGCCAAACAGCTTGATGAACAAGCGTGGTCAAAACCTATTCTCACAAACGAAATCATTACGGGCGATGGAGGAGTCTCTAATTACGTTGGTCTTCTTACCCGAACGAATGCTATTGGAGCGAATTTCAAAGAGCCAGACACTCCGTCCTTTAAAAAAATGGTTTCTGATTATAATGGAAAATACAGCAAAAATCCCGATCTCCTGAATTATGCTGCAACGACAGCGGATGCCGTGAATGTCCTTATTCAGATTCTTAAGCAGACCGCTGATTCAACAGACACAGAATCCATAAAAAATGCATTGTATGGATTGAATGGTTTCGAGGGAATGTACGGACCTATTGTTTTTGATTCAAACGGAGATGTAAACATCGCACATCAACTCTTCTCCTTTGATGGAGAAAAATTCGTTCCACTCGCTGAATAAACAATAAATGCTTAAAACGGAATCCTATGAAAAACTTTTTCTTCAGTTTCATCGCAATACTTCTCGTTGGTTGTCAGTACTCCCCTCTTCCTGAATCTAACAACCTTATAAAAATCGGTGGCATCGCTCCTCTCACAGGAGATGCCGCAAGCTATGGAACAATGGTGCAGAAAATCATAAACCTAAGAGTAGAACAAATAAATCAAGCAGGAGGAGTAAATGGGCAGAATATAAAAATTCTTTGGGAAGATGGAAAATGTGCCTCAGGAGAAGCAGTAAAGGCAGCTCAAAAACTTATTGGGGTTGATAAAGTCAATATTATTACAGGATTTTCTTGTTCAGGATCATTGCTCGCCACCGCTCCTATTGCTGAAAAAAATAAAATTATTCTCATGGGATCTATCACGAGTAGTCCAGAAGTAACGTATTCTGGCGATTTCGTATTTCGAACATTTCCTTCTGACGCCAGTCAGGGACAAATCCTTGGGCAAGCGGCTCAAAAAAAGTTTAAGCGCATTGGAATGCTCGTCGAGCAGAGTGACTATGCAATGAGTATCGGAGATGTATTTTTGAAGTATTTCCAAGGTGAAATCATAAAGGAAACATTTGTTCCTTCCGAAAGCGATTTTCGAACGCGTATTACCAAACTCAAAAATTCGGATATCGAAATGCTTTTTATCTCTCCTCAAGCTCCAGCAAAATTTGATATCATCGCCAAACAACTCTCTGAACAAGATTGGGATATCCCCCTATGGGGGAATGAGATGATTAGCAACGATTTAGAAATTGTTTCGCGATACGAAGATTTGTTTCAAAGAACCAAAGCCGTATCCGCCAGTTTTCTAGCCCCAGAAAATGAACAATTAACAACTTTTCTTCGGTCTTATCGCGAACTATATAGAGAAGATCCAAAGTTTTTCAATTATGTTGGAGCCACCATCGATTCCTTGGATATACTCGTCCATGCCATACAAAAAGTAGGGAATGCCAGTGATACCAGTGCTATTCGTGATGCACTCTATAGTACCCAAAATTATAATGGTATGTTGGGAAAGTTTTCTTTTGATGCGAATGGAGACATCGATTTTACTCATACCCTTTTGCAATTTGATGGAGAGGTCTTTTCTCCACTCGAAAAATAAGAACCGAATATTGACAATGAAAAAAATTTTATTCAGAGTAAAAATAACCTTTTCATAGAATGAAGAAAATACTTCTCGGCTTCGGATTTGGACTTCTTTTTTTTGGATGCCAAAGTTCTCCTATCTCATCCCCACAGGGTGACCAAACTTCCCCTCTTCGTATAGGAGCCATTGCTCCCCTCTCTGGAGAAGTCGCCAGTCTCGGGATTACCCTCCAAAACGTAACAAATATGGAGGTCGAGCAAATCAATCAAGAAGGCGGTATCAAAGGAAGACCGTTGGAAGTCGTTTGGGAAGATGGAAAATGCGATCCTGCGCAAGCCTCTCGTGCAACACAGAAACTTACAGGTGTGGACAAAGTTACATTTATACTCGCAGAAGAATGTTCTGGTGGAACACTCGGAGCCGCTCCTATTACTGAAAAGAGAAAAGTTGTTCTTCTCTCTCCCGTTTCTACCAGTCCAGAAATTACTCATGCAGGAGATTTCGTTTTTAGAACAGCTCCATCCGATTCCAGTCAGGGAAAGGCACTTGCTAATTATGCAAATACGAAATTCAAAAAAATAGGAATGCTCGTGGAACAAGTAGATTATGCCGTCGCTTTGGCACGAGTTTTTGAAGATAATTTCAATGGAGAGGTCGTTCGAGAAGATTTCACAACGACAGAATCCGATTTCAAAACCCGTATTACAAAACTCAAAAATTCTGATATTGAAGCACTTTTCCTCGACACCAATGTTGGACCGAAGTTTGAAATCATAACAAAACAGCTTCAAGAGCAAAATTGGGAAAAGCCTGTTTTTACAAACGAAGCCGCTCCTGGACTTCTCGAAACAACGCTTAAATATGCTGATTTTTTCTTAAAACATGATTTAGTCTCTTCTAATTTTGTAGCTCCCGAAAATACACGCGTTCAGAATATTGTGGCAATCTATGAACAAAAGTTTGGAGAAAAACCAAATTATATCAATTATATTGCGGCAACCCTCGACTCAATAGACGTTATGAAATACGTCCTTGAGCAAGCAACAGATCCCACAAATGCGGAAGAAATTCGAGATATCCTCTATGCTACAAAGGATTTTCCGGGAATTTATGGATCACTTTCCTTCGATGAAAATGGAGACGTGAATATCACACATTCATTGTTCAAGTTTGATGGTGAAAAATTCATTCCAGTAAGTGATGAACAATAATTCGTGAGGAATAAAAATAAAGGATCGTTGTAAAAGAGAGAATAAAATGTTATCCTCTTCCGCGATGAGAAAATAAAAAGTACTCATTAATTGATTATTCATTCGTCATTACTCATTAAGGTATGTCTGAACTGGTGGCACAACTCATCTGGAATGGACTTGTTACGGGCGCTCTGATTGCCTTAGTGGCTTTGGGACTTACCCTCATCTACGGGGTAGCAGGTTTTATCCAGTTTGCTCACGGCGAAATGGTCGCATTAGGCGCCTACAGTTTCATGGTCATGCATAAATTAGTCGGTTGGGATATATTTCCCTCTGCGTTTGCTGCTGTTTGTTTCATTATTATTGTGGGACTTCTTTTTGAAAAAGTTTTTTTTCGTCCTGTGCGAGATGCAGACCCCATGATCCCACTTGTCATATCTATTGGACTCTCTATCGGATTACAAGCACTTATTTTAATTTTTTGGGGTCCCAATATCTTAACTATTTCAGATACAAGTTTTCGAAGTCTCTCCCTTTTTGGCGGAAAAATTCTCGCTACCCCTTCTCAGATATGGGCTGTTATTCTTTCCCTTCTCCTGATGATTGGAACAACAATTTTCCTTCATAAAACAAAAATTGGAAAATCTCTTCGTGCCGTCGCTTCAAATCGAAATGTAGCAGAAGTATTTGGTATCAACGTAGATACTTCGATGACATGGATTTTTGGAGTGGGAGCAGGACTTGCCGCCATATCTGGTATTTTTTTGGGATTTGAGCAAAACCTTGAACCCATGATGGGTGTAATAATTGCTATTAAAGCGTTTTCAGCCGTCATTTTGGGAGCGGTGGGATCTGTTCGTGGAGCTATTATTGGAGCCTTTCTTATTGGACTCAGCGAAAGTTTGCTTGTGGGACTCGGGATTATTCCGAGTGGGTTTACAGCAGCGATTCCTTTTGTCATTTTAATAGGCATGCTTCTTTTGAAACCAGAGGGACTATTTGGAAAACGGTTCCAAAGTTTAAGACAATGAATATGAAAACATCACTCATCTTCGTCATCGCGAATCCTGATAAGTCGGGACGTGGTGATCTTATAATCGGACAAAGAATTGCCACGTCATTCACCTTGGAGAAATCCCGCACAATGACAATATAAAAAATGCTGGAATATATTTTTTCTCTTATCATCATAACCCTCATCTGGACACTCCTTGCCCAGAGCTACAATCTCAGTTTTGGATTAACAGGACTTTTTAATTTGGGACATATTATTTTTTATGGGATCGGTGCCTATACGGCCGCAATACTTAACACCCGATATGGATGGGGATTTTTCACAAACATTGCTATGGGAGCAATAGTATCGGGTATATTCGCCGCAGGATTTGGTATCCTTACGCTCCGTCTCTCCGGACACTATCTCGCCGTTGCCACTTTGGGAGCTGCTATGATTTCTACGGTTATTGTTACAAATTGGGTAGGGCTGACGAACGGTCCTTTGGGTATTCGAGGCATTAGTGAGCCAATTTTATGGGGATTTACCATTCAAGCTGATTCTCTTTCCTTTGTCATACTTATGCTGGGAATTGTTGGGTTTTGTTTTTTCCTTCTTTACAAAATATTCCATTCCCCTTTCGGACGGATACTTCGTGCTATTAAGGATGATGAAATAGCTGTCCAAGCTATCGGAAAAGATTCGTTCAAAGCAAAAATTTGGAGTCTTATTCTCAGTGCTGCATTTGCGGGTGTCGCTGGAGTTTTGTATTCACACTATCGATTATTTTTAGATCCTACCATTTTTGCTTTACCTGAAATCATCACGCTTATCCTCATGGTGGTGGTTGGGGGACGAGGAAATTTTTTGGGAGCACTCCTTGGAACGATACTTGTTATTTTCATTGGAGAAATGCCACGATTTATCGGATTCCCCGATAATATTATCGGCGCCTCTCGAAATATACTCTATGCAGTACTTCTCATTGGAACGATGTTTTGGAAACCAAGGGGTCTCTTTTCTTTCTTTGAAAAATGATACAACTCGAAGTGAAAAATATTTCCAAAAAATTTGGCGGTCTCCATGCGGTCGAAGATTTTAGTTTTGATATTGCAGAAAATTCTATTACGGGGCTTATCGGTCCAAATGGAGCAGGAAAAACAACAGCCTTTAATCTTATTACACATTTTCTTCCTCGGGATGAAGGAAATATTTTTTTCAAAAATGAGAATTTAAAAAACAAAAGTCCCTTTGCCTTGGTTCAAAGAGGAATAGCTCGAACTTTTCAACAAATTCGTATTTTTCCCGAACTCACTGTTCGAGAAAATTTACTCCTAGCCCTTTCTTCTCAGTATGATTCTTGGTGGAAAAGTTTTTTGAAAAAGGACGAAAAAGAAGAAAATTCAGCGGCATTTCAACTTCTTTCTGAAGTAAAACTTGAAAAATATATTGATGAAAAAGCAAAAAATTTAAGTTACGGTCAGTCCAAACTCCTTGAAATAATTCGAACTATCGCAACAGGAGCCGATTTACTCCTCTTTGACGAACCTGCTGCAGGGGTAAATCCTACTATGCTTATGACTGTTAAAAAATTGATTCGAGAACTCAAGAAAAAAGGAAAGACAATTCTTGTCATAGAACACAATATGCCATTTTTGATGGAGATATCAGAAGAGATTATCGTTATGGAAAACGGAAAATTTCTCTGCCAAGACACTCCTGAAAAAGTTCAAAAAGATATTCGTGTTCTTGAAGCTTATCTGGGAAAATCATGATTTTAGAAATCAAATCACTTACCGCTGGTTACGGCTCAGGACCTAGTATCCTGCAAAACATTAATTTGTGTCTTCATGAAAATGAAATCGTCACTATTATTGGTCCTAACGGTGCGGGGAAATCAACGATCTTGAAATCTATTTTTGGACTAACGGATGTTCGTGCTGGAAAAATAATCCATGGGTCTCGAGATATTACTCATCTCAAAACAGATCAGATTATACGTTCTGGAATTGCCATGGTTACTCAAGGGAAAAATATATTCCCCGACCTCACTGTGGAAGAAAACTTAGAAATGGGAGCGTTCACTCGTCGTGACACAAGTGAGATTCAGAAACGGAAACAAGAAGTATTTTCTTTTTTCCCGGTGCTTGAGAAATTCAAATCTAAAAAAACAGGTATTCTCTCTGGAGGAGAGAGACAAATGGTTGCTATTGGGATGAGCCTTATGCTGGCTCCTGAAGTGTTGATGCTGGACGAACCTTCAATAGGGCTTGCTCCAAAAGTCATGCAAGAAGTATTTTCGAAAATTCAAGAAATAAAAAATGCTGGAACAGCTATTCTCATGGTAGAACAGAATGCCGCAAAAGCTCTTGAAATTTCTGATAGAGGGTACGTACTGGAACTCGGAAAAAATGCATTAGAAGGGAGTGGAAAAAATTTATTAAAAAATCCTCGAGTGGGAGAATTGTATTTAGGGAAATCAAAATAACAGCTTTGCTATCTCATCCTGACCCCCCGACCAAGCCGAGGGCAGGCTCCGCCGAAAGATCTCAAAGAAAGCTTTCCCTTACAAACTTCCCGACACACTCCACGTGCGAGGTGTGAGGAAATTGATCGACAATGGATATTTTTTGAAGCGTGTATCCTGATTTCTGAAAAATCTCCGTGTCTCGTGCCATCGTCGCAGGATTACAGGAAACATATATTATTTGAGGTGCCCGAAAATCAATAACCCTTTGGAGCGCTTTGGGAGCAATCCCTCCTCTCGGAGGATCGAGAATAATCGTATCGACCAATCCCGGGTTCTGCAGAACCTGGGATTTAAGATAGACTCTCACATCATCGCAATGAAATTCTATATTTGAAAGACTATTTCGTTTTGCATTTTTTTTCGCATCCTCCACCGCTGATTCCACGATTTCTACCCCTATAATTTGTGTATTAGGAGAAGTTTTTGCCAGTATTTGCCCAATTGTTCCCGTGCCACAAAAAAGATCAAGAATAACCGACCTCTTTCCCCCTTGAAAAGGGGGAGTTGGAGGGGGTTTTATTTGATTTTCTTTTCTCTGAACACATCCCCCATCACAGTACGATGCTACTTTTTTATACAATAATTCAGCCGATTTCACGTTGGTTTGAAAAAAAGAATCAAGAGAAATCTCGAACTCTAAATCGTTTATTTTTTCTATTAAATACTCACTTCCGTAGAGAAGTTCTCGTTGTTCAAAGTTATGAGCTGTATCGGAGATAGCATCGTTCTGTGACCAAAAAATCCCACCGATTCGATTTCCTAATCTATCAGTCAAAAATTTTACAAATTTTTCGGGAAAATCTGTAGAGACGTTGCATGCAACGTCTCTACCAGAAGTCGTCACCAAATTTATCAAAAACTTATCTTGATAGAAACTCTTGCGCACTACCAAGTGTCGAAAAAAACCTTCATTTGTTTTTTGATTATAGGGCTGGAGTTTTGTTTCTTCACAAAATTCTCGAATACGAGGAATACATTTTTCAAACTCTTCATCAAAAAGTCCCGATGGTGATTCTAAGTTTTCCACCAAATGGAACTGTCCCCTCTTCTTGGAACCAAGAGCGAATCCGAAATGCTTCCAAACCTTCTTCCCTCCCC
>JAIPGI010000015.1 GCA_021736215.1 Candidatus Altimarinota bacterium
GAACAACTGGATACCAGTGTCTTATCCACATGGCCTCCATATCCTCCACTATCTCCTGAACACAAAGTACGATTGTAGATGTCCCATCCACTAGGATTATCACACACTGTGTGGTTTGGAACACATGTATCTCCACTCCATACATAGTTCGGCGTCACACAGTTGAAATGACAAGGATAGTAATTACTGGCCGAATAGGTTTTGGTATGGATCGGTGTCCATGAAGACCCACCCCATGTCTGCGTGTAAGTATTGGGTCCGTACCACTGCTCTCCCGTTCCTAATGATCCACAGGATGCCGTCTGTGTCGTAGGAAGCGGTACATTCCCACTCGCGACATTACTCAGTGATGATGAACCCGCACTACTGAGAACCGTTACTCGATAACTATAGCTATAATTTGTTGACACACTCGTATCATGGTAACTCGTTCCTGTTTGACTCGACACCAGTGTGCTCCATGTGACAACTCCCACAAGATCAGCTGTCAGATTCTTTAAAATATTGGAGGCAATAGGAACATCTGAAGTGCTTCGTTCAATTTTATACCCGGTAATAGTCGAACCATTACTTACCGGACGAGTCCACACCAAATCAATATATCCGTGTCCTTCGGATGCAGACAGATCATCTACTGGTGCTGGTGGTCCTGCTGGTGTAGCTGAAACCTCCGCCGAAGTAGGACTTGTAGCATGGCTGGTGATAGCACTCACTCTAAATAAATAAGGGTTTCCATTGACTAATCCCGTACTGGTATAGGAGAGAGATGTACTGTTTGTGTTGGAAACAATAGTCACCCAATTGATACCTCCTCCAGCAGCAATAAGACTGGCTTGAAGTTGTTCTCCTATAGCAGTCGTGCTTCCTCCTGTTCCTGATGTGTCTACGGCTCTTTCAATTTTGTACCCAGTAATTGCGTAGCCCCCGTTATCCAAGGGAGCAAGCCATGATAGCGCCACTGTACCATTCCCTGGCGTAGCAGATAGGTTTCTAGGAGCCGTCAAAACTGGAGTTGCGGTAGGTGTAGCGGTCTTTTCTGCAGAATATCCCCCCATTCCTACGCTATTGGATGCGGCAATATGATAAGTGTAAGAATTTCCATTTATCACTGATACATCACTATAAGTGGTTTGTGATAAAGGGAATGTCCCAATTGTCTGATATGTTACTCCTCCAGCACCAACAAGACTCGCAAAAAAGTTTTTGAGCCAGCTTCCTGCTACCGGAGTATCTCCATCTTTTCTCTGAAGCGTGAACCCAGTAATAGTGGATCCTCCATTACTGGGGACGCTCCACTGAAGGTTCACCGTTCCATCTCCAGCCGAAGCACTCAAAGACGGAGCGCTTGGCACTACAGTATTTACAGAACAACTTTGGTACTGATATGTCCCACTGAGCGTTCCATTGGTACAAGTCCGTATTTGATCTACACAGGGACCAGGGTACGAAACTGACGAGGCCTGATACGCAGGAACACTCTGTCCACTTGGTATTGTTCCTCCCCATGGAAGTGTACAACCAGGCACCCCTTGCACCGTACAAACCTCATACTGATACGTTCCACTAAGCGTTCCGTTGGTACAGGTTCTCACCTGACTTACACAAGAATTTCCTGATGGAACACTTTCCGCTTGATATGCCGTAACCGTTTGTCCACTCGGGATTGTCCCTCCCCATGGAAGTGTACAACTCAGTGCGCCTTGCACCGTACAAACCTCATATTGATATGTCCCACTGAGCGTTCCGTTGGTACAGGTTCTCACTTCACTTACACAAGAATTTCCTGATGGAACACTTTCCGCTTGATATGCCGTAACTGTTTGTCCACTCGGGATTGTCCCTCCCCATGGAAGCGTACAACTCAGTGCCCCTTGCACATCACATTTCTCATACTGATACGTTCCACTAAGCGTTCCGTTGGTACAGGTTCTCACTTCACTTACACAAGAATTTCCTGATGGAACACTTTCTGCTTGATATGCCGTAACCGTTTGTCCGCTCGGGATTGTCCCTCCCCATGGAAGCGTACAACTCAGTGCTCCTACTTGTGGGGTAGCCGTACGAGACGCAGACCAATCACTCTGTCCATAACTGTTCTGAGCTCGAACCTGGTAGTAGTAAGGAGTACCATTCACAACCGTCGTATCGTTCAGTGTTGTATTCAGTGCCCAGTCCATAACATTAGACCAAGTGCTTTCATCTGAGGATCTTCTTACTTGATATCCCGTAATAGCCGATCCTCCATTGAATGGTTCATTCCACGAGAGGACTACTATCCCGTCACCCCCACTAATATTGGTGATGGCCGGAGCTAAGGGAGCTGTCGTCGATACCGTCCCCTCTGGCGTAACACAAGAAATCGCTCCTGTTGTTTGAAATCCATTCATTACCTGTCCAGTGGGACAACCTGCTGTAAGATTGGTATATATTAATTGAAGTGTTGAAATAATAGTATTGAGGTCATCTGCATAAAAACTATCTCCTGGATTCACCGGAGGGATATTTCCAACCCCCACTGAATTGTGGTTTTCTCCTTCCCCCCTGTCCACGTTTCCTATTCCAAAAGATATCTCAGATGGGTAGAATGGAAAAACAATCATTCCCAAGAAAAGAACGAACCCCGCACAAGAAGAAACGAATGCCCGAGATAATTGTTTCATTTTTTTGTATATATTTTCTCCATTGTACATTCTTTCTTTTGGAATGAGCAAATTTTTTTCATGCCAGTTCTTTCCTCACAAAAATACTTGATACTTCGTACCTGATATTGAATAATTTTCGTATGAAACGTTTCGCTCTCATTGGTGACCCCGTCGCGTATTCTCGTTCTCCTTCTCTCCACCGAACCGCCATGAGTGAATTAGAAATCGAGGGAGAATTTGTCGCTATTCGTGTAAAAAAAGAAAACCTGAGCGATTGGCTCAAGTATGAGGGAAGAAATAATTTTGATGGAATTGCTATCACCTCTCCTCACAAAGAAACCATTCGCTCATTTCTTGACGGAGAAAGTGAAGTCTCACGACTTATTGGAGCAGTAAACACGCTTTTTTGGAGAGACAAATTTCTTGTCGGCACAAATACCGATGCGATTGGCGCCCTGCGAGCTATTCAAGGCATCATCAATCCTGTTGGCAAAAGAGTTCTTCTCTTGGGGGCAGGGGGTGCGGCGAAGGCAATTGCTTTTGCCCTCTTGACAGCAAAAGCACAGGTCTCTCTCTGGAACAGAACTCCCGAAAAAGCACTCAATCTCGCACATCATTTCACTCACAATGAAGGCAAACAAGCGCTTATCCACCTTCAAGAAAATTTACAAAAAATAAATCCTCAGGATTTCGATCTAGTTATCAATGCCACCTTGGTGGGTTTAAACGAATGGAAATCACTCCTTCCTGAAGATTTTTGGCTCCCATCACACATCGCGATGGAAGTTATTTACACTCCACTGGAAACAAAATTTCTCGCCGATGCAGCTGCGGCAGGAGCTGAAATTATCACGGGAGACCAAATGCTGATTCATCAGGCAGTAGAACAATTCCATATCTGGCATGGCAAAGAAATCGATCCCGACATCATGGCACGAGCTTTTTTCGAAAACTAAAATAAAAAATTTGTTTTCGTTCTCAATCCTGGGTTCAAAGGAACCCCTGAACCCGGGATTGAATATGGCTCATTTCTAGCGATATACAACGTTTTTGAGAAGTCTCCAAAATGTTTTTATTCCCACAAAAAATCCTTGTCCTTTGGCAAGAGAATATTTGGAATAAGAAATCGTAATAGGAACTTCATGAATCTGGTACCCCATTTCTTGCACTTCCCACAAAAATTCTGACGCGTATTCAAATCCATCAGAACAAAGGTTGAGATTTTTGGCAACTCTACGAGAAAAGCCCCGAAGTCCTGTTTGTGAATCACTTACCCATACCCCAAAAAGAATTCCCGTCACAACATTGGCAATTTTGTTGGCTGTCCTCCGAGAAAATGGAATGATATTTTTTTGTAAAAATCGAGAACCAATCACACAATCATGCTCTTGTAATTTTTCAAGAATTTTTACCAAATCAGAAGCGTTTTGTTGTTGATCGGCATCAATTGTCAAAAAGTAACGAAACCCTTGATAAAGCCCATATTCGATACCTTTTTGAGTGGCAGCACCCATCCCTCGATTAATACTTCTCCTCAAAATAACCACCCCTTTTTTTCGTGCAACGCGAGAGGTGTTATCGCTGGATCCATCATCCACCACGATAATATATTTGAAGCCCTGTCGTCGAACATCGTCAATCACCTGTCCAATAGTTGACTCCTCGTTGAAAGCAGGAATAATCACGACCGTCTGACTTCGCATGCAGGACAAAATGTGATATAATTCAGCAGAATTTTCAAGGTTAATATGGATTAAAGCGTTCAAAAATAGAAGAGTTAAGAAGTTCTTTTTCAAAACGCGAACATGGGGTAGCTGACCTCGCTTTAGCGAGGGAAGACCTCCATGCGAGCGAGAGGAGCGGTCACGAAGTATAACGAAATCCTCCTTAGGCGGATGAGTTCCACAAAGTGACCCAGCGACGAGCCCCTGTAGTTCAATGGATAGAACGAAGCCCTTCTAAGGCTAAAATCCAGGTTCAATTCCTGGCGGGGGTACCATCCTCACTAGATCATTTCATTACTTCGTATTTCATATTCTGTGAAATACTCCGTTCATTTCATGATCGTTCGTCTCACAAACACGGAGTTCTCGGACTCGTTGTATCCCGCCTTGGCGGGACTACGCTCTCTCAATCCTACTCGTCCTACGCTACCCCATGTTTGTGTTTTTTATTCGTTTTTTATTTCGTCTTGCAAATGAGAATTTAACCGTAGGTTTACTGAAACAAATGAACGAAGCCCAACAGGGCGTAAGCGAATATTGTGTAACTTCGTCCTCGCCGTTTTCTATCAATCCCGGGTTCTGGGAATTCTTTGAACCCGGGATTGTATATACTCCTTATTTCTTTTTCGTTGATTTACCAGCGAAATCCCACGATTTACGAACCACAAACGTCCCAATGAAAAGAATAACGACTCCTCCAACTACTTTTCCTAATTTCCAAAGGATCATTGTTCCCCAATTTCGGTGTCCTTCTTGTGAATATTTTGAGCGAGATGAATCTATTCCTTTTTTCCCCGAATAATTGGAGTCATCTATTTGTTGCGTATAATTCATTTTTCCAGATTCCATACGATCTTTCATCATTCCCGAATGCATTGCTGCACGCATCATTTGGAAATCTTCTGGAGACATTTCATCCATCTGTTCCATATCACCCATTCTTGCCTCTCGCATTTGCATCATTTGTTCTGGAGGCATTTCTTCATTCATCATCATTTGATCCTCCTGCGGCGGAAGAGGGACTTCTCCCATATCTTCTTGAGCAAATACGATGCCCATAGAAAAAAGTGGAATGAGAAATACCGAAGCGGTTGTAACAAGTTTTTTCATGAGAAAAAGTTAAGAATGTTATTTTTATTTTATACGCACACGCTATAATATTTCTTTCAGAATTTATAGTTTTTTTGTCATATAGGTCGATTTTAGTTCATATCCAAATTTACGATAATATTCGCGTGTTCCAATCCCTGCAATAATCGTCATTCGTTTGAGTCCCCATTCGTCACGAGCAATGCGTTCTGCTTCTACAAGAAGTTTCCGTCCCAAACCTCTGTGTTGTCCAACTCCTGCCGCATCCCCAACGGTAATTTCCGTACCATAAGAATGCACTTCCCGAACCAACGCGGCATTATGAAGCACTAATCCAAATTGAGAAAACTTTTGTCCAGAGGGTTTTCGAAGTCGTAAAAGTGCAAAGAGCGTTTTTTCATCCGCTGTTTCAAAAGAAAGAAAAGTCTCAAGTCCATCTGATGCTTCATAATCGCGACGCTTGAGAACTGGCTCCGTCAAACGAGAATGTGGATTCTCGCCTGCATTCTCCATATCCATAAATCCTATTTCACGACACCGTATACACTTACATGGCCAATCGTCAAAATGAGCTTTATTATGTCGTTCGTTTTGACGAATTCCATTTATTTCGCTCATTTCTCCTCTCCCCACAAAGTCATTTTCCGCTTTCGCGGGACTTTTCGGGGACCCCATTAAAAAATCCTCCCCAACAATCTCTCTCAGTTTTTTAGGTTGATTTTTTAGAATTTGACGAAGGTTGGAGAACTTTGCTCCATCTAAAATATTCTCGACTGGAATATCTCGCATTAATCTCATAATACGTGTCCATGGTGGAACAAACATTTTAAATTGCAGGAGCAATTTCACGAGTTCTTTATCACGGAGGGGTTGATATCGTCCCTCCTGCCACCAAGATTTGAGTTCTGCCGTTTCAAGAACCACGCACGGGTAAATTTTAACAAAATCGGGTCGAAAATCTGGATTTTCAAAAACTTCTCGCATCCATTTTAAGTCTTTTTCGGGAGTCGATCCAGGGAGTCCTGGCATCAGATGAAAGCATACCTTAAACCCAAAGTCTTTCATGAGTTTCATCGCTCGAGTCACGTGCGAAGAGAGATGCCCTCGTTTGGTCAGCCGTTGAACTTCATCATCCAGTGTTTGTACACCAATCTCGATACGCGTGCAGCCATACCGACGCATACGGACGAGCTCTCTCTCTGTGATGAAATCTGGGCGAGTCTCTAAAGTCAATCCAATGACACGACGATGTGCTGTTTCGTTTATTTTTTGCGCTTTATAGAGAGAATGCGATTTCCCATTTTCAATTTCCAATTTTCGACTTGTTCTTTGTTCTTTGTTCTCTGAAAATTGCTCATTTGCTGCATCAAATATTTTTTTTATATACCAACTTTGATAGTTGTGTGGCAAGAAACTCCATGTTCCTCCCATTACAATAACCTCTAGTTTGGATACAGGATGACCAGAGTCTTCCAATGCAATGATGCGATTGGATACTTGTTTAAATGGATGAAAATTATTACGAACCGCGCGTGCTGCCGCAGGCTGAGAAGAGAGATAGGACTTGGGCATTCTGTCTTCTGTTGGACAGTAGACACATTTCCCAGGGCAGGGATAAGGTTTTGTCAAAATCCCAATAGGGGAGACCCCTGAGATTGTTCGTACGGCACGCTTTTGAAGGAGGGTTTTTAACTGTGTAG
Organism: Candidatus Altimarinota bacterium; assembly: GCA_021736215.1. Classification (GTDB taxonomy): domain Bacteria; phylum Patescibacteriota; class Gracilibacteria; order UBA4473; family UBA4473; genus JAIPGI01. Next base: position 7,156 of record JAIPGI010000015.1, read on the forward strand.
GGACAATCCTAGGATTGTCCCTACTGTCCATAACTGCAATAAGGTCCCTGTTCAAAATAGTTGGCAATTTTTCTCGTGCTGAAAATGCTCGCTTCCGTTTCTCTAAATCTTCAATGCTTCGGGGTGGTTTTTGACAAAGTTCTTTTAAAAATTTCTCCACCAAGACTGGATTTTCTACTTGTTGACGGATACCAAACTGTTTTTCTCGTTTCATAGTTTTCTATTCTTGGGATTGATTTCGTCCACGTCCCACTTCTGAGCATTATAGTGGATATAAGACCTGATTTTGTAAAGCGATTCTTCATTGCGAATGACGTGGTCATAAAATGACCTCTGCCAATGAAATACAAATTCCTTTTGCGATCGATTGATACGTTTGGACGATGTGGTTTTGAAGGCGTTCATCGTTTTTGATAATAAATTATGTCGGCGATTATATGCATTATTTGTAGGGACAATCCTAGGATTGTCCCTACCATCAATATTTTTTTCAATAATCAGAATTCCATGAAAATGGTTTGGCATCACGATAAATTCATCCAATCGTACATATGGATATTGTTCTGCTAACCAGTCCCATTGCTCTTGAACAATTTTTCCATACTCGTTCAAAACCATCTCATCATTGACGACTTTTCCGAAGATTTCTTTTTTATCCTGCGTGCAAATGGTTATGAAATAATACCCATCTTCTGAATAATCCCATTCAGGGAACCTATTCTGTTTTCTTTCCTCCGATCTCTTCATTTTCTCGTTTTGATGTTCCATTTGTTTTTTTCTCGCTCTAAAAGCACCCCTTGGGTTTGAGAAACGCTGATAAGAGGAATTTGTTTTTGTTGCGCGAATGTTTCGAGTGATTTAGAAGGCTTTCTTTCCCCCAAAAAAAGAATGGCTTGTTTCGGAACAGGAAAAAATAATGGAAAATTATTTGTTTGAAGTACCCAAATATCCGCGCTCAATGGTATGGATTGCTGTTGGACACTTTCAAGTTCTTTCTCTGAAAATTCATTTATAAACCATACCCGCTCTCCCTCAAAATTCCCTTTAATAATGTTTGAGGAAAGCTTTTGAAGAATAACGTTTTCCTCCTCGTATTGTTTCCCTTCTTCGATATCATCAAGAGAAATTATCGGTTCAGAAAAATAAGAAAGGAGAGAACCTTTTCCCATCAAAAATACCTCTTGATTCGAGTTTCCAAAGGAGAAAGCTCTTCCTTTGAGGGTTACTAATGCCGCATTTTTTTCCCCCAAGATGCGGAGTCCTTGTGTTTTGGATATCTGCCATTCACGCATGACAAACAGAACAATAAGTATTCCGAGTGTCCCTCCTAGTACACTAAGCAATCTCTTCATCGTTCTGTGGAGTCAAGGCTTCTTCTGGAGAAAGAGCGTGTGTCTGAAGTGTTTCTTCTTTGATCCGCAATATTGTAAAAGCTCGCTCCCACACGGCGGTTGAAAAAACTTCTAAAATAGCGGTAAGGTATGCTGTTAAAGCCAAAATTACCACTCCCACTAAAACAGCTCCCACAACTGCAAAACTCAGCCAATTAGATTTTGCAAAAAAGCTTACTGCAAAAAGTATTCCAAACGGAACACCAATAACCACCAGAACATTCACGATAACTCGTAAATTTACCAAAAACATAAGCAGAATAATTGTCATCGTACTTCCAAAGTTCACGAAAACGAGTCCTATACTTCGCTTCACTGCTTCTCCTATTCCTCGCTTTTCACAGACGATAAAAAATGGGGCAAACGCAATAAAAACATTCAAAAAAAGTGAAATAAGGGAGTAAACAATGAGAACTGGAAGCATGATTGAGGAAAATATATCTCCGTGGTAATACCGAAACATTGTTACCCCAAAAAAAGCAATGGTCATCATCGCAAATGGTGAGAAAAAGGCATGTAATTCGAAAAGTTCGAAAAAATGACTAGATCCTTCTATAAGTTTCTGGCGGAGAGATACATATTTTTCTGGTTCACTGAATCCTTGGCGTATAGCAAGAATCGTGGCAGAAGATATCCATGAAGGGAACACAAATTCAAAAAGGATGATGAAAACAGCCGCAAAAATAGCCCATCCCAAAAGGTGATGCTGAGAGAGAAAGGAAAGAAAGTGTCCTATTTTGCTATAAACAAAATGTCCTTCAATTCCAAAAAGTTGAAACTCTTCAATAATAAGCGATCCTTGCCATCCAATTTCCAAAACAAATACAAGAACAGCGGCAAAACTTGGAATGAAACAAAGCCATTTTAACTTGGAACATTTCGTGGTCAGGTTCCACGCATCATGGATAATTTTTCCATAATTCATCATCGGCGATTTTCTTTATTTAGAGAGAAAAGTCAATGATGGGAATATTTCCGATTTTCAATTGCCCATTTAAGGAGAACCAAAAAACAGTTCTATCCCTAATAGAACTGCAAATAGGAAATTGTAAATTTATTTCAGTTCTTTCAAAAAAGAGCCAATATCCACATGCGCAACCTCTTGCGTGAGATTCGTTTTAAAGGATTTTCTATACTCAAAAAGGTCATTAAAACTTTTTCGATTAGAATTGTGATAGAGAATCCCTACGGGAATTTTGTCTTTTTTTTCTTCGACTATGTGTCTAGCATCCCAAATATCTTTTGCGTTGTAATCCTTTATCTCTTTCACCGGAAGTAAGCGGTCTAAATACCAACTATCCGTGACTCCCTTATTATAAGTTGGGCAGGATTGCAAAATATTGATGAAAGAAAGTCCTTTATGGTGGAGTGCTTCACGAAATATTTCTGTCATCATATCGATGTCAGCGGAAACAACTTGAGCAACAAATGATGGGTCCGAAGAGAGCACTAACTGGAGAGCATTGATGGGGTCAAGGAGAACTCCTTCTGGCGCGGCATTCATCTGGCAACCCTTGGGACTTGTAGAAGAAGGTTGTCCGGTTGTAAGTGCATAGTTTTGATTGTCGTGATGTAGGAACAGAAAGTTATAGTTACTTCGAATCGTATGAATCATATGATTTATCCCCTCGCTTAAAGTGGCCCCATCTCCCGCCGAAGCAATAACCTTGAGAGACGGATTGACAATGGAACATGCTCCCGCCAAAGGAAGCACTCGTCCATGAAGTCCGTGAATCGTATACCCTTCAATTTTATCTGATCCATTTCCATTACAGCCGATATCAAAACACATCAGTACCTTGTGCGGAGGGAATCCTTCGAGAACAAGTGCTCGTTTGAGAGCATTCTGAATAGAATAGTTCCCACAACCACCACACCATGTAATGATTTCGTTACTTTCGTACGCACTGTACTGCGCAGATTGGCAAGAGAGTTGATCGAGTAATTTTTTATCCATTATTTGTTGAAGTGTTTATCAATATACGACAAGACGTCTTCGAGAAAGAATGGACGACCGTTCCACTTGAGGAGTTTTCCCGAAAATTCACGCCCCATCAAGGGTTCCAAATGCTCTCCTAACTGCCCCGTATAATTTCCTTCTATGAGATGGAGATTTTTATTGGAGGCGGCGAACTCTTGAACAAATTTTTTGTTCAAAGGAAAAACATATCGATAGTGTAAATAGTTCACTTTGATTCCCTTGGAAGCAGCAATACGAATAACATCCATCATCACTGTCCGCATACTTCCCCACCCAACGAAGGAGATGTCTGCATTTTCCGTTTCCCCATAAATTTCTGGCACTGGGAGTTCTTTTTTGATGAGTTCTAATTTTTTTACTCGTTTTTCGTACATATCACGAACTGGATCCGCCTCTTCGGTGAGTGTCCCTTTTTCGGTGTGCTCATCACCATTGGCAAAATAATAGGTTTCGCTACTTCCGGGAATCCATCGCTTCGAAAGTCCGTTTGGTGTTAATTGATAACGATCTTCTGATTGTAATTTTTTTAAATCATTCCCCGTTACGAGTCCTCTCTCAATCGGAATTGAATTGAGTTTGAATGGGGACACTGTCAATTTAGACTCACACACAACTTTTTCGCTCAATACGATAACAGGGATTTGGTATTTTTCAGCGAGATTAAAAGCGTGTTGAATCGTTTCAAATGCGTCAGTTGGCTCTGAAATGGAAACAACAATACGAGCGAATTCTCCATGAGAGGAGTGTATCGCCAAGTTTAAATCAGCCTGTGCTGTCCATGTCGGTAGTCCCGTTCCGGGTCCTGGTCTTTGCGCAAGAAGGATTACTAATGGATTTTCAATAATCCCCGCCAAACTTACGGTTTCGGTCATTAAATCATATCCTCCTCCAGACGTAGAAGTCATGGCTCTTGTCCCCGCAAACATTCCTCCGAGTGCCATTTGAACAGCGGTAATTTCATCTTCCGCCTGTTTCACAACTACTCCTGTACGAGATGCCATTTTGGCCACATGTGAAAGGATTGAACTTGAAGGACTCATTGGATAAGCCACATAAAATCGCATCCCCGCATGGATAGCACCAAGTGCTACGGCATGATTTCCGTCAAGCAGGATTGTTTCGTTTTTTGTCTTCGGTAGAGACGTTGCATACAACGTCTGCACAGGAACCCTGTCATACGAAGTTCGCAAACACTTCATCGCGATCTCCAAAACCTTCTTTTTCCCTTCAAACTTTGACGCAAGCAACTCCTGAACCGTTTCAAAATCAAATCCCAAAACCTTCCATATCATTCCCAAGAGAACAATATTGACCATTTGTTCTGTAGCTCCATGGTCGAAAGAAATCTGTCGCGAAGGCAGTGCAATAATGATTATATTCCTTTCTTTTGCTTTTTTGAGGATATCGGCAATTCCCGCTGTTCGTTCATACCCATGCACCAAAATCCCTCCTTCTCGAAGCGTGTCGAAGTAGGCCACGAGACTGTGTTTGTCAATCGCAACAAGAATATCTGCCGTATCTGAGAGCGAATACACAGGGTCTTCTGAAAAATTAATGGTGTAACACGAATGTCCCCCTTTAATAAGAGAGGGATATTCCCGGTCAGCACAGAAATAAAATCCTAACTCCTGAAGTCCTTTGGATACAATCTCTCCTACCGTGAGGAGTCCCGTTCCGCTTTGTCCGATAATTTTTATTCTTGTCCTTTGCATGCTGGTTTACTTGTTAATTCGTAAGTTTATCTGCTAATTTTTCCACCCATTTTTTTAGAGCCTTGTCGAAATATGGCAAAGGGGATTTCGCAATTTTGAGAGGTTCAATGATATTATTTCCATTATGACTTTGTAGGTATGCGGTAAGTTTTTTTTCTGATTCGAGAAAATAATCTAAATCGTATTTTGGATCTCCAAGTGCAATAACCGCACAAGGCTTCTGTTGCAAATCTAAGTTTTCAATAGATGGCATAAACAATTGAAAATGTGGTTCTAAAAATCCATGGCCGTAGGTAGGACTTGCCAAAATAAGCACATCTCCCTCCAAAAGATCAGCAGGATTTGTTTTTTCACATCGTTGAAGAGTTACCTTGTGCCCAAGTTCCTCCAAATCCGAAGATACCTTTTGACAAGTGAGCTGCGTATTGCCACCTGTTGTCCCGTAAATAATACGAATGTGTGCCATGGGTGATTGTATTGTGAGAAAAAATATGCTTTAAATCAATCTGAAATGAAAATTATAGTTCCCATCCGTCCCCGAAGCTTCGTTGAGTATTATTCTCTCGTAGAAAAAATAAATAATCGTGCTCATTTTATAGAAGTGTGGCTAGACCAACTTGAACACGAGTCTTTTTTTGACACTATGGATCAGATTCTTCCTCCTTCTTGCAAACTTATCGGATGCTGTAAAATGGACAATGAAGGAGGTGAATTTGGCGGAAGCGAAAAAGATCGAGTAAAAATACTTCGAGATTTTTTGGATGCCGGCGGAAATTTTGTTGATTTAAATATCACTACAAATTCGGCCGAGAATATTCGAAAAATTCCATCAAAAAATCTTATCTTGAGTTTTCATGATTTTTATAAAGTTCCAGAGAATCTGTCTGAAATATTTGAATATATGAAAATCTTTTCTCCCAGTGTTTATAAATTTTCGGTAACAACCAATAATGAAGATTCTTTGGAGAAATTTTTAACCTTTGTAAAAAACTTTTCCTCTGATGAAAAAATTATTTTCTCAACAATGGGAAATTTGGGAACTACGGGAAGAGCCAAAATTCAAGAAATGCAGAAATCGTGGGCAGAGTTTGTTGCGGTTGATTCATTACACCAAACAGCCCCTGGACAACGAACGCTTGATAGTTTTCCATTTTGAATCAATGAATTGGTGTCTCCCTCGATAAAAATAGTTTTTTCCTTTTCGGGTTCTTTCCAAAAGAAGCTTTTCGATATCCTGTTACTTTTCATTCTTAATTATCGTATACTAAAGCTGTATTTCTTATTTTCTTTTTATGGAAAAATTCAAACAGGCTTACGTGTGGGCAAATAGTTTTGTCCGCAATAATCTTTTTTTATTTATTGTTGTGATCTTTGGAGGATGGTTTTTATTACAAAGTGGAAGCATTGGAGTGACCCAAAGATCTCTAGACTACGGATATGATTCTCGCAATGAATCTGTTGCTATGGACATAGGCTCTGCCATGACAACGCCAAGAAGTGTCAATATGAAAATGGCAAATTTCGCTAGCAACGGAATCATTGAGCCCCCTATGGCTTATGCGGACTTTGATCCTACCGCCACTGAACGGAAAATTATAAAAAATGCGAATCTCGAAATCGAAGTAGAAGATACAGAAAAAGCCAAAATGGATGCCGAAGCGGAAACAAAAAATAAAGGAGGAAGTGTTACGAATATGAATTCTTGGGAGGTACGTCCTGGTATGCTCGCCTATAATCTAACCGTTCGAATTCCTGCTGAAAAATTTGAAAACACAATCGAAGCACTCACCTTTTTGGGAACAAAAAAGAGTGAAAGTTTTTCTACAAACGATATCACTGCTCAATATCAAGACACTTCTAATCGGTTGAAAAATCTTGAAGCAAGACGAGAAAGACTGCGAGAAATGATGGACCGCCAAACTGATAAATTAGCCGATGTGCTTCAAATTGATCAAGAACTCAGCCGTGTACAAATTGATATCGAAAATCTGCAATCCACGCTTCGTCGAAATGATACGGATGTGGCCTACTCAACCTTGCAATTAACGCTCCGTCCAGAACCTCAAATCGGAGATATCGAAAATCCATATTGGAGTTTCTCGAAATCTTGGAAAACCTCATTCAACAACCTCATCCAAGATTCACAGGGTCTTGCTGATAAGTTGATTACTCTTTTGGTCTATATCCCTATCTGGGTTCCAATTTTCTTAATTCTTTGGTGGATAAAAAGGAAGATTACAAGTCAACGAGCCAACAAGACAACAAGTAAAAAATGAAAGTTCAAGATCTACAAATCTGGAAGAAATCAGTAGATCTCGTTGAAGACATCTACAAAACCACAAGCACATTTCCAAATGAAGAAAAATTCGGGCTGGTCGCACAAATGAGGCGATCAGCCATTTCCATTCCCTCTAATATTTCCGAAGGATATGGACGAAAAACTTCAGGCGAACTTTTACAGTTTCTTGGAATCGCAAGGGGTTCCCTTTGTGAACTCGAAACACAAGTGATTATTGCAAAACGACTAAAATTCTTGAAAGATAACGAAAAATTAATAAATATAATTTCAGAGCTCCATAAAATGATTTATAGTTTCACATCAAAAATAAATTCTAATAACTCGTAATCTTGTCATCTTTCTAATGATTCTTCCTAAAATTCAAAAATGGATTGATGCTGAAGTTTTCCCTCAACGGGTGCTTCTTTCGGGTGGAAATAATGCATTGGAAGTGGCACTTGAAATTGCAAGTATGTTGCAAAAAACACCTCAAGAAAAAATAGAAAAAGGCATTCATTCCGATACGATTGTCTTCAGGGATACAGGGAAAAGCTTCAAGATTGATTGGTCAGATGGTGCCAAAAAGGATAATCAAGGAGAATATGAAAATGTCCGCGGACTCATTCGTTGGTCCCATCAAAAACCAAGCGAGGGAAAGTATCGCATTGCTATATTGGAGAACTTTGAACGAGTTTCCCGCGATGCTCCACACGGGCTTTTGAAACTGATTGAAGAACCTCCTCTGAAAACTATTTTTCTTTTTACGACTCGAAACCATCATCAGTTACTCGATACGATTCTTTCTCGCATGACGGTCGTTTCGTTGTGTAAAGATGGAAAGGACTGCTCCATCCCAGAAGATATTCAAGAGTTTCTTGAAGGGAAAAGTCTTATTCCAAAATTCCAAAAAATCGAAGAATTGGATAAATCAGCCAAGGAAAGTGGAGAGAAAAAAATGGATAGAAGTGTGTTTTTAGAATTTATTGAAACTCTGATTTCTGTATCAAGGTCGGAAAAAAAATATCAATCTTTTTTAGAGCTTCTTTTTGAAACCCATCAAGCTATTGGACAAAATATCAATCCTCGATTTGTGCTTGAGAGATTGGCGATAAAGATAACAAACTCGTAGTCGTTCTCGCTCTCGCCGCTGCGTAGCTATGGCGTAGCAGGGTGTCGAGGCTCAGACGAGGCCGCTCTATGCCTTCCTGAGTGAAACGAATTATCCCACACTGGTTTTTCGTCCCGCGAATGCGGTACTCTCCAAGTAATTTCTAAACGCTCAGGATTCCGGACCACGCTCTCGCTCCGCCATTCGGCGGGGTTTACAACAAGCCGGAATGACGAGTAGGCTTTCCCTGTTCATTCTTTATCAAACTTTGAGTTTTCTCTCAATTTGGAGTACAAAATAAGTGTTAAGTTTTTTCATTCTTCATTCTTAATTGATTCCCATGCCCCTCTCCCCCCTCGACGATCGATACGCCAACAAGGTTTCAGAACTGGAGCCGATTTTCAGCGAATTTGGACTCATGAGGGCTCGAACCAAAGTCGAAGCAGAATGGTTTTTGTTTTTGAGCGAAAAAGGCATTGTTCCAAAAATTGATACCAAAAAATTAAAAAAAATCATCGAAGATTTCGGGGAGAAAGAATATCTTCGTATCAAAGAAATCGAAAAAACGACCAATCATGACGTGAAAGCTGTCGAAATATTTTTGAGAGAATTTGTACCAAAAAATACGTGGCAATGGATTCATTTCGGATGTACGAGCGAAGACATTAATAACACTTCGTATGCGCTTTTATTTCAGGAGGGAATCGGTGTCATTTTAGAAGCGTTGGATAGTGTTCTCGATGACATACTCGCAAAAGCCAAACAATGGAAATCCGTTCCTATGCTTTCTCGAACTCATGGACAAACGGCCACTCCCACTACTCTTGGAAAAGAATTTCTCGTTTTTCTTTCACGGCTTGAACAGATTACTGGGGATTGGACCGATCTTCCTTTTCCTGCTAAATTTAGCGGAGCGACTGGAACCTTTGCCGCACACAATGCCGCTCTGCCAAAAATTGATTGGATTACCTATTCTCAAGAATTTGTAGAAGGGGAGCTAGGACTTGATTGGAATCCACTCACCACACAAATAGAACCCCATGATGGACAAGCCATGGTGTTGAATGACTTTTGCTTGGTTGCAAACATTCTCATTGATCTTTGTCGTGATATTTGGGGATATATTTCTTTGGGATATTTCGGACAAAAGGTTGTCAAAGGAGAGGTGGGCTCATCAACCATGCCGCACAAGGTAAACCCTATTGATTTTGAAAATGCAGAAGGAAATTTCAAATTTATGCGAGGCATTGCTCGAACTCTTGCCGATGAACTTCCGATTTCCCGATGGCAGAGAGATTTGACGGATTCTACTTTGCAGAGGAATTTTGGACTCGTTTTTGGTCATTTTCTTTTGGGACTCAAGAGTTTGCGCAAGGGGCTTAGCAAAATAGAATTAAAAGTAGGGGCGAATGGCCATTCGCCCATCGCTGAAGATCTAAAAAATTCCCCCGAAGTGCTGACCGAAGCTGTTCAAACCGTCCTCCGCGCTCATGGACATGCTGATGCCTATGATCAGTTGAAAAAGTTTTCTCGGGGACAAGCTCTCTCTCTCAAAGAAATTCAAAAATTCATCGACTCTACTGACCTCCCGAAAGCAGAAAAAGATCGATTAAAAAAACTGACGCCCGAAACCTACACAGGATTAGCGGAAAAACTGGTAGATATTTTTATCCAATAAAAATGTGGATTTTGTGGGCAATAATCGCCATGATTGGTTCAACAATTTGGTATGTAGGACCCAAATTATTTGCAAGTCAGAATCCATTTTCACCACTCGTTATTTCAGGGCTAGGAGGAATCTTTTTTGGGTTAGTATTGTCGAAAATTTTTTACAAAACTTGGTTTGATACCGCATCAACTCCCTTGGGAATATTTTATGCATTCACATGGCTTGCAACGATTGGATTTATTCTCTCGCTCAACGCTGGCGGAAAAATCGGTCCAGTAGCTGTTATTATTGAGCTTTCTGTTATTTTGGCGACGTTGGTTGCTCTCTTTTTCTTTCGAGAACAACTCAATTGGATTCAGGTTATTGGCATTGTCCTTACGGTTATGGGACTGAGCTTGGTTCTTTATTTTGAAAAATGATTTTTATTGGACTTGGTTCCTCCATCGGTGATGCAAAAAAAATATTTTCCAGCACCGAAACTGCATTCAAAAATGCTGGAATTCATGTCACAAAAAAATCAAAAAACATGCACTGTCCCCCATTTGGGGGCGTTGCCAAAAACGAATTTACGAACGCTGTTTGGCAGATAGAGACAAAACTTTCTCCCCTAAAACTTCTTCATACTCTTGAAAAAATAGAAGTTCAACACGGACGAATTGATAAAAATATTCAACAACGATGGGATGACCGAACACTCGATTTAGACATTCTCATATATCACAATCAAGTTATAAATACTGATCAATTACAAATCCCCCACCCACATATGATGCATCGTGATTTCGTACTCAAACCTTTGTCAGAACTGGTTGACGAAAATTTCGAAATCCCTACATTTGGTCTACTTTCCGAGCTTATTAAAAACTTATGAAAATTGAAGATCACATTCGCGAAATTCTTAAGTCTATCGGGGAAAATCCTGACCGACCTGATTTGATGGAAACCCCTCATCGCATTGCTGAAAGTTATAAAGAAATTTTTTCTGGATACGACGAAGACCCGAAATCGGTTATTAAAACATTTGATGCCAATGGGTATGAAGAGATGATTCTGGTAAAAAATATTGATTATTTTTCTACCTGTGAACATCACATGATTCCATTTTTTGGCATGGTTCACATTGCTTACATTCCTGGAAAAAATATCACGGGACTTTCTAAGTTACCACGCATCGTAGATATCTTTGCAAAACGACTACAAAATCAAGAACGACTCACCGTGCAAATCGCTGATACTCTACAAAAGGAACTCAAACCCAAAGGAGTTGCTGTGCAGGTTTCTGGGCGACATCTCTGTATGTGTGCACGGGGCGTCAAAAAAATTGATGCTGAAACCGTGACAACGGCATTTCGAGGAGTATTTAAAAAAGATTCAAATCTAAAAAACGACTTCTTTAATCAGATAAAGACTTCGTAATTGTCTCATTGTTTCTTTGCTTATTCCATCATTCCGGCTTGTCCGGAATCTTATGACTTTAGAAGTTCTATGCAGAGCAAAGCGAAAAATTCACAAGAGATAATTCGTTTCACTCAGAAAAAACTATAACCACTCACCTGATTCCGGACAAGCCGGAATGACAAAACTACCGGCTTAGCCGGTAGTGTCAGGAGCCCCTTAGAAGGGGCTTAATACCCCGGATGCATTTGCTTGTCTCCCTTTTATCCAAGTATTCTTGCTTCTTTATGTATTCTCTTACTGTTTTTTCATCCAACCCCATCGTTGATACATAATATCCTCTGCTCCAAAAGCTCTTTCCCCAGTATCCTTTGTATTCCCCCTTTTTCTCGTGTATCAATATTGCACTCTTCCCTTTCATATACCCGATCACGCTTGCTACACTGTATTTCGGGGGAATACTCAGTGCTATATGTATATGATCAGACATTGCATGTCCTTCTATTATTTCTATTTTCTTTCTCTTGGCTAATTCTCTCAGTATCTCTCCTATCTTTTTCTTTATCTTTCCATATAGTATCTTCTTTCTGTACTTTGGCGTTATTATTACATGATATTTGCATGTCCATTTGACATGACTTTGGCTTTCTAGTTCCATGTTTTTGAGGGTTAGGAATTATTCAGGCTCCTGACCCTCTTCTTTTATCTCTTCTCGCTGGTACGGTAAAACCTTCCGGATGCCACCGGCTTAGCCGGTGGTCTCTTACTTTTTGATGACAATACCTTTGGGGAATTATTGAATTACCAATCCCGAATCTGCATCCACAAACTGAACTTTTGCAATATCTGGATTTTCTCGAATCAAAAAATAAGCGGCTGAGGCAATCATCGCGGCATTATCTGTGGAATATTCAAACTTAGTAGTCGTAAAAAATTGCTTTCCACACTTTTCACAAAGATTGGCTATCGCTTCCCTGAGTTGTGTATTCGCAGAAACTCCTCCGACGAAATGGAGTTCTTTCACTTGTGGGAATTGCTCAAACACGCGAGTAATTTTGGTAAGAAATGTATCCGTCACTGCTGCTTGAAAACTTGCACAGACATCGGCAATAAATTCGTTCTTCTGAAGGCGAGATTCGCCAATCTCGCCTTCAATTAATCGATACACCGCTGCCTTTAACCCCGAAAAAGAAAAATCAAGTGACGATTTGTCTAACAAAATACGAGGTAAATTAAAAGCTTCTGGATTTCCTTCGGTAGCCAACTGGGAAACGATAGGTCCTCCTGGGTATCCCAGATGAAGCATTTTTGCAACTTTGTCATAGGCTTCTCCTGCTGCATCATCGAGCGTCTGTCCAATTTTCTGAACATCGGTAAAACTCTGGCGTAGATAAAAATCCGTATGACCCCCAGAGACGGTCAGTGCAATATTTGGAAAATGAAATCCCTCCCCCTTTGAAAAAGGGGGATTGAGGGGGATTTCTCGTTCTAGTGCCGTAGAACACATATGCCCCAAGATGTGATGTTCGGGAATAAGTGGTTTGGGAAGTGTGAGTGCCAAGAAACTTGCCGCC
>JAIPGI010000003.1 GCA_021736215.1 Candidatus Altimarinota bacterium
GGGTTAGGGGAGGAGGTTCAGACTAGAGGACGCCCCTCTCCTCACTCCTCTCCCGCTAGGGGAGAGGAAGTAATATCGTCTTTAAACAATCCATGATATAATTCTCGCGAAATGAAATGCCCCAGTTGCGGCTTCGCGGATAGTAAAGTGATAGATTCACGAGTTTCTGATAATGGGAGTTCTATTCGTCGACGACGAGAATGTCCGAAATGCGAATTCCGATTCACCACTTTTGAGCGAATCGGGACGACTAATCTTATGGTTGAGAAAAAAGATGGGGTTCTTGAACCTTACGATCGAGAAAAACTCGAACGAGGCATTCTGATTGCCTGCGGTAAGCGCCCTGTATCGCTCGAAAAAATTCGTGAAAAGTTATCAGAACTTGAAGAAAAATGGGCCGTTGAAAAAGTTATTCCTTCTAAGCGCATTGGGGAAGACGTGGTCGAAATGCTCAAAGCCATTGATGAAATTGCTTATATCCGATTTGCTTCTGTTTACCGACGATTCAAAGACATGGAAACCTTCCAAAAAGAATTCGAGAAGTTGTTTAAGGAGAAATAGAGGGAAGTTTTCGAGCTTACGAGTCCACGAGATGACGAGTTTTTACATCTCTAAAAACTTTAATCCAAATTCCTCATCCGTTTTCCGATAAAGAGGAGCATTTGTGATGTGAAGAAATATCTCACAAGTGACCGCCACTGTCGCAGAACTGAGATGCCCCCCCAAGACCTGATGATCCGACCCAGCTATCGTAATGTGAAGGTGGGCAAAGGGGGTGTTATCAACAAGGGAGATATTTCCAAGAAGGGATATCATCTCATATACTTCTTCGGAATAATTTTTCGGGACATATTTTTTACTTTTTATGTCATAGTATGAAATACAGACATCTTGTATTCCTCCAATACCAGAAAGAGAACCTCCTGAGATTTTTTGCTCAATACAAAACTTCGTGAGAGTTTGAATAATTTCTTCTCCTTTTTCGAGACGCAGGATATAGGTATTTTCTATTTTTTTTGATTTCATTTTTTTTCAAAAAAGTACTGAAATAATTGCCCCCAAAACGCCTAAAATAAATCCAATAAGGGCTCCTGTTGTTGGGAGTTGATGAAAAAATGCCCATGCCAAAGTCGGTTCAATCACGAGAATAGAAGCCAAGGAAATCACGACAATAATCCAGATATTCTCAAAGCTTCGGAATCCCCACATATATGCAAAAATAAGAAGCCCCCCCGAGAGAATGACAAGTATGAACATTTTTACAACAGTCTCCCATGAAAGAGAGCCGACCTGATGGGCTCCGAGCATTTCTGCATAAATAAAAAAACCTTCGCCCAGAACCATGGCAACAATTGTGCAAAATTTAATCCAAAAAGTATTCATGCCTCGTGTATTATCGCGAGAAATGTATTTTTGGGAAAGAGGGTTTTGAGAAAATAGGTTATTTTTCCATTTGCAAAACCTTTCAATTTCCGCACAATTTAGATGAAATAATTATTGTTCTATTTATTCATCAACTCATAAACTTTTCTCACAATGAATGATCTCATCCTCGTCGGTATCCAAGGGTCGGGAAAAGGGACACAAGCCAAGATTTTGGCCCAGAAGTTTGGTTATCAGATTTTCGAAACAGGAGGGGAACTGCGGGCCATAGCGAAAGAAAATTCGGATCTCGGACATAAAGTGAAGGCTATTACGGAGCGAGGCGATCTCGTCCCCAATGAAATTGTTATGGAAATCGTAGAACATTTTTTGGCAAACATGGACAACGATACCCCCATTATTTTTGATGGGATTCCTCGATCGGAAATTCAACGCGAAAGTCTTGAACAATTAATCCTGTCTCATGGACGAGAATTTGCAGTGCTTGAAATTAAGCTTTCCGATAAAGAAGCTATGAAACGCATGATGTACCGAGCCCAAACAGAAGGGCGAGCAGATGATACTCCAGAGGTGATGAAGAAACGTATTGCCAACTTTTATTCTTATACAGCTCCATTACTAGATGTTTGGCGAAAGAAGGGAAGATTGATTTCTATAAATGGAGAACAGAATGTTGAAAGTGTTACGCAAGACATTCTTGATAACCTTCCTCAATGAGTATCCGCGCAATTATTTTTGATATGGATGGAGTGCTGACAGACTCCGAGAAGTTTTGGAAAGCCAGTATTTATAACCTTGCACATCAGCAGATTCCGGAATTTACTTCCGAACACCAAGTAATGATTACGGGAAAATCATTAAATGATATTTTTAAATTGTTGCAGCAACTTTTTCCAGAACGTATGAAGCAGGTGAATAAGGGGGAATTTTTTGATCGCTATGAAAAACATGGATTAGATGAGGTGTATTCTCGTGCAAAAATGATACCGGGAGCACTAAATTTTTTGCATAAAGCATCTGAAAAATTTCCAACAGCGCTCGCCACTTCTGCTATTGGTTCATGGGCATCGGAAACACTTCGGAGACACGATTTAAGAAAATATTTCTGTGCGATAGTAACGGGAGATGATGTTCAGCGAGCGAAACCTGACCCAGAGATTTTTCTCAGAGCAGCAGAAATGTTACAGATACCTCCTGCCGAATGCTTGGTTATTGAAGATTCTTATAATGGGGTTGAAGCGGGGAAAAAAGCAAGGATGACTGTGTGGGGATTTCGGAATGGATTTAATGATGAGCAGAATCTGAAATCAGCAGATGCAATTTTTTCAGATTTTACTACACTAAAATTACCATGAATGTGCACATTAAAACTTCCGAGGAAATTCAGGTCATGCGTGAAGGAGCAAAGATTCTTAAATTAGCCCACGATGCGGTGCGGGGAGTGGCAAAAGAAGGAGTAAGTTTATTAGAGTTGGATAAAGTGGCAGAAAAAATAATTCGTTCTGCCGGAGCGGTTCCATCTTTCAAAGGGTTTCAAGGGTTTCCAGCGACGTTGTGCACGATGATAAATTCGGAAGTGGTACATGGGATTCCTGATCACAGGAAACTCAAAAAAGGAGATCTCTTATCGATAGATTGTGGGGTGAAATACAAAGGATTTCACACTGATGCGGCATTCTCTATTATTGTTGGGGGAGATGCTCAAAATCCCGTTCGAGCCAAGTTTTCTCGTTGTGTGAGGTCAGCACTTCTCGCGGGATGTCAGGCAGCACGTGCAGGAGCAACAATAGGGGATATCGGATATGCCATAGAGCAGGTTGTTCGAAAGGGAGGATATTCTATTTGCAAAGAATATACAGGGCATGGGTTTGGGAGAGAATTACACGAAGACCCCCATGTCTATAACTATGGTCGTAGGGGCGAAGGAGATAAACTTATTGCTGGAATGACCATTGCTATAGAGCCGATTGTTACGTCAGGAAGTCCACGCGTTCGGACTCTGGCTGACGGATGGACGGTAGTAACGCTCGATGGTCGAGATGCTTGTCAGTGGGAACACTGTGGAGTAGTTACCGAAGATGGATTTGAAATTTTTGTTTAATTACAGCAATCGCACAAGCCGCTTTTTTCATATGCTTTGAGTTTTTTCTGAAACAATTTTTCTGTTTCCTCGGGGCTGAATATTCCCTCATTGGTAACAATTCGATAAAAAAGTTTTGCAGGGACTCTATCATGAGAATACTTTAAGCGTTCATATTCTATGGCTTTTGTGTGGTGGATACGTTTTTGTCGATGAAAGAATATCTCATGCTTTTTTTCGGATTTCCAAAGACTAAATTTCGTTGTATCAATGAATAAATAAACAGGGATATTCATGGTATGAAATTGTGACACGATGCCATAAGCACCAGGATCCATAACGAAATCCATAGTGTCTTTGAGTGTGAGCGCTCCAAAAAATACCATATCGACACTATTATGGATATGGGAGAGCATGTAATCGGGAACAACCTGAAATGGAATTTTTGCATCGTGGAGCACTTCTATATTCTGATGGGTTTTTTGGTAATCCTGTTCTGCAACAATTATTTTAAAATGATGCTTTCGAGTTCTATATTTCTTGAGAAGATTGTGAACTGTGTGGCTGTGGTCATGGATAAGAATTGTTTTGTTCTCAATATCGATTCGTTCTCCAAAATCCAATATCAAGTCCCGATTTTTATGTGTTTGATGTGCAATAGCATCTATTTTTTGGATAATTGATTTTTTACAGTCATGGGATTCGTGCTTGATATGCAGGCATTCATACATCAAAAGATGTAAATAATAGTTCAGGATTCCGAATTTTGGCTTTGTCTGACTCATATCGAGAGCCAATTTTTTAAATTGTTCTCGAAACTCATCATTGTTTTTTACTTTTAGGGAACGAACCGCCTCTTTCAAAGAATAAAGAACCAACTCACAAAGATCACTCGTCCCCACATCGGCTTCTAGTTCTCGCAATAAATCAGATAACAATTCTACCTTGGTATGATGCATGGGAATCATTTAGGAAACGTAAAAATATAAATACACACTACAAATAACAAGCATACCAATCGTAATTGGGAAACTGAATTTCGTATATTCCCAAAAACTAATGGAAATTCCCTGTTTTCGAGCAAGATTGACCGACACAACATTCGCAGAAGCTCCAATCAGGGTTCCATTTCCCCCTAAACATGCTCCCAAAGATAATGCCCACCATAAAATAGCAATATTCGTTCCCGCGAGTTCGGTCTGTATAGAGAAAATGACGGGAATCATAACAGTAACAAATGGAATATTGTCCAAAATCATAGAAACGAATCCTGAAATCCAAAGCACCAAAAGGGCGAGATAAAAAATATTTCGCGTTGATCCTACAACCCATTGGCTAAGAGACTCCAAAATCCCAGTTTTTTCAACACCAGCAACCATAATAAAAAGTCCCGCAAAGAAGAAAAGAGTTGCCCATTCCACCGAACTAAAAGAATCATGAATATCGATGTGTTTAGCGCAGATAATTGCCAAAGAAACAGCTCCGCAAAACGCCGATATAAAAGCAGGGATATGAATAACCTCTTGCAGGAAGAATCCCAAAATAGTGAGAAAAAGTACCGTCAATACTTTCACAATAAAATCTTTTTCAAGATTTGTTTTTATGAATTTATGTTTTATTTTTTCAATCAAGATATGGGCGATATGGAGATTTGTAAGGTTGTTAGAAATAGACTCGAACTTCTTTCTATTCGTCAGAAGAAAAACTGTTAACGTAAAGAAAATCACTCCTAATATGGGAATCCATAGGGCTTGGACAAAATCCAAAAAACTAAATCCAGTAGCCCCTCCAATGATGATATTTGGGGGATCTCCAATAAGCGTGAGTGCGCCACCGATATTAGAAAGAATGATTTCGGAAAAAATATAAATTTTTGGATCTTTCCCCATCCCTTTAAGCAGTTCTATGGTCAACGGAACAATCAGAATAACCGTCGTAACATTGTCCAAAAATGCAGAGAAAAGAGCCGTAATAAGTGAAAATAATAAAAAAATCGCGAGGGGATTTCCTCGCGTGAGAGTTGCAATACGGACATTGAGCCAAGCGAGAATTCCGCTTTTGCTCGCCATATGAACGAGCATCATCATTCCTAGTAGTAAGAGTATGGTTTCAAACTTGATAGCGGCAATCGCTTCCTCGGGGGAAAGAATACCAAAAAGCACCATCAAAAGAGCTCCCAAAAGAGCAATTATAGATTTCTCATAGGGTTCAAAAGCGATTAATACAAAGGCCACCAAGAAGATTCCGAGAGCAAGGAGGGTCATAACAATCAAAAAAATTTTTTTGGCGAAACTGTAATACTCTCATGCGGAGATGTCGAGTTTTTACATCTTGTTTTTTGATGGGAGTTGGCGTATTTTTCGCATTGATGAGTGAGTACGACCAATTTGCCAAAGACTTTTCTCGAACTCGTCAGGGTGATTGGCCAGAGTTTGATTTAATTTTTCCCCATTTACACAAAGGCGATAGAATTTTAGATTTGGGGTGTGGGAACGGACGACTTCGAAAATTTCTATCTTCGGATATCATACCGCAAGGACAATACTTCGGACTTGATATATCAGAGGAACTGCTCCGTTTTGCTCGGACAGAATTTCCCAAAGACCATTTTTTTCGAGGAGATTTTGCAAAAAAACTACCCTTTGGAACTGATAATTTCAATATGGTAATTTCTATTGCGGCATTTCACCATCTCCTTTCACAGGCAGATCAACTTTCGTTTTTGGGAGAGTGTCATCGTATTCTCCGTTCTGGAGGTATTCTTTTTTTAACAACATGGAAACTTCCTCGAAAATATTTTTGGTCTAATTTTTTGGCAGGAAGATGGAAAAACTGGATTATTCCTTTTGGAGTAGAGAAGCATTTTCGAACTTATAGAAAGGTGTCAGATTCAGAACTTCGAAAGTTATTAAAAAAATCAAAATTTAAAGTTATTTCAGCGGATCTCTTTCGAAACAAAAATTATGTGGCTATAGCGAAGAAAAAATAAAAAAATCTTGTCAAAAAACGAAGGCGGGGTAACGTTACCCCGCCTTCCGAATGAGAACATGAGCATAAATTTGTATTTTGATTCTGCGGCAACAACTCCCCTCCATCCTGAAGTTTGGAAAGAGATGGAGGCTGTTCGTGATATATGGGGAAATGCGGGATCTCGGCACGTAGAAGGGTTTCGTGCGCGAAAGAAAATGGATGGATACCTGCAACGCATTGCCGATAGTCTGGGGGTGGCACGAGATCAACTCGTTCTCACCCATGGAGGGACGGATGCCAATCGAAAGGTTCTGTGGGCCATGCGCAAAAGAATCGGATCAGAAAACCTTTGGTGTTCCGCCCAAGAGCATTCTTCTATCAGTGACGAGGTTTTGGAGGATCACCAATTCAATGCGAGAACATTTGGAGGCCTCCCTAGAAATCCGCAATTCATTGCGATCATGCAAGCGAATAATGAAACAGGAGAACTATTTGATGTGGTGGCTTTGCGAAAGAAATATCCTAATGCCATTATTTTATCGGACTGGGTGCAGGGAGTGGGGAAAATGCCGATAAATTTTTCAGAGATTGATTTTGTAACCATTTCGGCCCACAAGTTTTATGGTCCCAAAGGCGCAGGAATCCTCTATATCAGAAATCCAGAACAATATCGGGACCTCAGCAAAGATACTCACACCAAGGATCTTATTACTCTTGCGGGCATGGCGAAGGCATTAGAACTTCTGAAATCAGAAAATGCAAGTATATTGCAAAAACTCACGGAATCCATTGAGGGATTTATTCGTAAGAATATTCAAAACTATAAAATTCATGCTTCAGACAGAAAAAGGGTGCCTGGGATTATCAGCGTTGCTTTTAAAGGTATTCGAGGATCAGAGCTCATGGCAAAGCTTTCTGACGAAGAAGGTATTTGTATTTCGACAGGATCGGCTTGTACATCGGATATTCTCGCTCCATCACGGATTATTCAACAAATCGAAAAAGATTCTAAATGGCAATATCCGATTCGAATCGGACTCCATACGCTCTTGACTGACACAGATATTCAACATTTTTGTGAATTATTAGCGCATTATGTGGGAGAGATGAGGGATTAAGAAACTTTCCGTATTCTAGGAAATCGTTTTTTTCGGGGAAGTTCGCGTTGATTAGACGTTCGGATCTTCCCCATTTTCTCCTGCCATTCCTTGACGATGCCCGTATCTTCAGCCAAAAATCCCAAAGACGCAGGGGGGTCATCAGCGTATTCGACATCAGGACAATCCTTTTTATATGGTGTAAAAAGTGTTTCTAATTCTTGTAAAATACGACGTTGATAAATATAGTCGATATCGGGATCGCCAATCACATTTATTACTTGGGATTGGATAGTTTCTATGGTCTTACAAATGAATTCTTTGGGAGATCTGTTTAGAATTTCAGAACATCGCTCTCGAATACTCCTCAATAATATCTGGAAAGAGCTTTCTCCATTTATTTCTTCTAAATCACTTTTTTCCAAAACAGAAAATTTTGGCATGAGATCTTTCTTATAAAATATTTTTAATTTTTTGCAATATTTTTTTCGGCATTATTTCATATTTTCTTTAGAATAGGGAAGATGAAAATCGCCTCTTGGAACGTGAATGGCATCCGTGCAATTGAACGCAAAGGCGAACTGGACAGATTTTTAAAGGCCTATAAGCCCGATATATTGCTCTTGCAGGAGACCAAGGCGAAATCAGACCAACTCTCAGCAGAGCTAACAGAACATCCAGAATACGAGCAGTTCTATCATTCCGCTGAGAAGCCAGGATATGCCGGGACAGCGATTTGGATCAAAAAGGAACTATTAATCCCGGGTTCAAAGAATTCCCAGAACCCGGGATTGGATTTTCAAACAGGAATGCCAAATTGTAACGATGACGAGGGAAGGATTTCCAAAATAGATATCGGAGCGTGGTCTGTTTTGGGCATATATTTCCCCAATGGAGGGAAGTCGCCTGAAGCATGGAAAGGAAAATTAGAATTCTATGAGCAGTTTTTATCGTATGTAAACATACTTCGTTCGGAAGGGAAAAAGGTCATTTGGGCAGGAGATGTAAATTGTGCCCATCAGGAAATAGATTTGGCACGACCTCGGGAAAATGATGGGAAAATAGGATTTCATCCGCGAGAGCGTGCATGGATGAATAAAGTCGTTGACAATGGTTGGGTGGATACTTTCCGAGCTCTCCACGGTGATGAGATAGTATACTCATGGTGGGATGTCGTTACGCGATCACGAGAGCGCAATGTGGGCTGGAGAATTGATTATTTTTTTATCGACAAAGCACTTCTTTCTCACGTCAAAAATATCCAATACCTTACCAGCCAAATGGGATCGGATCACTGTCCCGTGATGATAGAAATTCAGAGTTAATCGTCTGTTCCATCCCTGCCATATTCTATTGTCGTGATATAGCTCATAAGACTCTGTTCGACTTTATTTGTGGTTATTTCCACAAGGGAATTTGGAAGATCAACTTTATTTTTTCTTGCTTCAGATACAAATGCCAGAAGGGCTTCATGAATAGAAGCGGAAGATTGATGGTCAGGGGTATTTTGTAACATGATATGAAATTATTTTTTTGAGAGTTTTTTAGAAACAAACGCTTCTTTGGGTGATTGTTCGAGGAACCACATTCGATTCAACATTGAAGGATTGAAATTATCATCCAATATTTGTTTTACCTTGTTTCTGAATTTCGAAATGACTTCTTCAATATTTTTTTGAGGGTTATAAGTAACAATAAAAATTCCTTCATTTTCGAGCGCGGCTGCGCCCATGGGGCCGTCATTATTCACGGAATCACCAACAGCAATGCGAAATATTTTTTTCTCAGAAAGAGCACTTTGTTTCATTTTTTCGGCTTTTCGAGGTCCAAAAAGAGGCTCTCCTTTTATAACAGGAGAGGGGAACTGATTATTTTTATCACGCAGAGTTTTTGTTGCAATGATGTCATTATTTCCATGAAAAATGTCAGAAAGGGCAGGAGAAGAAACAATAACTTGACGAACGAGTCTTTGAAGATTCGTTGTTACTATTTTTTGGGACGAATTTTTATTTTTCGTGAGTTCAGTAAGAACAGATACTATTGGTTCATTTAATTCTACGCCATGGTCCTGAATAATTTTTTTGGTAAATGAGGTAATCTTTTTTGGAGTATGTCCCGCTAAAAAACGTATACGAGAAAAAATAACATTCCCAAAAAATTCAGAAAAATAAGACTCCAGTTTGAGAATTGTCTGATCAAAAAGTTCCATTTTTTGGGCGAATTCATTTAATTCTTCTTCTGTTCTTTCGTTTTTGAGCTTTCCATACAAGGAAGATAATTCTTCATATAATGTCCACAAAATTTTAATTCCTTCGCTTTCAGGAGTGCGTTTCTCCCGTTTCAAATCAGGATTTTTTCCGTGAGCACCCTCTTTGACAATGCGATAATAAGAAAGATCGTCATCATCCTTTACTGGGTTTTTCGGCAGAAGAATATCTTGAAATTGTTCAGGCGTATAAAGTTTCCAAAAACTTGAGTCTTGAATCTGTTCTCGAAAAAGTTTATTTCCCCAATCACCCAAGACCAATGTGTCGTCAAAATCGACTCCTGTGAGAGTATCATCCAAGAACTTGTTTGTTAGATATTCCTCGAAAAGGTTCTTTAGGGGAACTGGGGTCTTCTTTAATTCGGAGAGTGCAGTTTCAAAAAAACGCCATCGTTTTTCTGTTTTTTCCTGGTCTGCGGCTGTATAAACTTTGATATCTTCCAATTGCATAAGATTTGTTTGAAGTCATTCTTCATATATTTCATTAAAAGTCAATATCTACACGTTGAACCGAAAATGCATCACATCACCGTCTTGAACAACATATTCTTTCCCTTCAATACGAAGACGTCCTTTTTCTTTGGCACCTTGTTCGCCGTTGTAAGCAATATAATCGGCGTATGAAATGACCTCTGCCTTGATAAATCCTTTTTCGAAATCCGTATGGATTTCTCCAGCAGCTTGTGGAGCGGTTGAGTTTCGGCGAATAGTCCATGCACGAACCTCTTTGGGACCTGCTGTGAAATAACTTTCGAGTCCTAAAATATTGAAACTTTGGTGAATTAAGTTTTCAAGACCTGAGTGTTTGGCACCGAGTTCCGCCAAAAATTCATGAGCTTCTTCGAGAGAAAGAGTCGCGAGTTCTGCCTCGATTTTGGCACATACAGGAATAATCGGAATGGCAGAATTCGCTCCTATTTTGGCACGGAATTTTGCCTCATCAAATGTAGGAAAGTCGATTTCTGAGACATTGGCAACAATGATGAATTTTTTCATCGTGAGGAGTTGAAACCTTTTTGCTGCGGCAGATTCTTCTTCTGATAATTCGAGGGAAGAGGCAAGAATACCTTCCTCAAGCGATTTTTTTATTTTTTCGAGAACGGAAAGGTCTATTTTTGCCTCTTTATCTCCACTACGAGCTTTGCGTATAACGGAATCAATTTGTCGTTCTGCGCTCTGTAAATCTGCCAAAATAAGTTCCGTAACAATAATCTCCCAGTCATTTCGAGGATCAATTTCTCCAGCAACATGATGAACATTTGTATCAGTGAAGTCTCGTAATACATGACAAATGGCATTACATTCCCTGATATGAGAAAGGAACTGGTTTCCGAGTCCTTCTCCCTGAGAGGCTCCCTTCACGAGTCCGGCGATATCAACGAATTCAACGATAGAGGGAACAATTTTTTCTGGATGGACGATTTCCGCTAATTTTTTGAGCCGACTATCGGGTACTTCCACAATCCCGACATTAGGATCAATGGTGCAGAACGGAAAATTTGCTGCTGCGGCTTTACTAGAACGCGTTAAAGCGTTGAAAAGTGTTGATTTTCCAACATTTGGGAGACCGACAATTCCGATTTTGAGATTCATGATTTTTAGAAAAAAGGAATATCTTTTACTATTTTTTTCTTCACTTTCAGGCGCAGTATATTCAAAAGTAAAACAATACAAACCACAACAATCATACTTCCCCACAAAGACCATTTCCCAGCAGTTCGCCAAGCCTCTCCGAGGAAATATCCTAAACCAAGATGCGTAATAACCCAACTCACCCCTCCCAATACATTCCAAGTCCAAAAATCTTTTTTATTCATATGAGACATTCCTGCGACATATGGAACAATCCCTCGTAGGGGAGCAATGAAGCGTCCGAGAAATAAGCTTATACCTCGATTTTCATGAACAAAATCATTTCCCTTTTGAAGGAGTGCTTGGGCTTTTTCATTTTTAAATCGATAGAAAAAAAATCTTTTTTCACCAATCCAAAAACTCAAAAAATCCCCCAAAAGAGAGCCTATACTTCCAAAGAAAACCATATCCCAAAAATAAATCTGTCCAGAAAAAGCGAGAAATCCAGCAAAAACAACAACAATACTTCCTGGAATAAGAAGTCCGACAAAAGGCAATGACTCCAATAAAACGATAAAAAGAATAATCCAATAATCTAAAATTCGAAATTTCTCCAAGAGGGGAAGAAGCCAGTCAAATAAATGCATAACAATGATTATTTCTTATTTCTTCTAAATATTCGACCCCAAAGAGAGAGGTCCTCTTTTCCTGGTTCGTATCCTCCTAATTCATGCAAAGATCCGTCAGGAAGGTACAAGAGCAAAAGTCCTAAAATCAAGGAGGTGAGATCGCTCAGGATTCTATTTTTTGGAAATAAATACATATCCAACAAATCCCATAATCCTCGCCAAACACCCACTATACCAATGACAATAACCATGTTTCTCACGAAATCACCATCCCAACGGAGAGAGAGACCTTGGAATTTATTTTTCAGCTTTTTCATCGTGTGAAATTCTACAACTTCAACATAAATAAACAAGGAGGGAAAGCTATTTTTCTTGACCAAGAAATGTGTTCGGAATAAAAACGTAAATGACTGGAATGTACGTGTTCTTTTCTGAATCTTTTTCTCCTAATCAAAGATAAAAGGGACCGGAATCTATCTGCTCCGTGGAGTAGATACTATGGGACCCACCTCGCCTTGCGAGGAAAAATCGACTCGGAGAAGCACGGCATGCCGGTGTCAAAACAAACAAAAGAAACCCCGCGAAAGCGGGGTTTTCTGTTTTGTTTCATCATTCCCGTGACCCGTTTCTGCCCCACAGGTTATGCTGGGAAAGCAAAATAAAAAGAATGAGAGAGTGTCTGGCAGCCCTCCCCCTTTGAAAAAGGGGGAAGAGAAGGGGGATTTAAAACCCCTCCACCTCCCCTTTTCAAGGGGAGAGAAATCCACCCCAAACCCCTCCTTTGACAAAGGAGGAGAGGGTATTAAATGGAATTCCCTTTTCGTTTCTCTTCGCGAAACGTGCAGTACGCTTTTTATAAAAAAGAGAATACCTTCTGTACTCTCATTTTACAAAAAGCTCCCTTTCGTTTCGAACGCATCTGGCTCTGCCAAAAGGCAGAACGCGACCAGGAGGGGATTTACACAAGAGAGAACAATCTAAAAAAAATAAATTTTTCGAAACTCTTTTGCTTCTGTTTTGAATCCGAAGATCCAAAATACCCTTAGTGCCTCTAGAAAAGGCGATGATCCATCCGCACATTCCCGTACGGATACCTTGTTACGACTTAAGCCCAGTCACTGGTTTCACCTTAGGCCACCATTTATTGGCAGACTTCGGGCGCCCCCAGCTCCCATGCCTTGACGGGCGGTGAGTACAAGACCCAGGAACATATTCAACGTACCATGACTGATATACGTTTACTAGCGATTCCGGCTTCATGAGGTCGAGTTGCAGACCTCAATCCGAACTGAGACAAGTTTTCTCCGATTGGCTCCCTGTTACCAGATTGCTTCGGTTTGTACTTGCCATTGTATCGTGGGTGTAGCCCCAGACATAAGGGCCATGCTGATTTGACGTCATCCTCACCTTCCTCCGGTTTATGACCGGCAGTCTCGTGTGAAAATACAACACACGATGAGGGTTGCGCTCGTTCACGGACTTAACCGAACACCTCAAGGCACGAGCTGACGGCAACCATGCAGCGCCTGTCACTAGTCCAGCCGAACTGACTTCTCTGTTTCCAGAAAATACGACTAGGATGTCAAGTCTGGGTAAGGTTACTCGCTTATTGACGAATTAAACCCCGCGATCCACCGCTTGTGTGGGTCCCCGTCTATTCCTTTGTGTTTTAATCTTGCGATCGTAGTACACAGGCGGCATGCTTAACGGGTTACCTTAGGCACTGATTCCAGGTCGAGGGAACCAACACCGAGCATGCATCGTTTACGGCGTGGACTACACGGGTATCTAATCCGTTTCGCTCCCCACGCTTTCGTCCCTGAGTGTCAGGAATGGGCCAGTATGCTGCCTTCGCTTTTGGTGTTCCTGTGCATATCTACGGATTTTACCCCTACTTGCACAATTCCACATACCTCTCCCATCCTCTAGCGAGATAGTTTCCATCACAGCACCGATGTTAAGCACCAGTATTTAATGACAGACTTACCTCACCACCTGCGGACGCTTTACGCCCAATAATTCCGGATAACGCTTGCCCCTTACGTATTACCGCGGCTGCTGGCACGTAATTAGCCGGGGCTTATTCCTGAGGTACCGTCAGATTTTCGTCCCTCAGAAAAGGTGTTTACACTCCGAAAAGCTTCATCCACCACGCGGTGTCGCTCCGTCAGACTTTCGTCCATTGCGGAAGATTCTCTACTGCTGCCTCCCGTAGGAGTATGGGCCGTGTCTCAGTCCCATCGCGCCTGGTCATGCTCTCACACCAGGTACCCGTCATCGCCTTGGTAGGCCTTTACCCCACCAACAAGCTGATAGGCCACAAGCCTCTCCCGTACCGCCTGAGCTTTACTCTTGCGAGACCATCCGGTATTAGCTTCGCTTTCGCGAAGTTATCCCTGAGTACGGGGTAAGTTCTTATGTATTACTCGCTCGTCCGCCACTTTCCACCCGAATAAATCCGAGTTTCACGTTCGACTTGCATGTATTAAACGCACCGCCAGCGTTCATCCTGAGCTAGGATCAAACTCTCTATAAAGAAAAGAAGTCTTTACTAAACGACCGAAGTCGATTTCGAAACACTAGCAAGCCAGCGTTCACCCCGCGTTCGCGGGGTCAAACTTCTATAAAGAAAGTTTGAAAATAAATTTTCAAATAAATTCAAAGGAAAAAACAATTGTTTTTGTAAATGCGTTCGAAATGAAAAAGAGCTTTATCGTCGTCAGCGACTCCATTTCCTCATAATTTACTTCGTAAATAATTGAGAATACTTCATCGCTTCCTCCTCTCCCCATCCCATGCTTTGCATGCTCTGGGGGCCCCGTTTGGGCGCTTTCCAACTGAGAAAGCCGGCGGAGTGTATCAAATAATTTAGTGCTGTCAAATGATTTTTTGGAGTTTTTGCGAGGACTTACAAAAACAAAGGAAAAAAGAACTTCTAAACAATGTTTTGTTGTCTAAAAATTTCTATTCGTCAAACTCCTTCCTCTTCGTATTCCCACCCTTGAGTTGTTCCGTAAGAATCATGTATACAATTCTCCTTTTACTTGTCATTACTGGAGAGTTGCCAGTGTTTATTCCCCTATTTGAAGGGATAGTTACCCTCAATTATTGTCACACCAGCAATAGTGAGAGACTTGAGATCCTTTGTCACCCATCCTTTCTCTACAAGACTTTGAACGAGTTCCGGATCTTCCTCCCCAATAGACATTTCTGGATTTTCATAAATTCTTTTCGCCAAATCAACTTCTGCGTTGGTAGAATTCATCAATACATTTCGCACAGCAGTTTTAAAGTAATGTTGAGTTCCATCGTATGTATCTTTTTTGTTGAAAATGTTTTTTACTTTCTCAACAATTCCAAGGCTTTGATCTTGATTCAGTCCGGTAGCAGTTTCATTGTTTTTCATATCCCTATTATACATTTTTTTACGCAGAATGTCAATGCGTGGAGATGAAGAATTGTCTTGGGGGAATGAGTGTTGACTTTCTTGTAACTTAATGTTACAATAAAAGGTCATATATTCCCATGCTTGAAACCCTCATTGCCGCACAAATAGCTCTTTCTAGTGCCTCTTCTAATATTCCCGTTCAGCCCCCACTCTCGAGTTCTGCCTATGAAGCATTTTTTGAAAAAACATCTGAATTTGTGGGAGAAAACACGCAAGAGTGTGCGAAATTCGTTAACCGAATGTTTTTGACTCGATTTGGAAAACTTATGTTTGGAAATGCTTGGACGCTTCAATTGCTTCCGGAAAATAAAGAGTATCTCAATCTTGTTTGGCGACTCAAGGAAGACCAGTTTAATAGAAAGGATCTTCTGTCTTTGGATCATTATGAAGATCGCGTAGAGCATTTCAAAGAACTCTATCAGGAGTTAGATTCAGAAGCCTATCCCATTGGGGTTATTGGGTTCGTCTATCAATATTCTTTTCATCGAGAAGAGGTTGCTTCTCATCCCGAATGGCTTCCTCAAACTCATGTTGCCTTTATTGCGGGAAGAAAGTCATTTGTGGTTCAGAATAATTCCACCAAAACACAGACTCTTGAAGAAATCATCGAGGCAAAACACGGAGATATGCATCCATGGGAAAGGGAGTTTATTGCATCAAGACTTCCACTCGAAACAGCGCTCCTACCAGGAGGACAATATGCATATAACGACTATCTTATCGAAGAACACTTTAGAAAACCTATGTCGGGAAGTTTGCTGGAACTCGTTCTTCGAAAACACCCCAATAATCGTATCACGTCACTTCTTCGACCAGTATCTTACTCTCAAATTTCAGCAGAACTCATAAAAGAGTTGCAAGCACAGGAAAAAACACTTCAGAATTTTGGGAAAATTGATTTCGTGCGCGGAATAGCATTTGAGGCTCTTCAATTCCCTCAAAAAGAGTTATGGAAAGAGTTTTTGGATAAAAAACTCGGCATTCGGTTTCCTCAGAATGCATTAATTGTACCAGTTCCCAAATCATCAGAAGTCGTCTTTTTGAGTAAATAAACTTGCCAATTTTATAAAAGTTTGTACAGTTTACGCGTTTTGTGAAACGCCTATGGATAAACTTTTTACGACACTCAAACAGATTTGGAATACGAAAGCACTTCGTGACCGAATTATTTTTACAATTGCCATCTTGGTTGTTTTTCGCCTTGTGGCACATATCACCATTCCAGGAGCGGATATAGAAAAAATTAAATTTATTCTAGAACAAGCAGGACAAGGTCAGGGATCGGCTTTGGCAGTATTATCACTTTTGACAGGGGGAGCGATGGAACGATTTTCGGTCGTATTGATGGGGCTTACTCCGTACATAAACGCATCGATTATTATGCAACTTTTGGGGGTTATCGTCCCTTCTTTGGAGAATCTCAAGAAAGAAGGAGAGGCAGGGCAAAAGAAAATTAATCAGTACACGAGATTTCTTACCGTACCGCTCTCTTTTGTGCAGAGTTATGGAATGATTATGCTGATTAATAAGTTTTCTCCAGGGGGAGCAATCGTTGATACTTCTGACTGGGGAGTTATGCTTCCAATCATGCTCACGGTCACTGCTGGAACGATTTTCTTGATGTGGATTGGAGAACTGATGAACGAAAAAGGAATGGGAAATGGAATTTCTATTCTGATTTTTGCGGGAATTGTTGCAACCGTTCCTCGTCAAATTGCGGCAGCATTTCAGGCAGCAGAATTACCAGTGCTGATAGGACTTATTATTGCCACATTCTTGCTGACGTTGTTTGTTATTTACGTCTCAGAAGCGGATCGTCGAGTTCCGGTAATTTATGCGACTCGTCGCACGGGGGGACAGCAAAAATCATTTCTTCCTATGAAAATCAATCAGGCGGGAATGATCCCTATTATCTTTGCAGTATCTTTGGTGAGTTTGCCATCCATTTTGGCACAATTTTTTTCTCAGGCCGCATCGCCAACTTTGCAAAAAATTGCCGATTTTTCACTCAAATACCTCAATCCTGGAAGTCCAACACTTTGGTATAATATTTTTTATGCAGGACTTATCTTTGCCTTTACGTATTTCTATGTATCCATAGTGTTTGAACCCAAAAAAGTAGCAGAAAATATTCAGAAACGAGGAGGATTTATTCCTGGGTACCGACCAGGAAGTGAAACAGAAAAGTTTTTGGAAACCACCAGTAACAGGCTTTGTTTCTGGGGGGGAGTATTCTTGGCTGCAGTTGCGGTTGTTCCATTGATGTTTCAGCGATGGTTATCCGGAGGAGCCAATGCTATTTCTCTCTTTATCTCTGGAGCTGGAATGATCATCGTGGTGGGAGTGGTACTCGACATCGTTCGACGCATCAATGCACAATTAGTGATGCATGACTATGACAAGCTCTAGCGCGAAAGACAAACCTACGGTTTTTCTCTCGCGGACTCACTTTTCCTTTAAATATGAGTTTTTTTGTTTCAGCACGAGTCAAGACAGCCGAAACAAAAAAACAAATTTTATGAGATGATAAAAACAAAATCCGAAATTGAAAAAATACGTATTGCCCAAAGCCATGTGGATAGTATTTTGGAAAATGATTTAAAAAATTGGTTGCGAGAAGGCGTTACGGAACAAGAAATTTCTGAAAAACTTGAGAAGGCTATTTTCGGTGATGGGGCATTTGAACTCGCCTTCCCTTCTATTATAGCCTTTGGCGAAGGAGCAGCAGAACCTCATCATGAACCAAATCAGAGAGGTTTGCGCCAAGGAGACCCCATTCTGATTGATTGTGGGGCAAAGTTTGAGGGATGGTGCAGTGATTGCACGAGAATGTTTTGCTTAGGACAACCATCTCTTGAATTTCGAGAAAAATACGAAAAAGTTTTAAAAATACACGAAGAGATTTTACTTCAATTTGTGGCAGGGGCTAAAGTCGCAAGTCTAGATGCTTGGGTTCGCGAGAGGCTTGGAGATGATGAACAATATTTTATCCATTCATTGGGACATGGTATCGGTCGAGAAGTGCACGAAGAACCGAGAATTACTTCAAAAAAATCTCCTACTCAAATTCGAACTCATCAAATTCCTTCTCAAACCCGGGTTCTAGAAATTCCGAACCCGGGTTTAAAAGAACTACAAAAGGGCATGGTGGTCACCTGTGAACCAGGATTATATTACAAAGATGCCTTTGGTATCCGCATTGAAGATTTGCTCGTTATTCGAGAAGGAAGGGCAGAAATCCTTACCCAAACTCCGCGAACATTAATTTTGCTTTAAATCGAAAGTTTGGAAATTTGAATTTCTAGAAATAATACGCATTGATGAATACACACAAAGAAGACGAGAGAGCCTTTTTTTTGGGAGTACATCGGGCGATGAATATCACCATGATACGGTATAAGAAATTTCAAAAGTTTTTTGGAAATAATTGGAAACGCATTTTTAATGCATCGCTTCAGGATTTCCAAAAAGCAGATATTGATGGACGAGGTATCGAAACATTTTTTTCGAACCGCGATAAAGTCGATCCAGAAAAGGAATGGAAACTTCTCCAACAGTGTCAGGCTCGGATTTTGATATATGGACAAGCGGGATATCCAATCTCCTTACAAAACATTCCGAGTCCTCCAGCAGTGCTCTTTGTGCGAGGAGAAATAAAAAATTCAGATTTTCCCTCGATATCGGTCGTTGGGTCGCGCCGCATTTCTTCTTACGGTCGAAGAGTTGTAGAGCACATTGTCGGAGAAATAGCTCAAAGTGGAATAACCATTGTTTCGGGTTTGGCATTGGGAACTGATATGTTGGCACACCAAGAAGCTCTTCGAAACAATGCTCGCACCATAGGGATACTGGGAAGCGGGATTGATAGAATTACTCCAATTCAACACAGAAAATTCGCTGAAAAATTCCTTGATGAAGGACGGGGTGCAATAGTTTCAGAATATTTACCAGGAGTTGAACCAAGGCCAGAACATTTTCCTGTGAGAAACAGACTCATTGCGGGGATCTCTCGCGCAACGGTTGTTATAGAGGCGGCAGAGCGTTCGGGGAGTCTCATTACGGCCAATTTAGCACTTGAACAGGGACGTGATACATTTGCTGTTCCTGGCGAGATTTTTTCGAAGAATTCAGCAGGGACCAATCAGCTCCTTTTGGAAGGAACAGCTTCGCCAGCTCTTTCTGGACTCCAAATTCTTCAACACCTCAATCTTGGGGATATTCCTTTTCAGAAAAAAATACAGAGAGATATTCAGCCAACGGGTATTGAGGCAGAAATTTTGGAACTTTTTGGCGCAGAGAATCGAATGCATATCAACGATCTCATGCAAAAGTCTTCTCTTCCCGCTTCCACAATCAGTTCCAATATAGCCCTTATGGAAATCAAAGGCATGATCCAAAATATTGGAAATCAAATTTATGTGAAAAATGTATAGGAATTTCCAATTGTCCTCCTCCCTTGGAAAGGGAGGGTGGGAGGGTTTAAAAAAATAAAAATGTCCTACACTTACTATCGTTCTGATCTCAAAAAAAAAGCACGAGAAAATCGACATTACATGTCTGCTCCAGAAAAGAAAATGTGGGAAATTCTTTCTCAAAAAAATATGGGATATAGATTTTTGAGACAAAAACCAATTCACAACTTCATTGTAGACTTCTATTGCGCTTCACTAAAGCTCATCATTGAGGTTGATGGGAACAGTCATGGGGAGCAAGGAAAATATGACAGGGAAAGAACATTGTTTTTGAACGGTCTTGGTTTTGAAGTTGTTCGATATTGGAATAACGATGTAATGATGAAACTCGAAGGAGTATATGACGACCTATTCACAAAAATCGAACAAAGAAAAAAGAAATTATTTAATATTCAGAAACCCCCTCCAACTCCCCCTTTGTAAGGGGGAAAATAACGAAATAAAAAACATGATAGAAACTTTCCCATTTGCTTTTAAAGTAAAAATATCAGCACTCTTGGTGGGATCCCTTTTCGCAGGATTTTTCATCGGGAACATCTCTTCTTCTCCGGCGCCTGCTCAACCCATTGTTCGCAATATTCAACCAGAAATATCAATCATTCGTTTCAAGAAGCTTGATGGGGATCTCCTAATTGGAGACATTTCTGGTCCCGTGAGAATTCTTTGGGGAGAAAAAAACCTGGCTGAGGGAGAAGGAGATTTTGAGATCCCATTGGGACAAATATCGAGTTTAGAAGATTTGAAATTTCAACAATTTCCTTACACGGGGAATGTCAAAACGAAGAAATTTTATCCCTCAGATTCATACTTCGCTCGGGGAGTAGAGATTCGGTACAGGCGATTTTTTGAAACCAAACAGGCTGCAATAAATGCGGGATTTGTAGCGAGCAAGGGAGTGAAATAAAACCCTCAACAAAAAAGTTCGTATGTTGAAATGCGGAAAGAGAGAAATACCCATTTGGGGACTTGTTTTTTTATATGAATTGTGGTACAATGATAAGATTTATTGAAGAAAAATATGGCACAACTTCATGATTATGGTCACTTAGAAGGGATTATAAATCCTGATGATTTACAACTTTCTCAAGAACACGAAGAAAATCGTATTCAAAAACAGAGAGAGATTGCTCAATCAGAGGTGGATAGAATTGATAACCAAGGATTTGAGGCTTTTTTTGAACAAGAACTAGGGAATGGAAAAGAACGAGTGGGGAAATTAACAGGCAATGTTGTAGATAGGGTGAACGAGATTATACGAAGAAACGCAGATACATATCAGACTGTTTCAAATGGATCATCGGCCTCAATACTCGAAAGAAATGTATGGCAAAATCGTAAACAATCAGTTTTTAACAGGATTGGAAATATCGCACAGAATGCAGAGGTTTCCTTTTTGGTAGCAGATGGATATGAAAATTTTATAGGGGAAACCAAGGATAAAGTGTGGAAAGAATGGGAAATGGAGAAAACGAGACACCAAGAAATATTAGAGAATCAGGGGAAATTTAAGAAATACGTAGCTCCGATTCTTTTAGGAGGACTTAGTTTTGGGCTCTCAAGAATTGGGTCCAAAAAAAGACGGTATAAAAGATTTGAAGAGAAATTTGGAAAAAAAATGCAGGAACAGTTCTATCAAATGGATAAGAACATTCAAAGATTAAAAAAGGATGGAGAGGCCCATCGTCAATCAATGATGCGGTATATTCAGCGGAAAATGGATTCAACATTTGATCTTAATGATAAAGAGAATCTAAAAAATGAGATAACTACTGCCATTCGGGCGGGGGATCTGACTTTTTCTCTTACAAATTTTGGTCTTACAACAGATCAACAAAAAATTGATTTTCTAGAATCGATTCAGCAATTGGATTTTGTAAAAAAAGATGTTTCTGCTCTTGGACAATCAAAAGAAAAAAATTCCGTGATGAGGGGTGCTGTCGATTCTGCTCAAGCGCAAGAAAGAGAATTGAAAAATCTCAATAATATTAAATTTAAAGAAATAAGAGATTTAGGAACAATTAAAAATGTTCCAGCAGCAAAAGACGTTCCAAGCACGCTCAATTTAGTACAACATATCCG
Source organism: Candidatus Altimarinota bacterium (assembly GCA_021736215.1). Lineage (GTDB taxonomy): Bacteria > Patescibacteriota > Gracilibacteria > UBA4473 > UBA4473 > JAIPGI01. The sequence goes on from JAIPGI010000003.1 coordinate 21,997, forward strand.
AGATGATTTGCATTCACAAAATGTTTCCGTGGAGGACATTTTTTCAGATGGCATTAAAAAAGAAGATTTATTAACCGAATCAGTTAAATTAACGCTTTTGGTAAACGCTATTGTTACGAATGCAGGGTGGGATAAGCATTTGTCTTTTGAGACGAAGCAAATGCTCGTTGCTTGGATCGAAGATTTCGATAAAAAAACTAGTGGAGGTCTTACATTGCGTACGTCCGCCGATGTAAAAAAGGTTCAAGATCAGATTGATGTACTCCAAAGCACAGGCACTGGTTCTATTTTGGAAAAAGGACGAACTTGGTTCACTACGGCGAGGGCACTTGATATAACGAAAACCATTGTTGATTTTCAAGCATTAGAAACATCTGCACAGGAATTTTCTAAGGATATCTTCCTCAAGAAGCAAGAATTCGATGAGATAAAGAATGATTTTCCAGAAGCAGATAGATTGGATTTAGAAAAAGGTTGGGACGAGGTAGAAAAAGTAAGAAAATTCGTTCTCGATGTAGCGAAAAAATGGAAACAAGAGAGAGAAGAACACCAAAAATGGACAGCCAAAAAATTGATTTTAGAAAACAATCAAAAAAGTGCACAGTCTAATTTAGATGAGGAATTAAAAAATCCCGTTGAAACTGATAAAAATGCTGCAACAACACAAAGAACAACCCGCACAAATCTTCATGCAAAGTTAGAAAAAGCCCAAGATACCCTTCTTGAGTATTTATCAACAGAAAAGGGATTAACAAGTTTTGATTTTCCAGAATATATTGGGAAATTTGATGTATTAGAAAAAAAGAATTTTGAAAAAACAAAGAAAAACAAGGATTCAATAAAAGAGTTGAACGAGAGAATCCAACAAACATTAATCATAGAAAATTTCTCACAAGAGATTGAAAAGAAGTTTCTTGATAAGTTAGAAAAAAATGATCAATACTCCCTTCTCAAGGAGGTTTCAGAAGGAACTCGAGTGACTGTTGATTATAAAATTGTTTCGAGTCTCAATGAATTAAAATTTCCAGATGAAATTACGGGAACAACTCCAAAAACATTTCGAGTTTTCAAAAAGAATAAAAATGCAGTTATGCTCCAAGAAATAGGAGGAACAAATAAAATACTCACAATTATGGGACCGGCGGTAAGTGGAGGAAAGGCATTTAGAAATGCCATTGAAAAAGAGAGTGTTGCGGGAACTCCTGATCCCACAAATCCAACAGTAGGAGGTGTTGGAACACAGGCAATTGCCTTTAATATGCTTATTCAATAAATATGGAAAATACATCAGTCGAACTCGAAAACTTCTTGCTCTGGTTTGTTCAAGTAGAAGAAATCCCAATGGAATCTCGCAGAGATTTTCTTGGACACATTTTAAAAGTAGGGTCTCTTGATGAAAAAGCAGTACATTTCATTAAAGAAACATTAGAGTTCCTCGCTCAACATTCTGAAAAACAAGCGAAAGAACTTGAAAAACAATTTAATATTCTTTCTGCGCTCTTAAGCGATGAAAAGAATAAAGAATCTTCAATAAAAGAGAAGGTGGTTCGTGCCGCAGAAAAACGAATGATACAACTTGCTTTGGATTTCAAAGAAGATTTTAAGGCTTTTGAATTAGAAAAAAACACAAAAGCTGAGGTCATAGAAGAAGAATCGGCAGAAGCAGAAGTGGGAAACTTAAAGGCAAAACTCGCTTAATTACCGATAATTCGGTGCTTCTTTGAGAATAGATATATCGTGCGGATGGGATTCTTTGAGTCCGGATTCGGTGATGCGGACAAATTGAGCCTTTTTTTGGAATTCGGAAATATTTTTGGCTCCGTTATACCCCATAGAACTGCGGACGCCTCCACATAATTGGAATATCTCATGAGCGGCTTCTCCTTTGTAGAGGATTTTCCCTTCGATTCCCTCAGGGACAAGTTTATCATCGGCAACATTCGCTTGTGCATATCGTTCTTTCCCCCCTTTAGTCATGGCGGCGAGCGAACCCATGCCTCGGTAATATTTATACGTCTTTCCGTCCATATAAATCACTTCTCCTGGCGCTTCACTCGTTCCCGCTAAGAGTGATCCAATCATGACAGAACTCGCTCCTCCTGCGAGAGATTTTGCAATATCTCCAGAATAACGGATTCCTCCATCAGCAATAACAGGGATTTTGTGTCGGTGTGCAGCCTGAGCAGTATCCATAATGGCGGAAAGCTGGGCGACCCCCACTCCAGCAATAATACGGGTTGTGCAAATGGATCCTGGACCGATCCCGACCTTGACGCCGTCGGCTCCAGCAGCAATGAGGTCTTCAGCTGCTTGTGGGGTAGCTATATTTCCAGCAACAACATCAATATGAGAGTAATTTCTTTTTATATATTTAATACAGTCAATCACGCCCTTGGAATGTCCATGAGCGGTATCAACAATAAGGGCATCAACTCCAGCTTGTACAAGCGCAGATATCCGTTCATCTCGATTCGTAGCGGGACCAACTGCGGCAGCAACAACGAGACATTTGTTTTTATCCTTAGAAGCAAAAGGAAACTGTTCGTTCTTTTCGATATCTCTTCGAGTTACTAATGCATGAAGTGTTCCATCAGGATTAAGAATAATGAGTTTCGAGTGTTTTGATTCTTCAAGAATATCGTTGGCTTCGCTCAGAGAAATCGGGTGTTTGGCAGTCAATAATTTACTAATCGGAGTCATACGTTCGGAAACGTCTTTTTCAGAATGTTTTGCAAAATAATCGCTTCGAGTAATAAGTCCGACAACTTTTGTTTCGAGAGTTCCGTCTTCGGTAACAGGGAGAGACTTAAATCCATATTTCTCACGAATGGAGATGACATCAGAAACTTTTTGTTTGGGGGAGATGACTAACGGTTCTCGAATAAATCCATTTTCAAATCGTTTCACTCGTCGGACCATTTCTGCTTGTTCATCGGGGGTGCAATTTTTGTGAATAACTCCAATCCCTCCATGCAGAGCCATGGTAATAGCCATTTTTTCCTCGGTGACGGTATCCATAGCGGCGGAAACCAATGGAATATGAAGTTTAATATTTCGTGAAAAACGAGTTTCAAGACTTACTTCTTTTGGGAGTATTTCAGAGTATTGAGGAACCAAAAGTACATCGTTGAAGGTAAGAGTGAGTGGAATATCTTTCATGGAATAGAAAAAAGAAGAAGTTTGAGAGAAGGTATGAAAAATTAGAGCAAGTGTCAAATTTATTTTATCTTCTGTGCTTCTTCCCGCATGATTTAAGCGACTGATCCGCCAGCTTTTTCTACTTTTTCTTTGGCGGATTTAGATACTAAAAGACCAGAAATATCTAATTTCTTTGTTAGTTCTCCATCTCCCAAAAGTTTCACTTTGGAATTAGTTTGTCCGATAAGTTTTTTTGCAAGTAAAGATTCAAAATGAACTTTTTCACCAGCCTTGAAATGTTCCTCTAATACAGCAACATTGATAACCTGCGTTTCGATACGATTTGGATTTTTGAATCCAGGACGCTTCGGCATACGCTGGATAAGGGGGGTCTGTCCTCCCTCAAATCCTTGTCTTACTCCGCCTCCTGCTCGAGCTTTTTGTCCTTTGCAACCTCTGCCAGAAAAGTTTCCTTTTCCAGCACTATTCCCTTGTCCGCGTCGAACGCGTGCTTTTTTTGCTATTTTGGGAGCCAGTTCATGTAATTTCATAGGATTTTTCTTAACGAATAAATCTCAGTTTCCTTATTTTTTTGAGGGTTTAGAGATTGGTTTCTTTGAAGTAGAAGATTTCTTAGATTTTGCTTCTTCATCTTTCTCTTGTTTTGGAGCTTCTGGAGTAAGTGTGGGCCCCTCCATTCCTTTTTTCTTTCGAGGAGCTTTGTCATGCAATAGTTGAAGAGCATTAATCGTAGCATTGGCCACATTAATTTTATTGCGAGATCCATGAATTTTTGACAAAACGTCACGAATGCCAGCTAATTCCAAAATTTTTCGTACAGCACCTCCAGCAATGATTCCTTTTCCCTCTGGAGCGGGGAAGAGAAGAACATTGGATGCTTTGAAAGAAGCTCGTATTTCATGAGGGATTGTCCCGTCAAAAATAGGCACTTGAATTAATTGTTTTTTAGCTTGAGAAACAGCTTTTTGTACACCGAGCATTACTTCTGCGGCCTTTCCAATACCAAATCCTACACGACCTTTTTGATCACCAATAACAACGGAAACTCGAAATCGTAATCGTCGACCTCCCGCTACAACTCGGGTTACTCGATCAATCTGCAAAATAGCTTCTTCAAATTCTTTTGGTTCACGAGGAGTTCGTTCACGATTCCCTCGTCTTGGACGACGTTCGTGTCTCTCTTCCTTAGAAGAACTATTCCTTTCGGGAGATGGAGTCTCTCCAACGGACTTTGTTTCCGTGTTTTTAAGAGTTTCTGGAGTCTTGATTTCTTCTTTCTTCATGAAAAGGGAAAAGATTAAAATTTCAAACCGGCCGCTCGGGCAGCGTCTGCCAAAGCTTTAATTTGTCCGTGATATTTGTATCCATTTCGATCAAACGTTACAGCACTTACTTTCTGTTTTTGAGCAAGCTGGGCAACCTGAGTTCCGACCTCTTCTGCGGCCTTCACCCCTGTTAACTTTGATTTGAGTCCAGAAGCTCCACATAAAACCTTTCCTGCAATATCATCTATAATTTGTGCGTAAACAGTTTTATTAGACCGGTAGACCACAAGTCTAGGATTGGAAGAGGATCGAGCTCGTGCATGCGTTCGGCGTGCGCGAGCAGATCGATTGGAATCTTTTGTATGAGTACTCATGAATTAACCTTTCTTAGAAACAGATTTACCAGCTTTTCGAGCAATAATTTCATCAGAATATTTAATTCCCTTCCCCTTATAAGGTTCAGGTTTTCTGAATGATCGAATCTCTGCGGCGGTTTGTCCTACCAATTGTTTATCAATACCAGAAATAGTCAGGATATTCTGACTTTTTTCTTCGAATTTAACAGTAATATTCTCTGGGATATTGTAACTAATCGGATGAGAGTATCCCAAGCTTAATTCTAAGACATTGCCCTTCAGAGCCCCTCTGTATCCAACACCTTTGATTTCAAGTGTTTTTGAAAAGCCCTCTGTTACACCGAGAACAAGATTTTGAGCGAGGTTTCGATATAAACCATGGCGAGCACGAGTTGTTTTTTCCTCATTCTTTCTATCAACAGTGAGAACCCCGTTTTCTAACTTCCATGAAATGAAAGCTGGTTCAAAAGGCATGGAAAGCTGTCCTTTCGCTCCTTTTACGGTTATAGAGTTGCTGCCGAGAGTGATCTCAACATCTTTGGGAACTGTGATTGGTAATTTTCCGATTCGTGACATGTTATTTAGTATTCAGTATCAAGTATTAAGTATTTTGTACAGAGGTCTTCGATGGTCGTATCGAAATTTTTACTTGTTAGCTTGTTGTCTTGTCATTTTTTATTAACTGATTTCACATAAAAGTTCACCGCCAATATTGCGGCTACGGGCCTCGTAGCCAGTCATAACTCCATCAGAAGTAGACAGGACGGCAATTCCAAATCCATTGACTACCTTGCGAACATCCTTTGCGCCAATATAAATTCGTTGACCACATTTTGATACTCGCTTGAGATTCAATTTTTTTTCCGGTAATTCAACCTGCAAAACCTTCACTTTTCCAGTTTTTGCAGTATGAACAGCCTTGAGGAAATTATTTTTTTGCATTACTTGTGCGATTTGTTCCTTAATTATGGAATACGGAAGCTCCACACGATCTTGTCGCGCCATCTGAGCGTTTCGAATTCGAGTCAAGAAATCGGCAATAGGATCTATCATTTTTTACCAAGAAGATTTACGAACACCAGGAATAAGACCTTTTTCGGCATGTTCTCGAAAACAACATCGACAAATACCAAAATCTCTCATGTAAGCATGTGGACGACCACAAAGTTCACATCGATTGTAGGCACGAGTCGACAAAGGCACAGAACGTCCCTCCTTCTTTGCAAGGAGACACCGTTCCATGAATTTTTGAGACTTGTGAACAATTGCTTTGCGTGCCATAGAAATAAAAATTAAATTTTCTTTTTAAAAGGGAAATCGAGCATATCGAGGAGAGTTTCTGCATGTTTTGCATTATCCGTACTCGTAACAATGGTAATCTGAAGTCCGTGAATTTTCCGAGAATCTTCGGCGAGAACTCCTTCAGGGAAGACTGTATGATCATTTAGCCCAATAGAGCAATTTCCTTCTTTATCAAATATATCTCGACTAACTCCACGAAAATCACGAACACGTGGATACACAACGTGGATAAGCTTGTCAATAAAATTGTATGCCATATGTCCACGGAGGGTGACCGATATACCAACAGGCTGTCCCTCTCGAAGTTTAAAATTAGAGACGGATCTTTTAGACTTTCGCACAACAGGTTTTTGTCCAGCAATTCGAGTCAAGTTCTCTTCTACAAATGAATAGTCCTTCGCATTCAGTCTTTGCAGGTAAGACCCCATTCCAATATTAAGACACACCTTCTTAATCGCTGGAATTTGCATGGGATTTTTAATCTTCAATTCCTTTGCAAGAGCAGGAAGAATCTCTTTTTTGTATCGTTCGTAGAGCAAGGACTTTACTTTCATGGTTTATTCAGAAGTTTTTGAAGATTTTTTAGAAGAAGTTTTTGTTGGTTTTTTCTTCGCTTTCCCAGCCACGATGACTTCTCCTGATTTCTTGGCAATACGGATTTTTTGATTTCCCTCATATATATATCCGATACGCGTTGCTTTTCCTGTCTTTGGATCAGATATAGCGACGTTGGAGACGTGAATCGGAGCGTCAAATTCAACACGTTCTCCGGGTTGCCCTTCGCGACCCCGTACGTGTTTGACGCGCCGGTTTACACCTTCAATAACAATCCTTTGTTCCTTTTGGAGGACTTTGGTGACTGAACCAGTTTTTCCCTTATCCTTTCCGGTAAGAACTATGACGAAATCGTTCAATCTAATTTTCATAATACTTCCGGGGCAAGAGAAATAATTTTTTGAAACCCTTGTGAACGCAATTCTCGAGCGATAGGGCCGAAAACACGAGTTCCTTTTGGTTGGTTATCTTGATTTACAATAACAACAGAATTTTCATCAAATCGAAGAACTGATCCGTCAGATCGACAAATAGGAGCCATTTGACGGACAACAACTGCTCGTTGCACACTTTTCTTTTTAACGACTCCTTTTGGAGTAGCTTCTTTTACTGACACAACAATAATATCTCCGACTCGAGCATAACGCCTTTTCGATCCTCCCAATACTTTCACACACATCACAGATTTTGCACCTGTGTTATCAGCAACGTTTAATCGGGTCATATGTTGAATCATTGTTGTGCTTCTTTTGAAGAGGAAAGTTTCCAAGATTTGCTTTTAGAAATTGATCGGCAAGGAACAATAACTACCGGATCACCAATTTTTGCAACACCTTTTTCATCGTGGACAAGAAAACATTTCGTAATTCGGTATCGTTTTTGATATTTCGGATGAGAACCGTAGTCATTAACCTCGACTTTCACGGTCTTTTGTCCAGAAATACTCACAACAGTTCCTTTTTTAGTAATCATTTGACTTGAATGGGATTAGTTTCCTTTCGGGGTTGCTCGCCCAAGAGAGTCTTTACACGAGCCACTGTCTTTTTTAGTTTTTTAATGTGGGCAATATTCTGATTTTGTCCGGTTTTTACATGAAATCGCGTTGCGGCAAGACTACGTACAGCCGTCGAGAGCTCTTCACGAAGCTTTTTTTGAGTGAGCTGACGAAGTTCTTGGATTTTCATATTAAATTTCGTTGGAAATGATCTTGCATTTTACTGGTAATTTATAGATTGCCAGTTTAAGGGCCTCTCGCATTAGGGATTCTTCTTCCCCGGCCATCTCAAAAAGAATTTTTCCTGGTTTTATCTGCACAACCCACTTATCAGGGGCGCCTTTTCCAGATCCCATTGGAACCTCTGCTCCTTTAGCGGTTAAAACCTTATCAGGGAAAACGCGAATCCATGTTTTTCCTCCACGTTTTACAGCACGTGCAATCGCTCGGCGGGCAGCCTCAATTTGTCGAGCAGTAAGTTCCCCTGCGCTCACGGCTTTAATTGCCATCTCTCCGAAGGCAATGGTGCTCCCTCTCGTCGCAATCCCTTTGGATTGAGATCTGAGCCTGTGGAGACGACGGAACTTAGTTCTCTTAGGTTGTAACATGGTTTCAAAAGCCGCCGGATTGTATGGATAAAAACCACATTGTCAAGGATTTTTTTCTTCATAATTTTCGCTCTATAAAAGAGACGGAAGAACTTCGTTTTTAGAAACCGAACTCGACAAAGTGAGAAGAGGATTTTAGAATAGAGCCAATGAAGAAGATTTATGCGCTCGTGTTAACCCTTGTGGTTCGCGTTTTCTTTGAAGGAAATGTATTTGCGCAAACAACTCCGAGTCCATCAGATTCTGAATTTGGCGGGGTTATACCCAAGTCTGGTACGGGGCAAACAGGCGAATTGGGAGAGCGTATCGCCAGTGGGAATGTTTCACTGCAGGATATGTCATTAGTTATAATTTATCTTATTGATCTAGTAACGAAGCTTGCTGGAACGGTAGCAGTTGTATTTATTCTTTATGCAGGATTTCAATTGATTTCGAGTGGACTTAATGAAAGCGCTCGAGAAGAGGCAAAAAATACACTTCAATACGCCGTTATAGGACTAGTGGTTTGTTTGTTGGCTTGGGTCATTGTGAATGTTGTTCAAATGCAATTAACAACAGCAACGGCAGTATAAAAAAATTCTATAATGCAAAAGAATGTCTAGTGATTATGAAATAATCGAAAAAATAAGACCAATCTATGGATAGCTATTGGGATATGTAAACCAATGGAAAGAATATCAGGGAGAAATCCATGATGTAGATGTGTAGACACCCTTCAATAAGCTTATCGACAAATTAGTAACAATAGATTCCGTCGAAACAAATGAATATCAAGAATTTAAAATAACTCCTCGAATTTCATCTCGTTATAACGAAGGAGGATGTTATGTTCATAGTAATGATTTCAAAACCAAACTTTCTGGATTGATTGGTAAAATTTATTATCAATATCTTTTAGAGGAAGAACCAAATTCTTTTGATAAACATAAAAGTACTACATCTATACATAACACTAATAGTCAAACTCAAACACAAAGCCAAACTCAATTTCAAAATCAAAAAAAAGAAGTTATTTCTAATCTGGAAAAGTTGATTCAAGAAAAAAATAATCCCAAGGAAAAGAAATTTTTAGAATCAGTAAAAAGCACAATAACTACTGCTTCAGATTTAAATGGGACAATTTCCCCTTTACTAGAATTAGCTAAGAGTTTCTTTGTGGGATAAAAAAAATCATTCCGGCTTGTCCGGAATCCGGTACAGGATATATCTGATCCTCGACAAGCGAGGATGACGGGAAAGATTATCCTAAAAACTCGTTCATCGATTCGTTTTTGAAAACGAGTCCATGATATACCCACACCTTTACTCCGATAATTCCAAAGGTAGTCCATGCCTTTACGACAGCATAGTCAATATTTGCACGAAGAGTATGAAGGGGAACGGTTCCGTAAGAATATGTTTCTTTTCTCGCGATATCTACTCCATTTAAACGTCCAGCAACAGATATCTTTATCCCTTTTACTCCCGCATCTTTGGCTCGTTCAAGAGACATTTTTGATACTCGTCGATAAGGAAATCGGCGAGTGATTTGTTCGGCTATCGATTGTGCAATGAGTTGCGCATTGGCATCAGGTTTTCGGACTTCCTGTACGGATACATCAAAAATATCATTAAATTTCTTTCGTAGATCTTTTGACAACTCTTCAATAGCCTCACCACCTCGTCCAATGATAATCCCAGGTTTTGCGGCATGAACAATAACGGTTACTTTTGCAGCACTTCGGTGGATTTCTGTTCGAGCAACTCCAGCCTTTTGAAGCTTTTCATTTATATATTTCCGAATAGCAATATCTTGTAAGAATTTCTGCTTAAAATCACGCTTAGCATACCACTTAGATTCCCATGTGCGGGTGATACCGATACGAAGCGAAAGTGGTGAAACTTTTTTTCCCATGAATGATTATGATTTTTTAGGATTGAGAGGCTTCTTTTTGTCGAAATGACTAAGAGTCGTATTTTTTTCGAGTATTACAGAAATATGAGTTGTTGGTTTTTGAAGGGGAAGAGCTCTTCCTCGAGTAGAAGGAAGAAATCGTTTAAGGACAAGTCCTTTGTTGACGATAATTTCTTTCACCAAAAGATCTTCTCGTTTTTGACTGTCATTATTTTCAGCATTGCTTACGGCAGAGTGGAGAACTTTATACAAATATTGAGCTGCTTTTTTGGGAGTAAATTTCAAAATATTCAAAGCCTCAATGACACTTTTTCCTCGGACCAATCCGGCAACAACATTTGTCTTTTTTGGTGAAATACGAATCTGTTTGAGATGTGCTTTCATTTATTATGCGGTTTTAGCAAGTTTTCCACCGTGCCCACGGAATTTTCTTGTTGGAGAAAATTCACCAAGCTTGTGCCCGACCATAGCTTCCGTACAAAAAACAGGAATAAATTCTTTTCCATTGTGAACACCAAACGTATGTCCCACAAATTCAGGAGAAATGGTGCAATCGCGTGACCAAGTTTTCATAATTCTTTTTTCCCCAGAGGCATTCATAAGCTGAACTCTCTTGAGAATTCTTGGAGAAACAAACGGGCCTTTTTTTGCAGATCGAGTCATGATTTAGAATTTATTCATTATGAGGGGAATCATTTTTTCGCTCGGTGTCGTGAGCGAACAATATACTTGTTAGTGGTCTTGTTTTTTCGAGTTTTTACTCCCAAAGCAGGAGCTCCCCAAGGAGTTTTTGGGTGTTTCATTCCAATAGAAGTATTTCCCTCACCTCCTCCATGTGGGTGATCACAAGGATTCATAGCTTTTCCTCGGACTTGTGGACGACGTCCCATGTGTCGTACACGACCCGCTTTCCCTATCTTCATTAAAGAAAGTTCTTCATTTGAGAGAACGCCAATCGTAGCAAAATTTGTTTTTGTCACATATCGAATTTCTCCAGAAGGTAATTCTACCTGAGCCATATCTCCATCAAGAGAGACGAGTTTAGCACTTTGTCCGGCAGAGCGAACAATCTGCCCACCTTTCCCTTGGGTAATTTCAATATTAAAAAGGGAAAACCCTACAGGAATATTTTTCAACTGCATGCGGTTTCCATCTTTTGCTTTTGCTTTTACATCAGTAACAACTTCATCCCCAACCTTTGCGGTTTTGTGAGCTAATTGATATCGTTTTTCGCCATCAACAAAAGTAATCAAAGCGATAAGTGCGGTTCGATTGGGATCATATTCAATAGCAGTAATGTGCCCAGGAATACCAAGTTTTCCTGTTCCATCAAAATCAACGAGTCGATAATGACTTCGGGTTCCTCCTCCACGATGGCGGATACTAATAGTTCCATTGGAACGACCAGTGACCTTCGCCTTAGGAACAAGAAGGGATTTTACGCTAGGTTTTTTTGCTGTAATTTGCTCATTCGTGAGACGATCCATCCCTCGTTGTGCGTTTGTTACCGGTTTTAAATTCCTAATAGCCATTTATTTGAAAGCATTAAAATCAAGGCTCGTTCCAGGCAGAAGTGTTATTATAGCTTTCTTGGTTTCCGCTCGTTTTTTGAGAGAGCGTCCCCGCCCCATAACTCGAGATTTTTCTGGAAGCACAGAAATATGAACAGTAATAGGGCTAATCCCATAAAATTCCTTTAGAGCATTCCGTACATCGTTTTTTGTTGCACTTGAATGAATAATAAAAGTGAATTTATCTTTCATAGCAACAGTTTTTTCTGTTACCACAGGTCGAACCAAAACCGATTCGAGAGCTATCATTTTTTCATTGTCGTAAGGAATGTGTCTTCTAACGTTTTGAGTGCTTCGGAAAAAAAGCAAATCTTTTCATTATTTAATACATCATATGGATTCAAATAATTTGCTAATACAACCTGAACAAAAGGGACATTTGATGCTGATTTCTCAAATATTTCATTTTTAGCAGGCAAAACAAATAAATATTTTTTTGCCTGAGGAAGTTTCTTGAGCAATTCCACGAATGTCTTTGTTTGAGGAACAGAAGATTCAAATGATTCTAATGCAAAGATGTCATTCTCTTTAGTTTTCGAGCTCAAGCTTGAAAAAAGAGCGGCTCGCCTTTCTTTGCGAGGCATGCTTTTTGTAAAATTTTGGATATTTCGTGGACCATGGGTTACTCCTCCGCCTCGGAGAAGACTTGTTGATTTAGCACCACGACGAGCACGACCAGTTCCTTTTTGTTTAAAGGCTTTTGCCGTAGTCATGTTTACCTCTCCACGAGTAAGCGAATGAGCAATAGGATTTCGTGCATTAGAAAGTCTCATAACAACTGCCCGATGCATTAAATCAGTATTGATTGGGGCATTAAAGATAGGAGTGCTTAACTCAACACTTCCTTTTTTAACACCCTTGCTATCATATAAATCGATTTTCATGCGACAGAGAGGAATACGAAATTATTTTTGCTACCTGGAACAGGTCCCTTGATAGCGATAAGATTATTTTCTAGATCAATATGAATAACTTTCACAGATCGAATAGTTTTCTGAACATTTCCATAGTGTCCTGGCATTCGTTTCCCTCGCAGGATTCGACCAGGTTTCGCACACATTCCAACAGAACCTGGTTCTCGATGGTGATGTGAACCATGTGTTTCGCGACCACGTTGAAAATTATGTCGCTTAATAACTCCTGCGAAACCACGTCCCTTAGAAATTGCAGAAATGGTAACGCTTTCAACTCCTTGCAAAGATTCTAATGAAATAGAGTCTCCTTCTTTTATTTCAGTTCCATCTTCCAAACGAAGTTCTTTTGAGAATTTATAGTTCTGATTTTTATTTTTCTTTTTAGAACTTCGCTCAAAAGCTCCTAAAACAATAGCAGAATAACCATCTTTCCCAGATGTTTTTACCTGCAAAACAGAATTCTTTGGAGCTTCCAGTACGGTTACAGGAGACATTTCTCCTGTCTCAGGGGAAATAAAACGTGTCATACCGATTTTTCGAGCGAGGATTCCTTTCATGATTACATCATTTTAATTTCTACGTCGACTCCTGCAGGGAGGGTCAAATTTTGAAGTGACTCAATGGTCTGCGTTGTGGGCTCTTTAATATCAATTAATCGTTTGTGAGTACGAATCTCATACTGATCTCGTGCATCTTTGTGAACAAAGAAGGATCGATTCACTGTGTATCGTTTGATTTTTGTAGGTAATGGTACTGGACCACTTACCAATGATCCTCCGCGTTCAGCGGTCTCAACAATAGATTTTGCAGCCTCGTCGATTACTGTGTAATCGAATGAGCGTACAATGATACGAACCCTTGTCGCGGTGACTACCTGCGTCTTTTTTGGAGCAGGAGTTTTTACGACAGTTTTCTTCACATCCTTCTTTGAAGCCGTTGATTTGGTTGTTGCCATGCGCTTTTACTTCAAAAGAGCTCGCGGAGTTTATAAAAAATTCCATTCCTGTCAAATATTTTTTCGATTTCCTCTTGAGCATTGGGTTTTTGCACGATTTTTTGTGTCTTGACAAAGAACAGGAAAAAAAGTTTGACAATCTTTTTCCTTGTGGGTAAAGTTCATTGTGAGGTTTATTTTTTTTGACGGGTTTTTTCATCTTCTTTTCTTACATAAACATGAACACCATCACTCCGAAGCAGATTAATTTCCCGGAATTGATGAATCGACTATTGGGACTTTTGACAGAAAAGGAACAAAATATTATCGAGCGTCGGTTTTCTCTTGGAAACTGTCCTCGGGAGACGTTAGATAAAATCGGAAGAAGTTATTCGATTACACGAGAACGAGTGCGCCAAATTGAGGCAGTGGCCATTAAAAAGTTAGCACGCATTTCTATGGATCCGTCTATGAGATATATCCATGATTTGGGATATTCTGTTCTAGTGGATCATGGGAAAGTTATGTCAGAAAACTTACTAGTTTCTGAGATGTTGAAGCATTTTCAAACCAACAAAAGCATAGATCCAAATGCTATGAAATTGGCCATGAGGGTTTCTGATAAACTCATAAAACAAGAGAAGAATCAATTTTTCTGCCCTTTTTGGAGAACAAAAGATATTTCTTTTGGGGAAGTAAAAAATGTAATTAAAGACATTGAAAAAACGATGAAGAAATTGGGAGATGTATTAGTTTTATCGGATATTCAGGGATCTCTGAAGCAGTATGATCCTGCCATGATAGCCTCACTATTGCATGTGAGTTGGGGATTTATGGAAACGGATCATGGCTGGGGATTGAAGCAGTGGCGTTTTATTAACCCTCGATCCATCAAAGACAAAATTCTTATTTCACTTAAAGAGATTGGAAAACCACTTCATTTCACAGATATCATAAAGCATGTTCTGAATGATTTTCGTTCGAAAAAGAAAGTTACTCCTCAGGCTATTCACAATGAACTTATTCGTCATGGGGAATTTGTACTTGTCGGACGAGGTCTCTATGGACTCAGGGAGTGGGGGTTAGCTTCTGGTACTGTTTGTGACGTTATTAGATCCGTTCTCAAAGAGAACGGAGTTCCAATGAAACGACAGGAAATTATAGATGCTGTTTCGAAAAAAAGAGATATTCGTCTTGGAACGATTTCCCTCAATCTTCAAAAATATCCGTTTTTCAAACGTGTTGGGCGAGCAGTATATGAATATGACACGATGCTTGACAATCAACCACGCGGAAAACGTGGACGCAAACCCAAGCAGGCTTAGTCTTATTGTAGAGAGATTAGTGGATCAAAAAGGATTTTGATTAGAAAAGTTTTTTTTGTGTTTTATCAAAACGAAACCCATTTTCTATCTGAGTAACTTCTCCGTTATCTCCCAGTAAATAATCATCGACTGATTCATTCGCTTTAGTTTTGTGTACGATTTTCAGGAGTTTTCGGACAAGTTCTTTTGGGTCAGAAGAAAATACCATTCGATTGGTTACTCGTCTGTGACAAAATCTCAAAATGGTTTTGATATGATCGGCAATACCTCCATGTCCAGTGAGAATACCTATTGGTTTCCCTTCGTCGTATGCAACAGTAAATTCGTTCAAGGTTCCTGTTCCTCCTGGTAAGATAATAACTCCATCAGAAGACCGAATATTGATAATATCTCGCATCATGAGACCTAACCCAGTGAAGAGATAAGAATCATAATGTTTTGTTGGTGATTTATATTTTTTGAGATGAGATTCGATGGAAATAGCAGGAGATACCCCGAATGTTTTTCCGCCGGCTTCTTTGGCTCCTCGAGCTGCCTCGTCTGGCAATCCTGGACAAGCCCCATTGGCGAGCAAACACTTATTAAGTGCTATCTGCCGTCCAACCTCTCTCGCATCTGCTATAAGCTTCTCATTGCGCATGAGGTGTCCAGATGCGGATCCCATAACACCAATAGTTGCAGTATAATCAGGAATGATGTCGAAAATATTTTTTGTTTCCATGTGTATCTATAAAAAATATTATAAAGGATGATAGAGAAGATTCCCGGTTTGGAGATGTACTTTTTTTCTGTGGAAAAGATTCAGTACCAGAAAGAAAAGAATAAGTAAGAATGGAATGAGCAATGATACCCTTCCGAATTCCAAGAATGAATTGAAAACGGCATGAGCAACCATAGCCAGAAGCATTCCTTCCATCATTTTTTCGTCATGAAAAAGAACAGACCCCCTCAGGTGAATAATGCGATGTATCCAGTGGATGAGGGGGTGTCTATGTTGCAAAACTTCTTCTTGATAAATTGTTTCTGAGAATCGAGCAACTCCATAGAAGTAACCCAAAATAGCAGAAAAGCAAACATGAGCCATTACAGAAACAGTTGATCTGAGAAAGAAAAATATTGTTAATTGTTGAAAGCTAGAACCGGTATTTTGTGTGAAATTATGGAAATAGAGAATATTTTCAATAAATGCAAAACCTAAAGCAATGATAATCGCATAAGAAAGAGCGTCATCAACGGAATTGATTTTTTCTTCATCAGAAAAACGAAGCACCAAGTGCTTTATAAATTCCTCCAACATTCCCACAACAACGAAAAACCAAATTTTTTCATTTACGGAGAAAGAAAATCCATATGCTACTAAACCACAAATAATACCAACGGTAATAAAAAATAATGGACTTTCTGTGGCTTTTTGAATCTTTTTTTTGAAAATATTCAAGGTGTTATCTCCCGTGAAAATCTCCAATACAAACATTAAAACCATGGTAAAAATAAAAAGTCCCACCCCCACGATTCCATTTACAATGACGTATGAAATAAATTTCGAAAATTCTGGTATATGAACTAGGTCAGAAAGGTATTCAAATAAATTGATATGTTCAAAGTAAAGAATGGCTGTATTCCAATATTTTTCATAAAGTTTAATTGGAACAACCGAAAGCATTCCCGCTACAAATGTCAGTATGACAAAAGAACGTTTTTCGTAGTTTTTTTTCTGGAAAAAATAAATCCATCCTAAAATAGGAATCAGGCTCATAGCGACGTACCAAAAGAAATTTGAGTTTGTTACCAAATCTATAAGATGTTGCATAAGGAAAGTGAATACTTCTCCTTATTATAACATAAATAATGAGAAAATACAAGAGCTAAAAGGGTTACAAAAAGAAGATGGGCAAACGGTTCCCCACATCTAGAGAAGGCATTAGAAGAATATTTAAACCTCTTTTCTCGTTACCTGTGGTTGATCCAATTGCCAGTTCACATATTTCTGCTGAGCAATTCCAAAAAGCGTAGAAGTAAGCCAATAAATTCCTACTCCTGCGGGGAAACTCGTGGTGAAAAATCCAATCATTACAGGCATCACCCAAAGCATAATAGTGTTCATTTGTTGCATCTGGTTTGGGACAATGGGTTTATCGCCCTCATGCTTGGCCTGTTTTTTCTTGGCAGAAATAAGAGAGAGTTTTACTGCTCCCCATTGGGTAAGTCCCACGAGTACGGCAAGATAAATCGGACCCTTGATACTTAGGTCAAGTCCATAAAAATCATTATTCACAAGGGATAAATCGACGCTTTGTTGAAATGAATAAAGGAGATAACTCAAACTCGGAGACAGTCCATCTCGTACAATATAATAGACACCAATCAAAAATGGCATCTGTAAAAGCATCGGTAAGCAAGAACTGAAGGGACTGATCTTATGAGTCTTGTAGAGCTCCATCGTTTTCATGGCAACCATTTGTTGGTTTTTCCCGTGTTGTTTCTTAATCTCCTCCATTTTTGGTTGAAGTTTTTGCATTTCTCGTTGAGAACGCATGGCCTTTTGATTGGGAATAAAAAGAGCTAACCGTACGAGTAAAGTCATAATTACAATAGACCAACCCAAAGGGTGGCCAGGAAGTGTATCTGCTAAAAAAACCAAAAGATTGAAAAGAGGTTTCGAAACAATGGTTCGAAATAAACGACGGAAAGATCCTGCTGTTTGGAGTTCTACCTCTGGAGCAGTAGTGGTAACAATGTTTTCTCCTTCAGAGAATTTCATTTCTAATCCGTATTTTCCAGCTTCCATAAAGAGCTCATGATTGAAATCATTCAACGAAAAATAGGTAGAACTTTCTGGTTGTAATCGAAACGAGAGAATAGATTCAGGCGCACAATCCTGCAATACAGGAGAAGAAATATCAAGATTCTGGTCATTGACTACCCGAGAAACAACCATCGTCCCTGGGGTTTCACAGGGAGAAGAAAACACGATTTCATCAGCAAGGTGGTTTGTGATTTTCCATTGGACGAGGTTCCCAATGACGACAGAATTTTTTACGGGTTGAATCAATACTTCCTCCTTTCCCTGGGGAGTGGGTTGGTTTTTCTTCCCCCAGAAATATTCATATCCTGCTAAAATTGCGTAGAAAACTAAAAACCAGATTAAAAAACTTTTAAGAAAATCTTTGAATTTATTCATGAGAGTTTTTTCGAGGAAATAATTTTTGAAGAAGTCTTTGAATTACGCTTTTGAATTCCGCTCCATTCTGCAGTTTTTCAGGCCCTTTGTAAAGACAGATAATATTCTTGTTTTTTATTTTTGGAGCAAGATCTGTACGAAGAATTTCATACATTTGACGACGAAGTCGATTGCGGGTTACAGCAGATTTGCTGATTTTTTTTCCAACAACAACACTCATATGAGAAGTACGTGAATCGTCAGATACCAGAAAAGAAAACATCCCCATTCCAATTCGTTGGGAACGTCGGAATGCCTTGTCAAAAAGGCGAGTGGTGAAACGAAGTCTTTTGGGAATCATCTTTATAATTATCAGTGAACAAAGAGGAATGAACAATAAAAAAACGACGTTTGTTCGCTTGTGTAATTTTTAAAATCGAAAATCAACATTCGAAAATTGGGAATGCCTACTAACTCCAAGGAGTCTCTTTGGGAGCAACCGTCAAAGCTTTTCGTCCTTTGGCTCGCCTGCTCGATAATACTCGTCGACCGGTGCTTGTACTCATGCGAGCACGGAACCCGTGTGTTCGAAGTCGTTTTCGCCATCGTCGTTTTGCAAGCATTGGGATTTCTCAAAAAATTGCTCGCGAAATGTAGAGAGAGTTAAATTGTTTGTCAAATAAAACTCCAAAAATAAGAAAATGAAAAAAAGTGAAAAATTGTTTTTCAGGGGAGTTTCTGAACACTTCCTTTTACTAAAAATCGCTTTCGAGAGCGAGAAAAACAGAAAATATGCTCCATAAAAAGAGTGCAAAAACAAGAACGCAAACGACACTCATTTTGTGTTTTGGGCGACAATGGAGATTTGATTTTTCTTTTGAAAACAGCAGAATTCAGGAGATTTCTTTAACCCATCACCCAATGGCTACGATAAAAAAACCATATGAGAATTTTCTCAAAAACCTTCGAAAAGCGGCGAAAACAATTGACCTTTCCTCTCAAGCGTTGAAAAAATTAGAGGAACCAGAGCATATTCACACGTTTGATGTTTCATTCAAAACTGATGATGGGAAAACCATGACTGTTCCTGGGTACAGAGTGCAGCATAATTCTGCTCGTGGTCCCTATAAAGGGGGAATACGATACCATCATGAAGCGGATTTGGAAGAAGTAAAGGCACTGGCTTCGTTGATGTCTCTCAAATGTGGAGTTGTTAATATTCCTATGGGAGGAGGAAAGGGCGGAATCACGGTTGATCCTAAAAAACTCTCTCGCAATGAGCTTGAACGAATGAGTCGAGCGTACTTTCGTCTCGGTACAGAAAAAGGAATTTTTGGTGTTCACAAGGATGTCCCTGCTCCAGACGTATATACCAATCCTCAAATTATGGCCTGGATGTTGGATGAACACGAAAAAGTACTAGGATACAAATCTCCAGGAGTCATTACGGGAAAGCCTTTGGAACTTGGAGGATCATTGGGGCGGAGTTACTCGACGAGTCAGGGAGGATTTTATGTCTTGCTTAAATACTTGGAATCTATTGGAAAAAAACCATCAGACACCACCATTGCGCTTCAGGGATTTGGAAATGCTGGAGCATATTTTGCAGAGATTGCACACAAAGCTGGTATGAAGATTGTTGCTGCTTCTGATTCCAAAGGAGGGATTATGCGTGCCAAGGGATACTTTGAAGCCAAAAAACTCAATGAATTCAAAAAAACCACCGGATCTTTGCGTGGGAATTTTTGTGAAGGGGATACTTGTGATTTGGAAAAAATGAAACGAGAAGAGGTACGAGAAGTATCGAATGAAGATATTCTGGAATTGGAAGTGGATGTATTGGTATTAGCAGCGTTAGATGGAGTTGTCCATGCAGAAAATGCCAAAAATATCAAAGCCAAAGCAATTCTTGAACTTGCCAATGGTCCAGTAACCTTGGAGGCTGATGAAATCTTAGAGAAGCGTGGTATTGATATCCTGCCAGACATTCTTTCGAATGCAGGAGGAGTGACGGTTTCGTATTTTGAATGGGTACAGAACAGGTCGGGTGATGTTTGGGAAGAGGATTACGTTATCGCCAAGCTCAAAAAAATCATGGAAAATTCCTTTGAAGATTTGATGCAAATCAAGAATAAATACCAAGTTTCTTATCGTGAGGCGGCTTTTATTCTCGGGATGGAACGAATTGTGAGAGCGATGGAACTACGTGGCACCATCTAGTCAGAGAACAGAGAGCAAAGATCAGATATAAAGAAAATCCCCCCTCCTTCCCCGCCTTGGCGGAAAATTTCCTCCCTCTTTGACAAAGGGGGAATAAAAAGGGGGATTTTTTTGAAAATATTGATATTTGTTCTCTGTTCTCTGATCTTTGTTATCTGATTTCCCCCCCTCCCAAGCATACATCACCGTCATAAAACACGACTGATTGACCAGGTGAAATTGCACGAACGGGAGAGTGGAATTTCACATGTGCAATATCATTTTTGGTAGAGACGTAGCATGCTACGTCCCTACTGCGATATCGGATTCGCGCTGTACACTCAAACTTTTCACTCGGGGCGTTGCCACTAATCCAAGTGAGCTTATGCGCGGTTAATTCTATTCCATCTAGTTTGCTCTCGTCTTGAGAAACGATAATTTGGTTGTCTTTAAAATTTTTCGCAATTATAAACCACGGTTTTTCTTCGAACCCGCGAATTCCTCCGATTTGTAAATTTTTACGCTGACCAATGGTATAGAAACTCAAACCAGAATGAGTTCCAACTACTTTTTCACTATCAGCATCAATGAAATCGCCAGGTGTTTTCTTTAAATATTTCTGAAGAAAATCGTAGTAATTCCGCTCGCCGATAAAACAAATTCCAGTGGAATCTTTTTTATCCGCGGTGACAAATCCTTCTTTCTTTGCAATTTTTCGTACCTCAGCTTTCTGCAAATCCTGCAAGGGAAAAATGGCTTGAGCGAGTTGTTCTTGAGAAATCGCATGGAGAAAATAGGTTTGGTCTTTCTCTTTATCTGTAGGAATGTGAAGTTCATAGAGATTTGTTTTCTCATTCCAGACCTTCTTGGCATAGTGTCCCGTAGCGATAAAGTCTACTCCCAGTTTTTTTGCTTCGGTCAAAAATGCTCCAAACTTAATATATTTATTGCACAAGATATCAGGATTTGGAGTTCTTCCGGCTTTATTCTCACTTAGAAAATACTCAAATACATCATTCCAATACTCCTTGGTGAAGTTTGCCGTGTGAAAGGGGATATGAAGATGTTTGGCTACCTTCTCTGCCATGGCGGCATCTTCAGAAGCGGTACATTCAGGACCATTCTCGTCCCAGTTTTTCATGAAAACACCCAACACCTCATATCCTTGATCGATAAGAAGTTTCGCAGCAACAGAACTATCCACGCCACCGGATAAGCCGACGACGATTTTTTTCTTTTTCATCATTTTAGCTCTTTGTTATGCTGAACTCGTTTCAGCATCTCATCGTTAAGTGTCAAATCTGCAGGGCGATCCTGAAATAAATTCAGGATGACAAATTAAAAATTTATACGAGAAAAGGTAATATGGCGCTTGCAATCATTGCAACGACCACAATCCAGATAGCAATACGAAGGCCGAGAGATTTTTTTGCCATAATTTATGAGTGTTGAGCGCCAGAAATCTTTGCTGGGCGCAAAATAATACTTTGAAATTTCCAACCAGGTTCAAGTACTCGTACGACTGTGCCAGGAGTTCCTTCTTCTGCCATAAGAACTTCATGAATTTGAGGATCAATGATATCTCCCACAGAAGGGACGAGTGTTTCAAGACCTTGTTTTTCGAGCTCAGAAAAAAAGCGTTCTACGGTTTTTTGTATATCTTTGTCTGCAGAATGCTCTGATCCAAGTTTTAGTTCCAAGAATTTTGGGAGCATGTTTTTCAAAAATTCAGCAATGCCTACTTCGACCCAACTCATTTTATTTTGAGCTTCGCGTCTTTGAAAATTTTGTAAATCTGCCAAGACTCGCATCCGTGCGCTCTGTGCCTCAGATAATTCATCTTTTGCTTTTATGAGTTCTGCCTCAAGGGCTTCGATTTTTTTCTCAAGTGGGTTGCTTTTCATCGGGGGCGATTTTGACAAAAATCTCCAAAAATGCAATATTTCCGCGACCCTAATAAATTCTCATGCTTGGAATAACAGATCTCAAAGTCGGCGCAACAGTTCAAATTGATGATGAACCCTACATTATTACGTGGAATCAATTCTCCAAAACCGCTCGACAGGGAGGAGTTATGAAAACAAAATTACGAAACTTATTGTCAGGACGAGTAATGGAAAAAACATTTCAGGGAAGTGATAGGATTGAGGAGGCGGACGTAAATTTTCGTCGAGCCCAGTTTCTCTACACATCAGGAGATGATTATGAATTCATGGATCAAGAAACTTTTGAAACAGTAACCCTCAATAAGGAGTCCATTGGAGACCTCGTAAATTTTATGTTGGATGGAATGGATTGTGATTTACAATATTTCAATGGAAATCCGATCAATATAAAACTTCCACCGAAAATGACGTTTAAAATTACTCAAACGGAACCTGGCGTGCAAGGGGATCGTGCCCAAGGGGGAACGAAGTCTGCCACACTTGAAACGGGTTATGTTATTCGAGTGCCACTTTTTGTGAATCAAGGCGACAAAGTTGTCATGAACACGGATACTGGAGAGTATGTAGAACGAGCGAAATAAAGCAATGAATAATAATTAATGAGTAATCAAAAATAGTGATAGTTTGTTTCATAAATATAAAACTGATATTCTTTTCGATAGATGAAAAAGAAAAATATTATTCATTATTCATTCTTCATTACCCATTAAAATAATGGAAGTCGCTTTGACATGGAATTTGGTGATATTGGCCGTCTTTGTGATGCTTTTTGCATACAACTTTTTACTTGGTCAAAATGCGACACTCAAACTGATTCTTTCCATTTATATTGCGGTATTAACATCAGATGGAGTTGCTAAAATTCTAAAGGAATTCATTATCGATCCTTCGCCTGGGATTCAGTCTTTACTTGAAGGAAGTGGAAATCAATTTTTTACTGGGTTAAGACTCATTCTCTTTCTTACGGCAATGGTGTTTTTTGCCGTAAAAGGAGCTTTTCATATTTCTGTACAAAAACATGATCATTGGGCGCTCAGAACTGCCATTCACGCAGTTTTTGCCATTCTCTCTTCGACGTTATTTCTCTCGACAGTACTGATCTATCTTTCAGGGAATTCATTTGTCGAAGGAATGATGTTCGCTAAAGAAATAGATATTTATCGGGAATCACTTCTGGCGCAGATTCTTATCGACTATTACCAATTTTGGTTTTCCCTTCCCGCTATTGGATTTTTGGTAACGAGCTTCCTTTTTGAAGGAAAAGAGAAGGACTAGGGATCAAAGATCAGATATCAAAGATCAGAGAGCAGAGAAGAAATATCAGGGAAGAGGGAATATCAAAAAATAATTCTTCTTTCTTCTCTATTTTTCTCTTCTCTGATATTGGTTTTACATTACTCGTTTCTTTTTGAGGTAGAAAAGTAGCGCGCCGAGTCCAAAAGAAAATATAATAAAAAGGGCTATGGCAATGCCCCATATTGCGGAGGGATCTTGTTCCATATGGTTTCGGATATTCATTCCATAGAAGCCCACAATAACTGCTAAAATCCCTAAAACGCCAGTCGCTGCCGTGAGAATCAAATCAAATTTAATAATTATGTTTCGCAAATTATTCATCTTGAGCGTTAAAACCTCCTGAGTATCGTCAATATTTTCATCCAGTTCTTCAACTCGGTGAGTGATATCTTCTATTTGTTCGAGTGCATTTTCCAAAACGGATTCAGCATCTTCGGTATCGGTTGGTTTTTTCATTCCTAAATAAAAATCTAACAATTCATCATCGTCTTCCACTAATTCCTCGAGTGCATCTTCTATGTCATGCACTTTGGTGGAAAGTTTGGAAAGACGTTTTTTGAGATGCAAAAGTTGCTCGAAAGTTTGATCGTCAATCTGTTCTTTTTTTAATTTTCCAAAAATCTGATCGGAAGCTCTCTCTATTTCATCAAATCGACGTTCCATTTTTTCCACAATATAAGCGAGAGCAATTTCTATAACGAGGTGTTCAAATCGTATTTTTTCAGCGGGGGATTTTATTTTCTCGAGTAAAAAAGGAAGGAAATAATCAGTAACTTTTTTATTTTCTAAATCAAAAACATAGACAACATGTTTTCCTACTACGAGTTTTACGGAATGGAAATTAACAATGATACAATCTCCTCGCGGAGCAATCGTAATTGCCTGATTTTTTGCAAAAACAGGACGGAGGTCTCGTGTATGCACGTCAAACTCGCGTGTTAATTCTTTACGAGAAATATCTACCTGCTTATTTTTTCCGTTTTTATCAATAAAGAGAGTAATCATAATTTGAAAATTTTAAAAAAGACTGTTTTGTAAGGCCGTATGAACACTAAGCCCTGGCGCGCGAGTGCCGAAATCAATTTCGTGTCCTATTAAATCTTTGGCACAGAGAGCCACGAGTTCATCGGGAGTTTCAACAACAAGAAAGGGTCCTTTTATAGCTAGGATTGTCCCTGCCACAGATTCCCCATTCTTGAGTTGGACGGAGTGAAAGGACTTCGGATTTTTTCCAATATCCTTCGTGTTATATATTGATTCCCAAGAACGGAATTCTGGATTTTTTAGAAGAAAATCTTGCAGATGAGGATATTCATCAAGAGCTTTTCTGTGTTTTGCAAAGACATCAAGAAGAATTTTTTCTCCCTCTATTTCCGTAAGAGCGGGGCAAAGAAAGTCCTTTTTTTGAGAAGAAGTAATTTTATCCACTAATCCATCTTTTCGAATAAGTGTTTCTATTTGTCGGGCAGAAATTCCATCAGGAGTTTGCGCAACAAAAAGTGTGAAATGAGAACCCTGTTCAATCTGTCGTAAAATTTTTCGGGAAACTTGCGTAACACCAATTTTCAAAAGGTTGGTATCAAAAAGTACCAAATAGACAACATGGGATCCAGATATTTGTTCTAAATCAAGTTCAGTAACATTGCTTCGATCAAACCCATCAAAAGCCGTAAAAATAAAATTTCTTTCTCGCATTTTACAGATATCGCATTTCGCTTTCCCCTTTGTTTTATTAGGACAAGGGCTCCAAATATCATCTATCCGACTCCCAACACACATCACATCACTACAAATCTCAAGGGATAAAGAATCTCCGATTTTTAACGCTTTTCTCCCAAATTTATTTTCAGTACTTGCTTGGAACTCGGTCGTTCTTTCATCGATCCAGCGAAAATCATATACAAGCACTTTCATAAGTTCAGTTAGGGCGAGGAATTTTTAATAGGTTTGGGCACAAAAAGCAAGGAAAAGTAATTTTCGATTTTGCTCATGACAGGATAGGTTTTTAATTTCCAATTTCTCGTTTTCCATTTAAGCTTTGTCTCGCATGGAAAAACTCTCATGGAGCGGTAAGCGTTGGGCAGATGCTCCCGTAGCCGAACGATTAGAAGAAATACAAAAAATATTACTACAGGAGCGGTCACTCACTGAGCACGATGCGATTCAATCATTTCTCCACCCAACACTTCAGAATTTACACAGTCCTTGGAATATTTTTGGAATGGAGAAAGCAGTTCAGCGAATTATAAAAGCCCTAAAAAAGAAGGAAAGAATTATTATTTTTGGTGATTTTGATGCTGATGGAATTACGTCTACGGTGATTTTAGTCCAAGCACTCAAAGATTGTGGAGCGGAAGTTTCTTATCGCATTCCCACACGGAATATCGAGTCTCATGGACTCAAAAAAACGCATATTGATGAATTATTACATCGGAAAGTGAGCCTTTTAATTACCTGCGATTGCGGGATTAATGACGATAAAGCTGTTCACTACGCACACGAACAAGGAATGGATGTAATTGTTACAGATCATCATGAGTCAAAAAAATCATCCTTTCCTTCAAGTGCTGTAGCAGTACTCAATCCAAAACTTCCTCAGTGTATGTATCCCGAAAAAAACCTCTCTGGTGCAGGAATTGCCCTCAAACTTGTTATGGCTCTTGCTGAAAAATATTTTGAAACCCCAGAAAAAATAATTCCATTTTTGGATAAATTCTTTGAGATTTGTGCGATTGGACTTATTGCAGATTGTGTGGATTTAGTGGGAGAAAATAGAATTTTGGCAAAATTCGGTCTCGAAAAGATGAGCCATACCGATTGGAAGGGGTTAGCGCAATTATTGCACCACTGTCATATAGATCCGCGAAATATTGATGAACAAACTATTGGATTTACCATTGCTCCGAGACTCAATGCGGCTTCACGGATTGGAGACGTCTTGGTAGCGGCACAGCTGTTCTTGGGCGAATCGGATATGCATGCGAGTCGCATCACGAAACTTGACCACCTTAATGATCAACGGAAACAAACAACGCAACGAGTATATAGAGAAAGCCTTTCTCAAATTCATCCAGGGGCAGCGATGCAATGTTTCTTTCGGGAAAGTTGGAATCCCGGAATCCTAGGATTACTTGCGGGAAGGCATGTAGAAGAACTGGACGTTCCAACTGTAGCCTGCTCTCTTCGTGAAGATGGGCTTCTAACCGCATCATGTAGGGCCCCTTTGGGGTATAAAATGGTAGAATCCTTGCAGGAACACAGCAATCTTTTTGAACAATTTGGAGGACATAATGGAGCAGCTGGGTTTACGGCAAAACCCGAAAAACGTGAACAAATTCATCGGATGTTGGAAGCCCACTTTGCTCGTTTGGGGAGAGAAAAACCGGCTATCCCTGTAAGTGCGTATCTTTCTTGCGATATTATTGATTTGCGGTTATCAGAATTCCTCAAGTATTTTTCACCTTTTGGAAATGGGAACAAGGAATCAATTTTCGGATTACGAGAAGTGGAGATTTTGGATTTCCAAATCATGGGAAAAGAAAAAAATCACTTACGGATTGTTGGACTATGTGGGGAGAGACAGCTTGATTTTACGGCTTTTTTTGCCGATAAGTTTTTGAAAAAAATAAAAGTAGGACAAGTGGTTGATGTGCTTTTTACCGTGAGCGAAAATATATGGCAGGAACAGCGGCGATTACAATTGCGGGTGGTTGATGTTGCAATGAGTAGTAAGTAATGAACAGTTTTAAATGGCATTGTCATCCTGGCTTGTCCAGGATCAGAAGCGTTGTTATGGTTTTTATTATAAATGCTCTTATACAAATTTTCGTGCCACTCTGCATTTTATTTCTGTACGCACAGGATTCCGGACAAGCCGGAATGACGGGAAGGTGCTCATTCTCCCTCAATGAAAAGGGAATTCTCAATGTAATCGGGACGGCGGGAATTATTGACAAAACTCATCTCAAACATACAATTCCCCCGTTCTTTTGAGGAGGGAAAACTTAGTGATGAGAGTAGTTCGGCTTTAGCAGAGTTGGTCGAAGAAAGAATCCCATAAAAGATAGTTCTTATAACAAATAAAAATTACCACTTAAATGGGTGAGTAGCTCAGTGGTAGAGCAGTTGACTCTTAATCAATTGGCCGCGGGTTCGACCCCCGCCTCACCCACCACTTTTTCCTCCTTTATGAAGGAGGATTATATATTCATTCCCATAATTGTTAATTGCAATATTGTTGCAAAACTAACCCAAGCGAGATAAGGAATTTGCGCGTAGATAACCCACCGATAATAGGGACAGACTGCCTTCATCATCCAAAAGATAGTTCCGAGTAGGAGAAGGATATCAAGTGAAGCCAAAAGAAGATTCTGTAACCCAAATTGAAGCGGCGTGAAAGAGAAGTTAAAAATGAGATTCAGAACGAATGGAAGGGCTACAGAAAACGGTAGTTTTTTCTGAATTACTTTCCAAAAAACAAACCCAAAACTAAGGAAGATGATAAGGTATAAAATACTCCACACCGGACCAAATATCCATGCAGGCGGAGCAAAAAATGGCTTTTCTAGAGTTTGGTACCAAGTGTAAGTATCCATGGATTAAACGCTGTGAACTTCCACCACCCCAATTTTCCTCGGCAAAATTAATCGTATGCGTCCATCGAAACACTTTTTATCATGCTTCATGGCTTCCCAAATCTTTTTTTCACCAATATCACAGGTGGTATCAATCTCGAATTGATTCAAAATATTTTCAATTCTATCTGCCGTTTCTTCACCACAAAGTTTATTTTTCAAAGCATAATTAGTTGCCATCAACATTCCTATGGCAACAGCTCGTCCATGAGGAATAGTAAAGCCTGATAACAATTCAATGGCATGGCCAAATGTATGACCAAAATTCAATTGCATACGAATATCTTTTCCACGCTCATCTCGCTCAACAATACGAGACTTGATTTCTATTGAGTCTCGAATCAGAGGAATAAGTTGTGGCAAGACTCCTTTGAGTCCTCCTTTTTTGTGCGAGAGGAGAGCGAGTTTCTCCAAATCTTTAAAATGTCGAGGGGAAGTAATTATGCCGTGCTTAATCATTTCACATAAGCCGTTTTTGAGTTCTGATTCAGGAAGAGTGGTAAGAAATTCTTCACAGGCAAAAACTTTTTCTGGATGATGAATAGTACCGATAAGGTTTTTCCCATACTGGCAATCAATACCTGTTTTTCCTCCGAGAGAAGAATCAACCATCCCTAGTAAAGTTGTGGGGATATGAATAACAGGAGTTCCCCGCATATAGAGTGATGCCGCCAATCCTGTAACATCTCCGACAA
The DNA here is from genome assembly GCA_021736215.1 of Candidatus Altimarinota bacterium. GTDB lineage: Bacteria > Patescibacteriota > Gracilibacteria > UBA4473 > UBA4473 > JAIPGI01. Next base: position 50,804 of record JAIPGI010000003.1, read on the forward strand.
CCCCTCCTCCTACAGAAATTAAGAGAGAATGTCGGTCAAAACGTTTTCGGAAACAAGTGTCTAATATCTTCTCGGTTGTTTTCCATGTTTTTTCTTTTTCTCCTACAGGAAGAATGAGAAGCTCGTTTTTGGAGAATCGCTGAATAAACGGACAAAACTTTACTACATTTTTGTCAGTTACTACCAAGAATTTTCGGCTTCCAACAGAAAAACGGAGGAGCTTTTCGAGGGCATCAAAACTCCTTGGAAATTCTATTTCGCAAAACGTTGTTGGCGGGTCAATGCGGATAGTAATAGGTCGCATAGATTATTTTTCCAAAAGAGTTTTTTGACCGTTGGATTCCGTATCTTCAATGAGGGAAATAGAAGAAATTATATCTTTTTTGTTTCTCATAAGAATAACTCCTTGTGTCGATCTTCCTGCAGTTTTGACAGCGTCGAGAGGGGTACGGAGTGTTTGTCCTTGTTTCGTCACAATCAAGAGGTCGGCCTTGTTTCCGTTTTCAATAACCCTTGCTCCAGCTACCTTTCCTGTTTTGGAGGTAATATTGGCAACTTTTATACCACTTCCTCCTCGTCCTTGGGTTCGATATTGTTTGACGGGAGACATTTTTCCAAGACCGTTTTCCATGACGACAAGAAGCTTGGCATCATCTTCGCGAAGGAGATCCATTTCTACAACAGCATCATTTTTACCGAGTCGGATACCGCGTACTCCTGCGGCAGATCGCCCCATAGGACGAACATCTTTCTCGTGGAAACGAATAGATTTCCCTTCACGGGTAACAATGAATATATCGTCTTCTCCAGAAGAAACTTTTGTCCACTGGAGTGTTTCTCCTTCCTTGAGCCCACAGGCAATGAGCCCTGATCGACGGACATTTTTAAATTGTTCGAGTTCTGTTTTTTTCACGGTTCCTCCAGTCGAACACATGAATATGTATTCTCCTTGAGAAATACTGAGGTTCAAAATTTCCATTACTTTTTCCTCTGGTTGAAGTTGGAGAAGATTGATAATGGGCGTTCCCTTTGCCGTTCGGGAAGCTTCGGGAATTTCATACATTGGAAGAGCGAATACGCGGCCTTTATCCGTAAAGAACAACAAATCATTATGATTACTTCCGTATTGGGATTTAACAATGACATCTTCTTCTTTGGTAGTGACTCCGATAACGCCAACACCTCCTCGTTTTTGAGATCTGAAAACAGATGGATTCATGCGCTTGACGTAATTTTGTTCCGTAAGCACCACAATCATTTCTTCATCAGGAATAGTGTCTTTAGCACTAAATTCTCCAAGAGCATTTTTGTGAACTTTCGTTTTTCGAGCATCTCCAAATCGTGTTTTGGCATCAGTTAATTCATTGGCAATAATATCAGATTGTTTTTCTCGACTTGCCAGAATGCCTTCAAGTTCAGTAATAAGTCTCATCTTTTCTGCTAACTCATCTTCGATTTTCTTGCGTTCAAGTCCCGCAAGTGTTTGAAGCTTCATTTCGAGAATTGCTTTTGCTTGAATTTCAGAAAGTCCGAATTTCTTTTGCAGGGCTTCTCCAGCGATTTCTTTGGTTTCTGATTTTCGGATAGTCGCAATAACTTCGTCGATATGATCAAGGGCAATTTTGAGTCCTTCGAGGATATGAGCACGCGCTTTTGCAATGCGGAGTTCATATTCAGTTCGTCGACGAACGACTATAAATCTATGATCCAAAAAGTATTGTAATACTTCTTTCACATTCAAAAGTCTTGGGTGGATTCCATCCACTAAGGCAATCATATTGAGATTAAAAGATTTTTGTAGAGTAGTGAACTTGAAGAGTTTATTGAGCGTTTTTTGTGGATAGGCATCGCGCTTGAGTTCGATCACGATACGGATTCCTTCTCGATTTGATTCGTCCCGAAGATCAGAAATACCAATAATCTTTTTCTCGTGAACGAGGTCGGCAATTTTTATAATAAGATCAGCTTTGTTCACCTGATAGGGGATTTCTGTCACAATGATGGCATTTTTTCCTCCCTTGAGTTCTTCGATTTGAGCCTTGGCTCGCATAATAACTCCACCTCGACCAGTCGAATACATTTCCTTGAGGCATCCTCCGTCATAAATTTCAGCACCAGTAGGAAAATCGGGCCCTTTGATAAATTTGAGCAAATCATCGATAGTGGCTTCTGGATTTTTTAACAGATGAACCGTGGCATCAATCGTTTCTCCAAAATTATGAGGAGGGATATTCGTCGCCATTCCCACGGCAATTCCCATGGTTCCATTGAGCAAGAGTTGGGGAACTGAACTTGGCAAAACGGTAGGTTCCTCTGCGGTTGAATCGTAGTTTGGACGAAAATCAACGGTATCTTTTTCGATATCAGCGAGCATGAGTTCGGCAACCTTCCCCATGCGAGCTTCTGTATAACGCATGGCGGCAGGATTGTCTCCATCAATTGAACCGAAGTTTCCCTGTCCATCAACGAGCATATAGCGCAGAGAAAACTCCTGTGCCATACGAACCATAGACATATAAACAGCGCTGTCTCCATGAGGATGATATTTTCCCAAAACAGCACCTACGACATTGGCAGATTTACGATATTTAGCTCCAGGACGAAGCCCATTCTCATGCATAGCATAAAGGATTCGCCGATGTACGGGTTTGAGTCCATCTCGAACATCTGGCAAAGCACGGGAGACGATGACGCTCATTGCATAAGAGAGATAAGATTCCTCCATGTCTCTCGTGATTTCCCTCGAAATAAGGCTTCGGGCACAGCCCGTAGCGTCATATACAGTAATAGAATCGGTTAATGGTTTTTCTTCTGGAGAAGACGTTGTTTCAGGGATATCCTCCTCTGACAAGGAAGATTCATCAAGAGAATCTTCATCAGAAGATTTTAAAGGTTTTGAAGTGAATCCAGCCTCCTCTTTGTGAGGAGTTTCTGGCTTTTCGTTTTCGTTTTCGTTGTCGAGGGGAAGCTTGTTTTCTTCGGTCATGTGGATTACTCAAAAATTCCCATAGATTGTAGAGAAATAAGCGAAAATTTCAAAGGGAAAAGAAGGGATTTTTAACCTTTCTCCTGTAGAAATATTGACAAAATATGTATAAATATTATTTATAAGATAATGATTGAGAAAGAAAGTGCAGAAATTGTGAAAGTAAGCAAAGTTGGAGTCATTGGAGATGGTCGTTTTGCGGAAGCTATAGCTTATTTGGTAGCCAAAGTGAACAAGGATGTAGAGGTGGTACTATGGACCTATAAAGAAGAATATGTACGAATGGTTCACGAAACTGGAAATTTTCGTCACGCCGAAGATAAAAAACTTCCTTCAAATTTAAAGATAACGCACTCTCCCAAAGAGGTTGTCGAGGGATCAGAAGCAATTTTTTCTATTTTATCTGCACAAAAAACAAGAGCAGTCGTAGAAGATTATTTTCAACAACTCATAAAGGAAAACTGGGACAAGATAGAAGTCATTATCAGCGGAACAAAAGGGATGGAGGAAGAAACGGATATGCTTATGTCTGAAGTATGGGAAGATATTTTTGCTGATGAGAATTTAGATGTATTAGAAAAATATGGCGTTATTACGGGATTAAATTTTGCATCAGAAGTCATACATGATTCGCCAATGGTGACGAGTTTTGCTGCCAAAAGGAAAGAAGAGCAAAAGCTCGGAAGGGAACTCTTGAATGATGAGGGAAGTTTTTATGTTATCCCTTCAAGTGACATCAGGGGACTTGAAATTGTCGGTGCCGCCAAAAATGTTATCTCTATAGCATCAGGGGCAGCAAGTACTCTCTATGGAGACAGTGCAGCACAAGCTATTATTTCCGCAGGAACAGTAGAAGTGTATAATTTGGCAATGGCCCTTGGGGCTCAAAAAAGCACCTTTGATTCATGGGGGCCTCCAATAGGAGACTTGCAAGGATCAGCAAAATCAAATGAAAGTCGAAACTTTCAAGAAGGGGTTGCGAGGGCAAAAGGACAAAAAAGAGCGGATACTGGAATTGCGGAAGGAGTGTCTACCGTGAAAGCAATTATGCAAATGGCGGAACAAAAACGCATCAAAATGCCAGTTTGTAATGCTGTTCTTGAAATTACAAAAGGGGAAGAACCTATTGAGAAAATCGTTCAAAACCTCCTTGAAGAAATTGGACGGTACACAGGAAGAGTAGCTCGTGCCTCTTGGATGAATAACAAAAATGGTAATCCAGACAACACCTCTTTCTTGCTGAAATAGGGGATAATGCGGCTACAATAGAAAAAATAAATTCTTTCTTCATGAATCGTCTTTTCCTTTTACTTCCAATTATTTCTTTTGTGTTCACGGGATGCGAGTCTGTGGAGGAGATTTCTACTCCTGAGACTTCCGTGCAGGATGTATCTCAACAAACACCAAGGCAGACGACTTCCACTCTGGAACAAAAACAGACAATATCTGGAATTTATCAGATACTTTCTGAGCAGAGCAAAATGTACTGGTCTGCAAGCAAGGTTACAGGGACCCATGAAGGAGTTATTCGCGTTCCGACGGGATTATTAACGCTTGAGGATGGGGCTATTGTTGGGGGAAATTTCGAGGTAAACATGGATACAATTCAGACCACAGACGCTGCTGGAGCAGGATTGGATCCGCATTTAAAGGGCGAGAATTTCTTTGATGCGACCAATTATCCACTTTCTACATTTGTTGTTACGTCCGCCACCAAAGAAGGGAACATAAATCATGTGACGGGAAATCTCACAATAAAAGATATTACGAATCCCATCACCTTTGACGCAACGATAAAATATTTAGCGGATGGGAAAATATCTACTACTGCAGAATTTACTATTGATCGAACACTCTGGGGGATAAAATTTGGCTCTGGAAAATTTTTCCAAGGTTTAGGAGACAAGATGATTTATGACGAAATAGGTTTCAGATTGGATTTGGTTTTTACAAAAGCGAGTTAGCTAAAAGTTGACTTTTACTCACAGAAAAATACACTGCCCGCGTTCTTTGCGGGTCGGTAGCGAAGCGGTCAAACGCGGCAGACTGTAAATCTGTTACCTCTGGTTTCGCAGGTTCGAATCCTGCCCGGCCCACCATGAAAACACCAATACATCTTTGTAAATGAGATGTTGTTTCACTTTGTATAAATACAAAAGGATGAGAACCTCGGTTCGACGCGAAAAATGAGAAGCGTAATGCGACGATTATTTGAGCGCTTGAGTAGACGAGTGAAATGAGTCGTTACGAGAGTATCCTGCCCGGCCCACCACATCAAGCAAGACTTCATTACTTTCTTCCACTCTGGCAGTACTTTGTTTATTTTGTATTGTTTCCCTTTCGTTCACACAGAGGTCTTCGTCTTCATTTACGAGATTTTTTACGATACTCAAAATTTCTATTCATCCTCAACTATCCTGTGCTTACACATTCACTAAAAACTATTTCGTCTTTCTTCCAATCTCATACATTGCCACTCCTGCAGCGATAGAGACATTGAGGGAGTTCTTTTTTCCGTTCATTGGAATTTCTAGGTGTCTATCACACATACTCAGAACTTCCGGAGTAACCCCTTCCACTTCATTTCCTACAATAAGGGCGATATTTTTTTTAAGAAATTCTGCTTCAAATAAATTTTTAGATTGAGAAGTCTGCTCCAGAGCAATTATTTCGAATTTCTTTTTTTGCAAATCCTGAAGAACTTCTAAAACTGATGCTTGTTTTTCCCAATCAAGAAATTCTTCAGCACCAAGCGAGACCTTTTCAATACGGCGATCAGGAGGACACCCTGTATAACCACATAAATAAATCTTATTCCAACCGGCTCCATCGGCCGTCCGCAAAATAGATCCAACATTATGGAGAGATCTAATATTTTCAAGAATCACGACTTTCTTCATCGTGAGTTATTTTGCTTTCTTTTCTCCCTTTTTGGAAACAGATTTTTTTTCTGCCTTCATTTCTTTTTTAGCGGATTCCATTTCTTTTACGATTTCAGGTTTTGCTTCTTCAACTTTCTCTATAGTTTTCTGTGCTTCCAATTCTTTCTTCTGTTTTGGAGTCAATTTTGTTTTGTGTACACGTCCTTTGAGTTCATTTGTTGTATGTTTGGCATTTTCAGAAACCAACTTTGCTTGTTTCGCTTCTTCGGTCAACATACCTCGTTCACTCATCCATTTTTTGATAGTTTTGAGACCTTTTGCGGAAACACGTATACGCTCAACTTTATTCGTCAAAGGATTCCAAATCTTTTTGACAAACAGGTTTGGACGAAACGTCCGTCTTGTTGCTTTCAATGAGAAAGGACGATTATTTCCCGTAGAAGGTTTTTTTCCGGTGATTTGGCAAGTTCGTGACATGATTTTCCCAAAATGCTGCGCGATTGTATGGAAAAGTAACGCTCCGTCAAGTTTTTATGAGAGTTAAAAAGTTGAGAAATTAAAAATAAGCAATTGAAAATTACTCAATCGGACTCCACTCTCCGCCCAATAAACTTCGAGAAAGCTCATTGACCTCACTCGAAAGGTGCCAAGTTTTGTCTTTTTTAATTTCAAAAATATCTCCAGGTGTCGGGATGAAAATATCAGACTTCATAATATTTTTTTGTTTTCCCAATTCTTCTCGAAATACATGGAGAGATTCATCCTCTCCGTGTACCAAAAAGAGAGCCTTTGGCTTTCCTGACTTATTGGCAAAATCTAAAAGACCCGTCTGATCGGCATGAGCAGAGAATGCATTATAAATCTCAACCTGAGCATTGAGCTCATGTGGTTCTCCAAAAATATTAACTGGATTTTCTTTCTCAACAATTTTTCGTCCAAGTGTATTCTCGGCCATAAATCCAACAATTAAAATTAGATTTTTTTCATCTTCAATATTGTTTGCGAGATGGTGTCTGATGCGTCCAGCTTCACACATTCCACTCGCAGAAATAACCATCATAGGGGCTGGGAATTGGTTAAGTGCTTTAGATTCCTCAACATCACGGATATATTGAACATCTGCACAATCAGAACAAAAAGGATCAAGTCCCTTCTTCATCATTTTTTGCAGATCCTCATCAAAACATTCTGGATGTAATGCAAAAATCTCGGTTGCTGAAGTTGAAAGTGGAGAGTCTACAAAAATCGGAAACGGTTTAATTTTCTTTTGTTCCTGTAGCTGGCGGAGGATGTACAAAATTTCTTGAGTTCTTCCAACAGAAAAAGCAGGAACAAATATTTTTCCATCTCGAGCAACCGCGGCATTTATGTCTTTGGCGAGTTTTGCGGCAACGTTTTCGATTTCATCGTGAAGACGATTTCCATAAGTGGATTCCGTAATCAAAATATCTAGATTCTCCAGTTGTACTGGGTCGCGAAGGATTGGAAGACATTTACGTCCCAAATCTCCCGTGAATCCTAAGCGTATAGTTTTTCCAATGTCTTTATCTTCAATCTCCCACTCTTCAACGGCTGAACCCAAGATATGTCCTGCATCGTGGAAACAAACCCTAACTCCCGAAGCAGGGGAGAACCATTGTTTGTATTCTACAGAACGGAAAAGGGTCATAGCTTTTTCAGCGTCTTCTACTGTGTAGAGAGGTTCAGCTTTTGGATCTTTGAGTTTTTTTCGAATCCATTCAGCATCTTTTTCCTGGATATATGCGGCATCCTTGAGCATAATGGAACACAAATCTCGTGTGGCATGAGTACAATAAATCGGTCCCTGAAATCCTCGTTTTACCAAAAGAGGAATAGCTCCAGAATGATCAATATGAGCATGAGAGAGTATGAGTGCATCGATTTCGGTCACGTCAAAAGGAAATATAAGATTTGCTTCAATAGAATCTCGACGACGTCCTTGAAAAAGACCACAATCGAGCAAGATTTTGTGTTCGTTCACATGTAATAAATGTTTTGAACCTGTCACATTGCGCGCCGCACCAGAGAATTCAATTTTCATGTGTTTTTTTGTTTCTCGTATCTTCTCCTGATTATACCATAAAAAACAAGAAAAATCGAGTTTTTATTTCCCTCCCCTCGCAAAAACAACGGCATCCACCCGAGAAACTCCACACTGTTTAAGAACTTTGGCGGCTGCATTAAGGGTGGCGCCGCTGGCGACAACATCATCAATGAGGATGTATCGCCCCTCCCTCTTTAATAAAGAGGGAGATGGTCCTCGACTCTGAGGTGAGCTTCGCTCGGACTCGAAGAGAGGGAGATTTTTATTTCTCTCCCCTTGAAAAGGAGAGTTGGAGGGGTTTAAATCCCCCTGTCCGCCTAAGGCGGACTTTCCCTCGCTTTTACCAAAGGGGGAGGAGAACGAAAATGCATCTCGGATATTTTGGAGTCTCGCTTCACGAGATAATTTGGCTTGTTGAAAGGTGCGTTTATGACGCTTGAGAAGGTGTTGGATTTGGGCTTCAGGAATGCGTTTTTGAAGAGCCTGAGCGATTAAATCTGCTTGGTTGAACCCCCGCCAAAATTTTCTCGTCCAATGGAGAGGAATAGGAACAAGAATGGAATTCATAAAAAAATCCTTTCCTACCCGCAGAATAATTTCTTCTGCCATGATATCTGCAAGTTGGGTGAATCCTCGAAATTTAAAAAGCTCTACGAGCTTCTCTGTCGTAGGGTCATAGTATTTCACAGCGGCATGAATATTTTCCAAGTATTCAAAGGATGCCTCGTTTGGAGGAGCGGGCGAAAATTTTCGATGCTGCGGGCAAAGCCATGCCCCTTCTTGTTTGCAAATGATGCATTTGGGCGGGAAAAGGGCATCCAAAAACCACGACCAAGCACGGTGGATGCTTTGTACAACCTTTTTCATTGGGGAAACTATTGTCTCAATCGAAGAGATTGACAAGAATTATCACTCGGAGCTTCTCCAAACTGAACAAGCCTGTTAATAGAGCATTTAATCTGATCGTATGAAACATAATCGATAAGATTCAAGCCGAAAATACGACCTACAATCATAATGAAGGTAAAACTCAAAATGGTTACAATGAGTCCGACGATAGAATAGCGGATAGTGTTGACGGCACTTTTTATTTTTTCATCATTTCCCCCAGAGAGAATAAAAGAAACCCCTCCTACAAAGATGAATACAGCGGACAGTGCTCCAGCAATAATGAACGCATAAACAATAAACATTTGAACCAATTCCATTACTGAAAAATTATTGACAGTTTGAAGTGCTCCACCAAATGCATTGCTTACCCCACTCCCGAGTGGACTTGTAGTTATAGCACCAGGCGTTTCGTAGTATACAGGAGGGACAACGGCCGTTGGATCAGAATTCATGGTTTTATTATGCTAGAGGTTCAAGAACTTTCAAATTTATCTTTTGTCCATTTCGAGCTCCCATAGCTCTTACAAGAAGTCGCAAAGCGGAAATTGTTTGACCATTTTTTCCAATAAGCTTCCCCATGTCTTCTTCGTTTACCTTGATAGAGAGAAGTGTCCCAAGACTGTCTTCCGTCTGTTCAATGGTAATATCAGACTTATAGGTACAAATTTGTTCCAACACATATCGGGCAAATCCGAGAACGGTTTCTTTTTCTGCCATGAGAGAATTGTACTACAGAAAGAGTTATGTCAAAAGCTATTCTGATTTTTCCTCGGTAGTTTCTGTTGCAGGAGTGGATATTTCTTCAGATGGAGCCTGGGGCGCTACAGGGGCTTCTGTTGGGGCAGGTGTTTTTTTTGGTTTTGAACTCCTCTCTGTTACAAATTTTCCCGCTTCTTTGATACCATGTTTTGTGAGAAGTCGTGCAGCGGTCTCAGACATCTGTGCTCCATGTGAGAGATAATGTTTTACACGATCTTCCACAACGACGAGTTCCCCTTTTCCTTTTTCGAAATGAGGATTATAGTATCCAAGCTTCTCAATATGCTTTTTTTGAACAGCTTTAGATTTCTCTGCTGCCACCAAGTGAAAGAAAGCTTGATTTTTGCGTCCGACACGAACAAATCGAATAATAACCATGTAAAATATTTTCTAAAATGCGTGCGCGAGTGTATTTTAAAGCAGCATTTTGTCAAATGATTTTAGAAAGAGCTTACAAGTTTACAAGCGAACAAGTCTACGATTTTTTAAATTCTATTGCTCATTGTTCTCTGTTCATTGATAATTAAATTACATGTGTGGCATTTTTGCGATTTCAGGAGATTCCCCCAAAGCAGGGGCATCAGTGCTCAAGGGGCTCAAGAAACTTGAATATCGAGGTTATGACTCATGGGGAGTTTGTGTACGCGAGTCCAAAGATGGAACCGTTTTTATCGATAAAGAAATCGGGAAAATTTCCACAGTGCGTCGGAATTTCCCTGATGGATGTGAAGCCATAGGGCACTCTCGGTGGGCGACCCACGGAGGAGTTACGAAAGCTAATGCACACCCGCATCAGGTCGGAAAAGTAACATTGGTTCACAATGGGATTTTTGAAAACTACATAACGCACAAAAAAACACTCAAAACATATAAGTTTTTGTCCGAAACGGACACAGAAGTTATTGCTGCTATGATTGATAACTTCCTTCACCAAGGAAGTACTCCAGATCAGGCCATTCGGAAGGCTGCCACACAAATTGAGGGAAGGTTCGCAATCCTTGTTATGGTCGAAGGAATTTCCGGAATTTATGCGGCCCGCCGAGGTTCTCCACTTATTGTCGGGAGAGGATCTAATCAAACATTTGTTGCTTCTGATATCCCAGCATTTTTGGAACAAACCAATGTAGTAAATTACTTGGACGACAATGAAATGGTTTATGTTTGCGGCAAGAATGCACAGTTTTCTGATTTGCGAACAGGCGATCCTGTGCAAAAAAGAAACATCGAAGTCCCTTGGAAAATAGAAGAAGCCGAAAAAGGGGAGTGGTCGCACTTTATGATTAAAGAAATTTTTGAACAAAAAGAAACAATTGCTCGTGTTTTAAAACAAGAAGATGAGAAACTGCTACAAGCCATGAAACTTTTACAAGAATCGAATGGTGCTTACTTTATTGCTTGTGGGACGGCGCACAAAGCTGCCATGGCAGCAGAATATTTTTTTGCGGATATTTCTGGGCGTAAAATAAATGTAGTCCCTGCATCAGAAATGCCTTCGTTTGAACGATTTGTAAATCCAAAAACAGCTATTATTGCTGTTTCCCAATCAGGAGAAACAGCGGATGTACTAGAAATTTTGGAACGATCCAAGAAAAAAGGAGCCAAAATAATAGGACTGACCAACGTTCTCAGCTCTTCTATTGCTCGAATGGCTCACGTGCATTTATCTATCAATGCGGGACCAGAAAAAGCCGTTGCTTCAACTAAAGCTGCGACCGCACAGATGGCCTTGCTTTTCCTCTTGGCATTTACAGATGTAAATAAAATTAATATCGGTCGACAGATTCTGTGGGCGACAGCTTCTAGTATCAACGATATGCTGAATCCTCGTTACGAAAGTTGGATTCGTTCTGTGGCAGAACGAATCGTAGATCATCCAAATCTTTTTATCATTGGACGAAAAAGTCTCTATCCGATGGCCCTCGAATCAGCGATAAAAATTCAGGAAGTTTCTTACATCCATGCCCAGGGATTTGCGGCAGGGGAACTGAAACACGGTCCCATTGCCCTTATTGAGAAAGGAACTCCTTGTATTGTCCTTGGTGACGATCAGGAAACCGTTTCCAATGCCACCGAGCTCAAAAGCCGAGGAGCAAAAATCATTGGAGTATCAGCCACGAAACAAGATGTTTTTGATGAGTGGTTGCGCGTACCTGATTGCAATGGCGCTCAAGCGATTGCCTCAATTATCCCTGTACAGATTTTGGCATACCATCTAGCTCTTTTAAAAGGACTTGATCCTGATATGCCAAGAAACTTGGCCAAAAGTGTCACGGTGAAATAACGATAGCGGGTTCCATTTTGTTACAAGATCCCATTAATTCACTGTATGAATATTTCGTGAGTAATTGTTGAAATACAGGGAACAAAAGTCGTTGAGATTCCCAAAATTTCATATTTTTTTCACATACCATTTTTTGCATTTCTTGAAATTTTTCTTTTATCCATTCCCGATTTTTGTCTGTATCAATTTCTTCAAGAATCTCATCCATTGTCTTTTTCCCTTCTTCGAAATCCACACACAATCTTATTATTTGAGGTATTTCGTGTCCCGTTTGTTTAGCAATTTCAAATATTATGCCTTCCCCTTCCGCTTCTATTACTCCAAATTCTAGTCTGAGTTGAGCAGCTTTCTGTAATAGCTTATTCCCTCCGGCTGCTTTTATAAAATCCCGCTCTAAATCTCTTGCTCTTTGATATTCAGATCCTTGCTTAAGAACTTCAATAGCGTCCAAGAGTTCTTTTATCAACTCTAAATTTTCAGCATTAATATTCATATTTATATCAGATATCCTGTTTATTTCTCGCCCACTTGTAATTTCTTCTTCTATGACTTTTGCAACAGCTTGATGAACTTTCTCGCTATTATATTTCTTCTCTTTTATAAAAATCTTTATCTGATCTAAATTTATTTCAGGAAGGACTAAATTCTCAATATATCGCTTATATGACTCAATAAGTACAGATGGGGAATTGCCATGGGGATATTCTGGATTTCTTTGATAAAAATTATCCATAATCCTGTCGTCCACTTTCCCATTCCCTTTTTCTACAACTTCTTTCTCAAAATATTCTTCGTAACTAGCATAGCCCAAAATTCTCTTCACTACATCAATAATTGTTTCTTCATCCTTTAAAAAAGGAAAAGAATTTTCACTTCCGTGTATTTCTTCTAGCGTCTCAAAGGATGGAATTTCCATTTTTTCTAAGATTTCATCCATAAATTCGAAAAGTATTCAAAGTATCTTTTATGAATAAATAAAAAAAAAGTCAAATATTATCGTAAGGTGATTATCCCTTAATCACAAGTGAGTGATGGAAGAAGGAAGAACTTATTATGAAGGAATAGTTGTCTATCGCAATTTAATCCTTACGCTCGCACTTTCTGAATCACGAATATCTTGTTGAACTGCAGTCACTTCCTTGAGTTGATTAGTTTCATCGCGGATTTGTTGCTCCAGTCTTCTTTTGACTCGTTGTTCTATCTCGGCTACTTCTTCGGGAGTAAGAGAAGGAAGGTTTTCTATAGGAACATACAAGCGTGAAAATTTTCCAGTTTCAGGAGCGGCAGTAGGAAGGGGGAGACATGTTCCTTGAAAAAGATTAAGGGTATTTGCAAATCCATCTGCATTTTTTTGAGCTTCAGGCAATTCTCGCAAATCCGAGATGCGTTCTCTAAATCGAGAAGTTCCTTTCCCAAAAACATCCTGATTCATATCGACTGCCAATACGACAAAATTTCCTGATTTTTCTTCCCCAGAAGGAAGATCGTAACAGTAAAAAAAACGATGATCTTCCACGAGGATTTCATACTCATTTTCATGGAACATGGTTTTGAAATCCTCCAAATCAAGTTGATATTGAGTATCAGTATTTCGAAAAAGGGATTGTGCTCGTACTAATTTTTCGATTGTATCAATGGCGACTCGTGCAGGAGTATTACGAATTTCTTTTTCCCAAAACGCAATATCAGCATTTTCACATCCTGTTAAAAGAAAAGAGAAAAATATACACAAATACAATATTCTTTTCATATGGCTCATTGTATCGCTCAGAATGAAATTTGTCATTGCAAAAATTCTTGAACTGCCTTGAAATACTTTTCAGTAGAATGACTCAGTGCATCATTGTGTCCTCCTGAAAGTTCTACCAAAGTTTTTGGTTCAGAGGCGGCTTCAAAAAGTTCCTGTCCTTGAGAAAAAGGAATAATATCATCTTCTGTGCTATGGAGTATTAATACAGGAATGTGGATATCATCCATTCTCTTTTTATTATCAAGGGCATATTTCAGCATCCAGTTTACGGGGAGAAAAGGGTAGTGATATCGCACTACGTCAGTAAAACTTGCAAAGGGGGCTTCCAAAATAAGAGCTTTGGTATCGACTTCTTGTGCGAGAAACGTCGCGACGCTTGTTCCGAGCGACTCTCCCCAGAAAATGATATTTTGCAAAGGAACTTTTTTTTCTTCGATGAGGAATTTGAGTGAGGCACTTCCATCTCGGTATAAATCTTCTTCGGAATCGATTTCTCCGGTACTTTTTCCATACCCTCTGTAGTCCATCATGAGAGCATTTAATCCAAGTTTTTGAAATAAAAAAAGTTGTCCAAGTCGGTGAGAAATATTCCCTCCATTGCCGTGAAAAAAAAGAATCGTTTGAGGATCTCCATTATTCATCCAAAATCCATGCAGAGTCTCTCCATCTTCTGTAGGAAAGGTGACTTCCTCCCATTTAAGTTCATTAGGAGTGGGATACTGGGCGTATTCTGAAAAAGGGAAAAAGATGAATTTTTCTTGAATAAAATAAAGCGTTGTGCACCACCCAATATACAAAAACAAAAGTACTCCCAACCATTTCAAAATATATTTTGTATTCATGTGCGTAAAAAATTTTCTAATATTTTCATTCCCATTTTAGTTCCAATTGATTCTGGATGGAACTGAACACCATAGATTTTCATATTTAGTATTTCAAAAGCCATAACGAGATGATCCTCTGTTTGGGCGGTGATCTGTAGCAATGCGGCATGACGCGTTGCTACAACAAGAGAATGGTATCGCATGCCTTCAATTTCATTAGGAAAATCTTTAAAAATCCCAGTTTTTGAAAGGATTTTTATTTTTGATTTTTTTCCATGCATGGGTTTGACTTTGACAATATCAGTACCGAAATATTTCCCAATCATCTGATGGCCGAGACACACTCCCAGAATAGGAATTTTTCCTTTGAAAACTTCAAAAATTTCTAAACCACTTCCGATATCTTTCGAGCACTCCACCGTTCCCGGTCCTGGAGAAAAAATAAGAAAATCAGGGGATAATTTTCCTGCTTGAGAGGCGGTAATTGCATCATTTTTATAGACAAGAACTTCAACTCCTAATTCCTGTAAATACTGAACAAGGTTATAAGTGAAGCTGTCATAATTATCGATAAGGAGAGCGCGTTTCATTTATTTTAGAACAAATTCTTTCAATATTCGTCGCTCGTATTTTCCCTCTTCATTTCGTGCCCGTCCAAGAAAAATTTTTTCTATTTTCATTTTTAGTGGCTTTATTTCTCGTATGAAATTCTCATTTTGAAGGAAATCACAATCTCCTTTTCCGAGAAACAGTGAAATGTGAGGCAAATAATTTTCTAATTTATACGCTGGATCTTGAGCGAATGGAATACAAGAGCAGATTTCGTGATGAAGTTTATAAAGAGTTTCGGTTTCATCCCAAACTTCTCGAAAAAGAACATCGGCAAAACAATTTAAATTTCCCAAAATCACTTCAAATACATGAATTTTTTGAAAAATATCCTTGAGTGTCTTTTCCATAAAACGAAGTTCATTTGCCTGGAAATGAGACCCCTTTCGAGCGGGAAGAGCGAGAGTAATATGCATTTTTTGAGGAGGAAACCAAAGTCCCGTTAATCGGCTCTGTTTCTCCAAGGTATAAGACAATTTTTCCATATCAGTCCAAAGTTCTGTTGGGAGAGGAATTTCGATAAAGTACAAAAAATTAGGATCTTCCTGCCAATTTTTGGAACCAAATTTGGGAGCAAATTTTTTCCAATTTTTTTCTAATTTTTCTTTTTGTTTTTCCAAATTCATGACGGCGAGCATTGTGAGTGAATTCGATTTTCCGTGCAAGATATGCAACAATAAAATTAATGAAAATTTTGGGAGTTGATCCAGGATTTGGGCTTTGTGGATTTGCTATTATCCATCAAAAAAATAAACAAACCCTAGACTTAGAAACATTTGGAGTGATTCGTACAAAACCACAAAAAAATTTTTCAGCCAGACTTTGTGAAATTGCTGAAGATTTCGAGCTACTTCTTAAAAAATATAAACCAGAAATTCTCTCAATTGAAGATTTGTTTTTTGTACAGAATGTAACAACGGGAATGAATGTGGCACACGTGAGGGGGATGATGCTTTTTTTGGCTCACAAAAATGGTCTTCGTCTTGTTGAACCCAAACCCGTTGAAGTGAAACATTGTTTTACGGGAAATGGGAAAGCTACCAAGGCGGAAATGAAAAAAATGGCTCAACTCATTTTTAAACTGAAAACATCTCCCCGTATTGATGATAGTGCGGATGCTATTGCGATAGCGTATTTTGCGGCGCAGAACATTGATTTAATCAGCAAAAAGTGATATAATAACAAGATGAATCAACATGCGTCTCCCCAGAGCGACCACTCTTCTCTTAGGGCGGAACCAGAGATACGAGAACCAGAAAAAAAAACGGAGAATCCTTTTCATGTAAGGAATCACGAAGAAGAAAAACAAGGAAAAATATCGGGAATAAGTACTTCCCAAACAGCGGAAACAATAAACGATGAACTTTTAGTTGAACAAGATGGAGATTTTTTTTGGGTATTGCAACGAATTATTTGGAGCATTGTAAAAATTGGACTCGTTCTTGGTGTTATTGCATTTCTGATTTGGATCATTTGGGGATCTGAGGGAAATGAACTTGGAGAAACTTTCAAAGAACAAAAACAAAAACTTGAGCAAGGAATTCAAAAAACCAAGAAAGGACTTACTACCAATAAAAAGGAGGTGGATCAATCAACTCCTCTAAAACAAATTCAACAAGAATTTATTATCCTTCCTGAGAGAAGCGCCCTCATTGCGGCACAATGGCACGAATGGATTGAGAAAATGCGGACATTCCAACAAAAAGAACTCATTTTTCAGTCTCTGCGGTGGATGGATAGAGCAGAGGCATTTTTTGCACTTCCGACCGAACAACTTATTTCTGCTCAAGAAACAGCACGTCGTGCTGTACAAGTCGAAGTAGTATTGAGAGATATTCGTTCAATGTTGGAAGAATCGGACTTTATCCGTCGAGACATAATTGGGCAAATTACAGAATTCAATCAAAATATTGCTTTGGAGAAATCACGGGCGATTCAGGCACGAACAACACTCGAAACAACACTTCAAGATGTTCGGGAAGAATACTCGGAAAAAATTCTCATTGAAAAAGTACAAGCAGATCAACACATCACAGACTATACATCGCAATTGGAAGTGCGGCATTTTCTTTTACGAAACATGGAAAATTATGATAAAGCCCTTCGCATTGTTTATGACAATATTATTGCAAACCAAAAAGCTATTGTTGAGAATATTCAGGTAGTGGTATTTCCAGGAGATCCGTTTAGACGACTATTGACGCCAACACAATGGGAATCTATTCGGAAGACTACTCAAGGAAAATGAATCCTATATTTTTTGCGATAAGATGTTTTTGTTTCTCTGAAAATTTATCCCTTTGGAAAAGTGGGATAACGGGTGGTTCGTAAGAGTGAAAATGGGAGAGTGTTTGAGAAAAAACAACATTTTGTAATTTTTCTATATCTACATGAATGAGAAAATCAGCAAAAAAATCATCAGAAGCTTTCCCATACGAGGAATCATAAACGGGTAAAATATTTTTTTGGGATTGTGATAATTCTTTCTCAAGCCATTTTTTGGTTGCTTGAGAAAAGGCGCTAGAAGCAGAACCACTCCCTAAATAAAATGGATTAATACCTTCTTCGGTTACTTCTATGGTGACGGTCGTGGTATCAATTGTCCCAGAAAAATCTGTAACAGTGAGTGAAACGGCATAAGTTCCGAGTTCATCAAAATAAATTCGATCTGGATTGATTCGTACTGATTCCATCTCACAGTTATTTTTCCAATGCCAGTTCGCATTTTCATCGGGACAAGAAACACCATTTACTTGCCACAGATAGGCTTCAATATCTTGTGTTCCATCGGGATCGGTAGATTTGTCTCCCGTGAAATTCAAACTTCCTTTAAAAATTTTCAAACCGCCCTGTACTTCGATCTTCGCTATGGGAGTATGATTTTGAGAGATATTTTCCTGACCAAAAGATCCATTAAAGTGACGAAAAAAATCATCTTTTGTATTCGTATCGATATAAGAAGTATTTCGTGCGATAGATTCATTAGATATGAGTTTAGAAATATCAATGCAATCGCCGCTCCAGTTTTTGGCTAAAACATTTTTCTCAACACGAATAGTTTCAGTATCGCTCAAATCACCGTTTTTCCAGCACACAAAATCCTCAGTTTTTTCCCGACTCGTACCCGAATACAAAATCACCTCCACATTTCCAGATCCGGCAGAAATTCCATCTTTTTTATCAGTAGAAATAAAATATGGATTTAAGCTATTGATAAAACCAGTCGAATTGCCATTGGTTTGTATCACGATAAAATCTCCTGTTTCTGCCCAAAAATCAGAATCCAAAAACATGAGGGGAGTGCCGTTATGTTTCACTTCAAGATATCGAAGATTAATAGGAGAGGTGTTCGCTGATTGTATAAACAACTCAATAAAATCAGATCCAATTTCCGTGTCTCTATCGGGAGAAATTTCAGAAATAAAAAATTCAATATCTTCTGTTGATGCGGGATATTCATCATTTTCGATGCCTTTGGTATGACGGAGGGAACTGTCATTTGTACGATAAATAAGAGGAAAAACTTCGGTATCAGATTTACGATTCCATATCTCCGAATAGACTTCGCCATCTTGGGTCCCAATTTTTGTATCGGGATAGGAAATTTCATCAAGGATTTCATTATCGGCGTTGAGTATTTGTATAGTTCCTCCTGAATCAGTGAGCGAGATAGGAGACTTTCTCCAAGTGAAATAAGTCGATTTAGGAAGCAGAAATACAAGTTGATTTTCATCGACCGTGGATCCAGATCCTGTATACATAGTGATTCCTATTGGGGTTATGAGATCATCTTTTTTCTCAAGAAAAGTCTTGGTAGATTTTGTATTGGAAATTTTCCAGTTGCTGATATCAATAGGAATGTCTGACTGTAGCGTAAATTCAAACCATTCTTCTTCGATTCCTATTTTTCGGGGAGAAATTTCGGTAATTCGCACGCTTTGAGCGTACGCGATTGTATTTGAAAACAAGAAAATCCAGCACCAAAAAATTCTTAAACGCATTCAGCGTTTTCTGATACAGGAGATTTTTGGATTTTAGGAAATCTTCATTTTATTTTTATTTAATGTAGGAGGCGCAAATTTTTGCCCCCTACCCGTTTCGTTTGTATGGACATTGCTTGCCATGCCCTAATTCCGTAGAGACGCGTCATGGCGCGTCCCTACAAAAAAACACCCCCCTTGCAAAAAATCTCCACTTGAGCACACTGCTTTTCGTGAGAAACCTACTTCTTCGTGGCGGCACTTTGCTTGGGGCTTCGGCTATTTTGTCCAAATGTTTGGGGTTATTGCGTGATCGACTTTTGGTCGAAATATTCGGACAGGGAGACAAAGTTGACCTGATTTTTGCGAGTTTCAGAATTCCGGATTTCTTTTTTGCGCTCCTTATCGGGGGAACGGTCTCGACACTTTTTTTGCCACGAGTAGCGCATCTTGAAGAAGAGAAAAAATATCATTTTCTTTCGAGTTTCCTGTGGGGAGTCGTAGTACTTTTTGGAATTTTCTGTGGGCTGGGAGTATTCTTTACAGACTCCCTGATAGTTCTTTTTGCCGGGGGATTTGATGTGACTCTACGAGCGGAAATGGTGCCCTTGGCGAGATGTCTTTTTGGCTCTGTTTTTTTGCTCGCAGTGTCGGCGGTCTTTTCTGCCTTCCAACAAAGTTATCATCGATTTATTTCCATATCTATTGCTCCCATCCTCTACACAGGGATGATTTGTGCGGGGCTTTTCTGGTGGAGAGATCAATGGGGCTTGATGACGGTTGGACTCGCCGCATTGGCAGGAGCAACTTTGCACCTACTGAGTAACGCTTATGGATTTTTTGCGCATGGCGGACAAATTCACTGGACATGGAAAACCCCAACAGAAGCATGGCAAGGATTTAAACGAGATTTTTTCTATCGAGTATTGAATAATTCTGCTTTCCAAATAAATCAGACCGCTGATATTTTAATTGCGAGTTTCCTTATTACGGGATCGGTAACAGCATTTTCCTTAGGATCAAATTTAGGATTCGTACTCCTTTCGGTTGTTGGATTTGCAATTGCCAATTCGGCATTTCCCAAGTTGTCTCATGCAAAACACGATTATCCAGCACAAAAAGAGATTCTCAAAACATCAATCCAATGGGTTCTTTTCTTTACAATCCCAACGGTCATCGTAGGGATGCTGTTTGCTTCGCCAATTTTGCATTTGCTTTTCCATCTAGAAGGCGAGATGCTGAGGATGGCGACTACCGTTTTTTTCTGGACAATTTTGGCTCTCCCTGCAACTTGCATCATCCCAACGCTTTCGCGAGTATTTTTGGCCAACGATGACGCATTGACCCCTATGAAGGTCTCTACGGCTTCCCTTCTTGTGGCAACGGGGGCAGCGGCAATGTTATCCCTCGTTATTCTACCTTCAGAAAAAGCTATCTTGGGATTGGCATTAGGGAATCTTATTGCGAGTGGATTATCAGCAATTTTATTTGGGTGGATGCTGTGGGCTCAGTACTTTTGTAAAAACAAAGAAGTAAAATGCAATAATATTGCAAAAACTCGAAATAGGTAATCTATAAATGATGAAAAACAAAATGCAAGTATCTTGCAAAAACTTTATGAACGAACAAATTATAATTTCTTCCGCAGAGGAGGGAAAACGGATAGATGTCGTCTGTGCTCAGCGGTTTCCTGATTTTTCTCGTACGAAATGGGCAGCTTTTGGAAAGTTTCTTTTAGATAAAAAAGAAAAAGCGGGAAAAACAAAGGTACAAGTAAGTGAGGCATGGCATATATCTTATGAAGGAGAAATGGCATCATCTTTCCTTCGGGATATTGAGGCGTGGGATTTGGATCTTCCTATTTTGGCAGAGTCAGAGAGTTGGGTCGTTATAAATAAGCCAGAAGGGGTGTCGGTGCATCCATCCCAAACAGAACACACTTCTCATACGATTATAAATGCCCTTGTTCACCACTTCGGGACAAATCTTTCCGAAAACACGAGCGATATCGGGGGACAAAAAATTTCGCGTCCAGGGTTGGTTCATCGTTTGGACAAAGGGACATCAGGAGTTCTTCTAGTAGCAAAGACAAATGCTACGCATCGATATTTTCAGGAACACTGGAAAGAAGTGGAAAAAACATATTATGCGCTCGTACAAGGGGTCCCTCCTGTTCGGGGAAGAGTTGAGTCGGGGATAGAGCGAGATACACAAAATAGACAAAAGATGACCGTTGGAGATTCTGATCACGCAAAGGATGCAACAACACTTTTTGAGCGAGTCAGAACAAACAGTGGTTTCTCTCTCCTAAAAATAACGATTCCCACTGGGCGTACACATCAAATTCGTGTACATCTCAGCGAAATAGGATTCCCTATTGTGGGAGACGGAAAATATGGAGGGTCTAAATCGGATCGGATTATGCTTCATGCGGCAGAATTAAGCTTTCCTGATCCCGACAAAAAAGGAAAACAGAGAAAGGTTTCATCTCCCGTTCCAGGTGACTTTATATCATGGTAAATGCAACAGCATTTTTCTTGACTTTTTTCTGAGTCTAGATAAAAACCGCTTGACCCCATTTTTAAAACATTTTCTTATGATCAAATTTTGTGTTCGCATCCTCTTTTTTGCAGGACTGTTCCTGCTTCCACAAATAAGTTTTGCCCAGACGAATGATTTTTATCTCTACCGACCAGATTTAGTGCATCAAGATTCTCGCTCTGTGAGATCGACCATTGTTCATACCGATAAATTTATAGAGAATCAGGAAGAACCAAACCAAAAGCTTTTTGCAGGATTGGCTCGACGTGACAGAAATTTGCAAGTCGATCAAGTGCGGACGGCGGTTCTTTCTCGAGAGGTTGCCCCGGGGAAGCTTATTGCTGCCTCCATGGAGCGAACATATCGCTATCAGCCAGGAGAAACTATCGTTGAACGTCCAGGTATCCGAGGAAAAAATATTAGCATTGTTCAGATGCGAGTAGCGAACCAAACCTTGTCTATGGATGACTACATTCAGGGAACACGTATCGATTTCGACGTATATCTTGTGGAACATCCGGTTATCGAAAAGATAGCTTCCAAAGGAGTAGGGATGTCTGGGTAAATTTCTCTTGTCTCGTTCTTTTTTGTGTGGATAAATAAAGAACTCCCAAAAACAACTCACAATAAAAATTCATTGAATTTTTTAGCAGTTTGTTTTGCTCAAAATACCAATAATTAAAAATCCATAACAAGTAATTTCTTTCCATTCATTGAAAAAATGAACAAAAACTTTTGTACGTGAGAGCAAAAGGATTTTAAATTGATAATTGTTTATTGATAATTGATAATTGACATGATGAACACTTTTGGGAATTTGTTTCGGGTTACTTCCTTTGGGGAGTCGCATGGGCCGATGGTCGGATGCGTGATTGATGGATGTCCGCCAAATCTAGAACTAAGCGAAAAAAATATTCAAAAATACCTCGATAAACGTTGTCCTGGCAAGAGTAAAATTACTTCTGAGAGGAAAGAAAAAGATATATGTGAAATCGTGTCAGGAGTTTTTGAAGGTCGGACAACGGGGACTCCTATCGCTGTTTTGGTTCGCAATCACGATGCTCGTTCTCAAGATTACGAAAAACTCAAGGACGTGTTTCGTCCCTCCCACGCAGATGCAACATACCAACTCAAATATGGGATTCGTGATTATCGTGGAGGGGGGCGCTCTTCGGGACGAGAAACAATTGCACGGGTTATTGGAGGGGCTGTGGCACAACAAATTTTAAAATCCACAAAAACAAAAATTATCGGTTTTGCACGAGAAATCGGAGGAACATTTTTTGAAAATGTGGACTTTAATTTTATCGAAGAAAATCCGCTCCGAATGGCGGACAAGAAAGAATTTGAAAAAATATTTTCTCAACTTCAAAAAATAAAAACCGAAAAAAATTCACTCGGTGGAGTGGTGGAAATTCGAGTAATCAATCCCCCTGCGGGTTTAGGATCTCCTGTGTTTGGAAAACTAGAGGCAGATTTAGCCTCAGCGTGTTTGTCTG
This sequence comes from Candidatus Altimarinota bacterium, assembly GCA_021736215.1. Lineage (GTDB taxonomy): Bacteria > Patescibacteriota > Gracilibacteria > UBA4473 > UBA4473 > JAIPGI01. The sequence continues at coordinate 73,871 of JAIPGI010000003.1, forward strand.
TGGGATCGGTGAAAGGATTTGAAATCGGAGAAGGGTTTACTTTATCTCGCATGAAAGGAAGTGAGGCAAATGACTCTCTTGTTAGTTTTTTAAACCCGGGCTTAAAGATATCCCAATCCCGCGTTCAAACATTAAGAAACGCCAATGGAGGGATTTTGGGGGGGATTTCTACAGGAGAAGATATTTGGTTTCGAGTAGCTATAAAACCAACATCTTCTATCGGTCAAAAGCAAAAAACAATTGATAGCAAAGGAAACGAAATAGAATTAGAAATCGAAGGGCGGCACGATTCGATTATCGTGCCGCGAGTGATTCCCATACTAGAAGCTATGACAGCACTGGTTTTGGTGGATCAGCTTTTTTTGCATAGAGCACAGATAGGGAAATAGCAAGTCCCAAATTTCGTATTGTCGTTACAAACGAGTTTTGCCTCGACGGGACGAAGTGCGACAATCTCCAAAATACCTCAGGTTTTTTCAATGTTTTTTTTACGTAATCCCAGGTTCTAGAGATTCTTTGAACCCGGGATTCGTAACATGTTCGCAATGACAAAGGGGGGAGAAATTTGAAAAAACAATTTAAATATGAGAAAAAGAAGGAAATAGTATTTAGATGAACAATATACAAAGCTACGAAATTCACACAGAACGGCTTTTTCTTCGACCTATTCAGAAAAAAGATGTACCTCACATTTTCGAAATAACACATTCACATCCAGATATGGTCAAATTCATGACATTTAACCCTCCTCAGCGGATAGAAGAGACCATGAAATTTTTTGAAGAAACACAAATTCACACAAAAAAAGAAAAATTGGTTCGATGGGGGATATTTTTACAAGAACGACTCGTTGGAATTATCTCTCTTGAGGATATAACGAGAAACATCCGAGCTTGCAGAATGGATGTAGCAGAAATGGGATATTGGCTCAATCCAGAATTTCATGGACAGGGAATTATGACCGAAGTGGGAAAGGCCGTATTGGAATTTGGATTCAACCAACTCAACCTTCACAAAGTAAAAATAAGCCATATATCAGAGAATATCGCTTCGCAGCGGGTTATTGAGAAATTGGGATTTCGGTTTGTTGGAGAAAAAAAAGAGGATGTTTTTCGATTTGAGAAATGGTGGAATAAAAAAATATATGAAATAATTATCGATGAATTTTATACTCTATATCCATGAAAAAATTCAAAATCCTCTCACGTGAGACGCTCATCAATTCCCATTTTTGCCCCATCGAAAAGCACCTTGTTGAGCTTCCGAACGGCAAGCTATCAGAGTGGTTTGTGAATATATCCAAGGCTGCAGTTATCGTTATACCAATACTTTCTTCGGGAGAAGTGCTCCTCCAAAAGGCCTATAAGCATGGCTCACGGGAAATTATAACAGAATTTTGTGCAGGAATGATTGATGAAGGAGAAACCCCGATCCAAGCCGCAAAAAGAGAATTATCTGAAGAAACAGGATATGCGTCATCACAATGGGAAAAAATAGGAGAAGTATTTGCCAATCCCACGGGATCAGAGATGAAATATCATTTTTTCCTTGCAGGAAATTGTAACCAGATGAAATCCCCACAACAGGACGAAGCAGAGCAGATAGAAACATTTTTAGTTAAAAGTTTTGAAAAAGCGCGAGAACTTTTAACAAACCCCAAAACAATTACATCAAGCGCAACAATGGCAGCTTTAGTCTTTGCGGAAGGGAGTGTCCGAAAGAAAAAAATTTGACAAGTATTCATTCTTCCCTAATATACCCGCGGTCGAAGACAGTTGGTAGGTTCTGTGCTGTAAAACCAACCGAGACAAAATCAAATCCGTTTCCTGTGATGTTCTGTACTGAAAGGAAATGGGAGAAGTCTCAAGTCTTTGGCCACAGAGACTTTTTTAAAAACATCAAAATGGCAATTACGAAAGTCAAAAAAACAGAACAACTCAGCTCCCTTGAATCAAAATTCAATGAAGCCAAAGGTGTTGCCTTTCTTAAATTCGATGGACTCACTGTCGAGGAAGCGCAGATTATGCGTCGAGAATTGCGAGCCAATGGGATGAGTTATACCGTTATCAAAAAAACACTGATTGAATTAGCCGCCAAAAATGCTGGATTTAAAGATGTAGATTCTAAAGCATTGGAGGGAGCTGTAGCGGTTATTGTTTCTCCTCATGACGAAGTTGCTCCCGCGGCTCTTATTAAAAAATATCAAAAAGAATTCATTAATGTCGCAACCAAAAAATCAAAATTGGATTTTGCAGGAGGGGTCTTTGGTGGAGTGTTTATTGATGCTGCCGCTACCAAAGAGCTTTCTACAGTTCCCAGCCGAGAAGAATCACTGGGAAAAATTGTTGGAGTGCTTCGCAGTGGTCCACAAAAACTTCACGGAGTGCTCAATTCTGGATTTCAAAAGCTTTTCAACGTTTTACAAAACGCAGAAAAATTTGCTTCATAATATATTTTTCTTCCATTTTTTAACCCCTTTTTCTCATGTCAGAAGAAACAAAAGTTACCATCAAGCTCGGAAAATCTGAGCAAACGGTCGTTGATGCGATCGAAAAATTGACAGTTGTTGAGGCCAACAACGTCGCTAAATACTTCGAAGAGAAGTACGGTATTACAGCTGCTGCTCCAGTAGCAGTTGCAGCAGTTGCTGCAGCTGGTGGAGAAGCTGATGCTGCCGACGAAAAATCTTCCTTCAATGTTGTTCTTAAAGATTCTGGAGCACAAAAAATTGCTGTCATTAAGGTTGTCCGAGAAATCACAGGACTGGGTCTTGGCGAAGCAAAAGCTTTGGCTGATAACGGAGGAACAATAAAGGAAAACGTAAAGAAAGCTGAAGCCGAAGAAATGAAAAAGAAATTCGAAGAGGCCGGTGCTAAAATCGAATTGCAATAATATCGCACGAAATAAAACATTTAGGAGTTTCGCTACAGAGTGGGGCTCCTTTTGTAGTGGAAAATACAGAAATTTCTTGCATTTTCTCATGAATTCTTTTTATATCGCTCCGTAATGTTTGATGTTATTACGGGTCCAGATAAAGAAATTCTACGAACGGTTTGTAAACCAGTGGAAGATTTTGACCAAAAATTGGAAAACATAGTTCGCGAAATGGAGGAGACGATGTTGGCTCCGCACGGGAAAGATGAAATCACAGGAGTGGGTTTGGCAGCGCCGCAAGTGGATATTGATGCACGAATTATTCTTATTACGCTTCATATTGGGGATTCTACAGAGAAAGAAAAAAAAATACTGCCCATGATAAATCCAGAAATATTGGAATTGTCAGAGAATACAGTCATTCTGGAAGAAGGATGTTTGAGTCTTCCTGGAATATTCGGCAAAGTGTCTCGTCCCGCAAAAGTTCGTGCACGATGGCAAAATCTACAAGGGCACTGGTGTGAAAAAAAACTTGGGGATTGGGATGCTCGAATTTTTTTGCACGAGTATGACCACCTAGAGGGAATACTTTTCACAGATTATCTCAAGAAAAGTTAAATCTGGGAATTGAGAATCCAACGTCCAATATCTCATATCTAAATCTCTTGCCTTTTTTCGAGTTTTCATCATTATCCTCCAGTCATTTTCGTCTTTTTGTAACGCATGAAAAAATTTCCAAAAAACGTTCCGAGTAGAACCAATCCGTTTGTTTATCTCTTTGTTATTGCCTTAGTTGGTGCTGCTTTAGCTTTGTTTTCTGGAGGAGATATATCTTTTTTGGCGACGCAACAAGTCAAAGAAATTTCTATTACCCAAATGCTTGAAAAATACAAAGCGGATGAATTTAAACAAGTACAGGTAAAAGATAATGATATCAGTGCGGAAAGCTTCAGTGGTGAGTTTTTTCATGCATATAAAGAATCGACCGCCAATATAAAAGACTTGGGGTTGGATGATACTACCAAGAAAACCACTGTTACAGTTGTTGATACTTCTGACGGAAAGCTTTGGATTAATATTTTGATTGGAGTCGCTCCATTTTTACTTTTAATTGCCTTTTTTGTGTTTCTCTCTCGTCGGGCAGGATCTATGGGCGGAGGAGAGAGCGGACCATTTGGGTTCGGAAAGTCTCGAGCCAAGGTATATGACAAAACCAAGCATCAAACAAAATTTGCCGATGTTGCTGGGGCCAAAGAAGCAAAAGAAGAAGTGGTCGAGGTAGTTGATTTCTTAAAAAATCCTAAAAAATATCTCAAAATGGGAGCTAAAATACCGAAAGGGATTTTGCTTGTTGGGGCTCCAGGAACTGGAAAAACACTCATGGCTCGTGCCATTGCAGGAGAAGCAGACGTTCCATTTTTTTCAGTTTCAGGGTCAGAGTTTGTAGAGATGTTTGTAGGAGTTGGAGCAAGTCGTGTGAGAGATTTATTTAAAACAGCGAAACGGAATGCCCCAGCGATTATTTTTATCGATGAAATTGATGCTATTGGAAAGCAGCGAGGGCAGGGAATGGGAGGTGGACATGATGAAAGAGAACAAACGCTCAACCAAATTTTGACAGAAATGGATGGCTTTGAACCAGATACATCACTCATTGTCATCGCCGCTACCAATCGACCTGATGTTTTGGATAAGGCTTTGCTCCGTCCTGGACGATTTGATCGACGTGTACATATCGATATGCCAGATATGGATGCTCGGGTACAAATTCTAGAACTTCATTCACAAAATAAAATTTGGGAAAAAGGGGTGAATCTTCGAAAAATAGCTTCCAAAACAGTGGGATTCTCTGGTGCAGATTTGGAAAATGTCGTAAATGAAGCGGCTATTTCTGCTGTGAAAAATAGGCAAAAAGCCATCACCCATAAAGACATAGAGGATGCTGTTGAAAAAGTTTCTATGGGACCCGAGCGACGTTCTCGACGTATTACTGAGGACGAAAGGAAAATTATTGCCTACCACGAAGTGGGGCATGCCCTTGCGGGACATTTTAGTGAACATTGCGAACCCGTACACAAAATATCCATTATTTCTCGAGGTTCTGCATTGGGGGTAACATGGTTCTTACCCGAAGAAGACAAGTACCTCATGAGTGAATCCAAAATGAAGGATGAAATGGTATCTTTGCATGGGGGACGTATCGCTGAAAGGCTCATTTTTGGGCAAACAACCACAGGTGCGTCCAATGACTTGGAAAGAATTTCTCGCATTGCTCGGGCAATGGTAATGACCTACGGAATGGGGGATCAGAACAAAGTTGGGGCAGTTGTTTTTGCTGAAAAAACAAAAGGATATGCGGGACTTGATTTTCAGGAAAAAGAATTTTCAGAATCAACCTCAAGAATTATCGATGAAGAAGTTCAGAAATTTGTATTTGATGCGGAAAAAACATGTGAAAATATTTTGAAAAAGAACCTCACACTCCTCAAAGTTATTGCTGAAGATCTTCTAAAAAAGGAGAATCTCACTCGTGATGAATTTTTAGCATATTTTGAAAAAACGAAATGAAGCAAGGAAAAATATTTTTCATTTCTGGACCGTCTGGAGTGGGAAAAGGAACGGTGATTACTGCTCTCAGGGAAAAACATAAAAATTGGGTATTCCCGCCCAGTTGTACGACTCGGGAATCTCGTCCAGGAGAGATTGAAGGAGAAACATATTTTTTTATATCCAAAGAAGAATTTTTAAAACGAGTAGGACGAGATGAGTTTTTAGAGCATGCGGAAGTCCATGGAGGGAATTTATATGGAACCCTCAAAAAACCATTGGTCACTGGAGTTGAACAGGGGAAAATAGTTATTCGTGAGTTTGATGTTCAAGGGTTTTTACAGGTAAGAGAGAAGCTTCCCAAAGAATATTATACTTCCATATTCCTTAAACCAGCAGAGGGTGTAGAGGTGCTTGGAGAAAGAATCCGTCATAGAGCTCCTATCACCGATGAAGAATTAGTGCGACGAATGGAATCCATGAAGAACGAATTGAAGTTAGAACATCTCTATGATTATACAGTTATTTCTCGGCAGGGAGCGATTCGTCAGATGGTTGAAGACATAGAACATATAATTGTGAGTTAGAAATTTGTTTTCTCTTTTCCAAAGAGGCACAATTCAAGACGTCTTAGTATGCCGTATCAAAAAGAGTTGGGAAACAGAGGGGAACAAATAGCCTTGGCCTTTTTGCAGGGAAAGGGATTGCGGTTTCTTGAAAAAAATTTTCATGCACAGGGGGGAGAGATTGATTTGATTTTTTTTGATCCCACCCCAAAAGAATATGTTTTTGTGGAAGTGAAAACAAGAAGATCGAATTCATTTGGAGACGGAATTGCGGCAATTACTTTAAATAAATTTGAAAAGATACTTCGTGCAGCAGAAGATTTTTTTCTCAAAAAAATGAAGATGCAAGAAGTTCCATTTTTTAGAGTAGATGTGGTTATTGTGCGCATTGACAGGGGGGGAGTTTTTACCGAATATGTGCAGGAAATTGGGTTTGATGATTTTCGCTAAAATAAAAACACATGGATGAGTACAAAGTTGTTTCTTGGGCAGTTGTTATGGTTATCCCCTTGTTTTTTATAGCATGGTTTTTTGGGTACAGAGGAAGTGTCGAATTCGGTATTCATCCAGAAACACCTTTCCAGGTACAATTTTCGAATAATGTGACAAAAAATTGTAAAAACTCCCCTTGTAAAATGTCTTTGCGGGCAGGGAAATCGTTTCGGGGGACTATTCAGGCAGAGGGGTTTCTTATGAATCCTTTCGAAACAGATTCTATACGAGTTTTTCACACCCAAAAAATATCTCAGACTCTTCTTCCTGCTGCAAAGGTAGAAACCCTCAGTATTGAGTCACGAGAAGCACAACAGAAACTTTTGCGTGAAAAATTCGTCCTCGACACAGCAGCGATTTTTGGTTCCCCACTTTGGGATAGAGAGGGGGAATTCGTTATTTTTGCCCAAAAACAAGGATCTCAATTATCCATAAATATTCTTGATGTACAGGGTTCTCAAAAAATACTCAATACCATTACGGGGATATTTAATCTTGGGTATTTTCGAAAGAATTTTGCTCTCCAAGAGGATGGAATTGTTATTCCAGAACAGAATAATCTTTACTTTTATAATTTTACGACACGTCGCCGGGAACTGATTTTCCAAGGGCTCCTTCAGTACTTTGAAGATATATCCATTGGAAATGGAGAATTTGTGGCACGTATGGGAACCCGTTGGTATCGGATTTCTTCTAAAGAAAAAACAGTTCTCTCTCAAGACACAATCAGGGCTTCTTTTCATCGAGGACAACTCTATGAATTGAGAAATGATGATATTTTTGTAGAAGGAAAGAAAATATTTACGCTTGATGAAAATATAAAAAATTTCGAAAAGACGTGGTTTGAAGGAGGAAACCTTCTTCTTCAAGGGAGAGAAGGGTTGTATAGAATCACATTTCCCTTAAGTAGATAGTGTTTTTTTAGGAAACGCGGATACTCTCATCCCGGGTTCTATGAAATTTCGAACCCGGGATAAACCATTGGGGCTATAAGTTTTTTTTCAAATTTTGAAACTGTTTTTCACTCAAAATACTCTTTAGTTCCTCATCACTTGCTTGTTTTATACCTCCCACCGATCCAAATCGAGCAATGAGTTTTTTGCGTGTAGCTCCTCCTATTCCAGGGATTTCATCTAGGGCTGATTTGATAGCTTTCTTTTCGCGAACGGTTCTATTAAAAGTAACAGCAAATCGATGAGCCTCATCCCGAATACGCTGTAATAACTTCAATGGGGCACTGTCGTAGGAGAGTTCAAGTGGTTCTTTTGTTCCAGGACGAAAAATTTGTTCTTCGCGTTTCGCGAGAGAAATGATTTGTTTGGTTACATTAAAATTTCTGGGGAAACATTTGTCTTTTTTACATTGTTCTACGGCTTTCAAAACACTTGAAAGCTGACCCTTTCCTCCATCTATCATAATCAGATCGGGGAATTTTTCGGCGTATTGTTTGTCATTTTTTCGAGCAAATCGGCGCGCAAGAATCTCTTGCATGGCCGCAAAATCATTTACACTTCCATCAGGAAGTGATTTGACTGTAAAACGTCGATACTCACTTTTTTTCGGTTCGCCATCAATAAACACGACTTGGCTTGCGACGGTAGAAGTGCCTCCCAAATGCGAAATATCAAAACACTCCATACGTCGAGGCGGTTCTTTGAGGGAAAGTGCTTCGGCCAGTTCGGGAAGTGATTTTGCAAAATTTTGAGCATGAGACAGTGCCTCTAGTTTTTTTCGTTCTAGAAAATGTTTTGCATTCTTGAGAGCGATATCCAGTACTTCGTGCTTTATTCCTTTTTGTGGAACATGAAGAGTTATTTTTTCCTCTGGAAAAATTTCCTGAGACAAAAAAACCTCAATTTTGTCCGCATTCTCAAGACTAATAGGGATAAATATTTCACGGGGAGGAGTGTGTACTTTTTCGTAAAATTGCATCAAAAATGCCTCCAATATTTCTTCGTCAGTAGAAATTTCTTCGGCTGCAAAGACTACTTCATTTTGATCAAGAAGATGTCCTTCTCGAAAAGCAATTCTTACAACATAAGCATTGGAATCAGTTCTCACGAAATGAATAAAGTCTCGATTGAGAGTATCTCCGAGGTCGACAGTTTGCTTTTGTGTAGAAGCCTGTATGGATTTTATCAAATCTCGCATTTTTGCCGCGGCTTCAAAGTTTTTTTCAAGTGCGAATTTCTCCATTTTTCCTCGAATATTTTTCATGACCTCTTCAATTTTTCCACCCAAAAACTGCTTCATCATATCCACATTTCTTTGATACTGTTCTTGGTTATCATCAAATCCACCGGCAGCAACATGTGGATAATAGTCGAGAGAGGATTTCGTCATTCTGACTCGGAAAAATTTTTGACAAAATCTCACCGTTTCACGGAACTCTTTGGCAGAAGTTTTGGGACCGATATAGTAACTTCCATCACGAATCAATCGTCTCGTAATTTCCATTTTTGGAAAATCTTCGTTCGTGATGCGCAAATATACGAAATTTTTATCATCGCGAAGTCGCACATTAAATCGGGGGAGAAATTCTTTAATAAGGTTATTCTCCAAAACCAACGCTTCAATTTCACTGTGCACGCTACGGGTCTCAATACGATGAATTTTTGAAATCATGTATTCAATCCGAAGGGATGATTTTTCTGTTTTTTGAAAATAACTCGACACACGTTTTTTTAAATCTTTGGCTTTTCCGACATAGAGTAATTTATCGTCTTTATCCCAAAATAAATAACAACCAGGACTAGATGGAATCTCTTTGGATTTGAACACGAAATCGGAATTTTGTTTTTCCACTATTGAGAGTTTACTTTTTGAGCTAAAAAATTAAACTCATTCGTGATGAAACTTTTTGGAAAACATAAAAATATCAGCTTACCTGACGATAGAACCCTGTCTGAGAAATTCAGAAATGTACTCTTGGGAGACGAAATATCAGAATTTATTGTATATCTTAAATCTCCTTGGCGTATTATATGGGCCAATTTTTTGGGAGGGATTTTCCGGGGACTTGGCATTATCATTGGGATGACCTTAGTTATTGGAATTATTATTTGGCTTCTATCTCAGTTTGTGAATTTCCCACTCATTGGGAATTATTTCAAAGGATTACTCGAAACACTCGAACAATTTTCCCTCAGTAATGGTTACCGTTGATACATTCATCGTATTCCTTATTTATTTTGTAGGAGTGCTAAGCAAGCTCCTTTTTTGGGCTATTTTTATTCATGTGATTTTATCGTGGTTTGCAGTAGGGCGGACAAGACTCGGGATTTGGCTGGAACAAATTGTCTATCCTATTTTTCGTATTTTTCGGTGGGCAAGGCTTGGAATGATTGATTTCTCGCCCATTTTGGCATTAATTGTTATTGATTTTGGGAGCAAATACTTGATTCATTTTTTGAGTGGATTTCTTTCCTAGATTGTTATGCCGACCGAAGTAAAGGCATCCCTTTAAATGTTGAAGAGATTTTATATTACTTGCTGATAAACAGATTTCCGAGGGGACTTATAAAGATGCCTCTCCTCCTTTTTTAAAGGAGGGGGTGGGGGTGGATTTCAAAATCCCCCTTCAGTTCCCCCTTTGTCAAAGGGGGAAAAAGATATCTATAAAAAATTAGTATTTAATAAAAAAGTCATTTGCTTGCCAAAAACCCTCCCATTCGTAGGATTTGGTTCGATGATTCCAAAAGTTTTTCTGTATAACACTTTAACCAAAAAAAAAGAAGAATTCCACCCTCTTCATGTGGGAGAAGTGAAGATGTATTCTTGTGGTCCGACAGTGTATGACTATGCGCACATTGGGAATTTTCGGTCGTTTCTCGTATCAGATTTACTGACAAGAGTGCTTCGTTATGCGGGTTACAAGGTTACCAAAGTCCAAAACATCACCGATGTGGGACATTTGACAAACGACGGGACGGCAGATGCAGGAGGGGAGGATAAAATCGCTCACAAGGCCGCTCAAGAAAAAGTAGATCCCTTTGCTATTGCCCGTCGATATGAAGATGCGTTTGTTGAAGATGAGAAGCTTCTTCGTATTCTTCCTCCCGAGCATCGTCCTCGAGCGACAGAATACATTGCTGAACAGATTGAACTGGCCCAAACGCTTATCAAAGAAGGATTTGCTTATGAGGTGAATGGATCTGTTTATTTTCGAACCAAAAAATTCAAAAATTATGGAAAACTTTCGGGTAACAATATTGAAGATTTGGTGGCTGGTGCACGGGTGGAAGTAAACGACGAAAAAAAAGACCCAATGGATTTTGCACTTTGGAAGAAAGCAGAGGTCAATCACCTCATGCAGTGGAAAAGCCCTTGGGGTATGGGATTTCCAGGGTGGCATGCGGAGTGTAGTGCCATGAGTACGAAACTTTTGGGACTTCCATTTGATATCCATACAGGAGGAGAAGACAACATCTTTCCGCACCATGAATGTGAAATCGCACAAAATGAATGTTCCAACCATGGTCATAAATCCGTGAATTATTGGCTCCATGTCAAACATTTACAAGTTAATGGAGAAAAAATGTCCAAATCTAAAGGAAATTTTTACACAATCCGAGATCTTTTGGAAAAAGGATGGAAAGGGGATGAGATTCGGTATGCATTGCTCAATGGGCACTATCAGACGGCTTTGAATTTCACTTTTGATTCGCTTGAAATGGCTCGCAATTCCATCGCTCGAATCAGGGAGGCATATCGTATTTTCAAAGACAGGGCAAGAGAAGCGCAACCAGATGAGTTTTCTCAAAATTCGAGTGAAAAATTCAAGACAACTCTCTGTGACGATCTCAATACTGCGGATGCTCTTTCTGTTGTTTTCGAACTCATGAAGCAGGGAATGAGGCTTCGTGAAGAAGCGGATCTTTCCCCTGAGCAGGCATCTTCAATAGTTCTATTTTTGGAGAAAGATTTTGATGTTATTTTTGATATTTTGAAGGGAAATGAAAAAACCATCTCTCCTGAAAAAATAAAAGAAATTGAACAGAAAATTAAAGAACGAAACGAAGCTCGTAATAATAAAAATTGGGCACAAGCAGATGAAATTCGAGATGAACTTTTGGCAGAAGGAATTGAATTGGTGGATGAAAAAGGGAAAACTGTCTGGAAACCACAATAAACCTTTCCCCTCTCCCTTTGTAAAGGGAGAGATGGAGAGGGATTTTTTTCATAGGGGTTCAAGATAAAAATCTCCCCCCAGCCCCCTCTTTTTCAAAGAGGGAGGGTTTACTTGATGATTCTTTCCAAAACCATACAATCGCGTTCGTTAATCATGCTTGAATTTCTTATTTTGGCTTTGATGTCTCAGAAGGCGCAAGAGTTTTTGCACCAGCAGAATACAAACCAAGTACTTCCAAGTATAGAGATTCTACAGCCATCAGCATTACCAGAAAAAGATGCTGGACGAATAGCTCCTAAACTTTTAGAAGATCCTGCGACATCAATTTTTGCGATGGATTTGGATTCTTCCAAGGTTTTGCTTGAAAAAAAATCCAATCGTTCCCAACCGATTGCATCTTTGAGCAAACTTATGACGGTTCTCATTATTCTGGAAAATCATGCCCTCGACGAAGTAGTAACCGTCCCCTTGGAAGCCACTCAAATCAATAGTTCAACGATTGATATTTATCAGTACGAACAATTGACCGTGCAGACCTTGTTGGAGGCGGCTTTGATTGGTTCAGCCAATGACGCGGCCTTAGCATTGGCGATATTCCACTCGGGATCAGAAGAGGCATTTATAAAAGAGATGAATCAAATGGCTCAAAAACTCGGCTTGAGTTCAGCAAAATTTTGGAATGCAACAGGATTGGATGTGATACAAGATTCCAAAAGTACATCAGCTGTGGATATGGAAGAAAACCTTCAAAAGCAAAGTTCTATTCCCGCGCTCCTCGTTCAGAAAAAAGCAAAAATTTTTGGAAATCAGATGTCCGCTCGGGACGTAGCCAAGCTTGCTCGATTGCTGCTTGAATATAATTTTGTTCGAGAGACCGTTCAAAAAAATCACTTCTATGGAACTTCTGTGGATGGAAAATTTTTTCACGAAAAACCCACAACAAACCAATTGCTTGGGAATTTTCTGAATTTAAAAGGGTTCAAAACGGGCTATACGTTACTCGCGGGAGAGTGTTTTGTGGCACTTGGAGAAACGAGTGATGGACACGAGGTTTTGACGGTTATTCTTGGATCCAGTGACAGGTTTGGAGAAACAAAAAAACTCTTATCGTGGATTTACGATAGTTTTGAGTGGCGATGATTTTTCTCTCTCCCTTTAAAAAGGGGAGAGTTGGAGAGGGATTTTTTAAAACCATAGGAAAAAAGGACGCAACATCTTGGAATGAAGTGCGTCCTTTTTTATTCGGGCTAGTATTTTTTTCCTCCACACCCGTGGCACCCGATCCCCTTCCGCTTTCTTTTGTTTATTGTGCCACAGTGTCGGCATTGCCACAAATCCCTACCTCCTGATTTAGAAGAGGTTATGGTAGTATTTTGCGCCTTCGCCTTCTTCGTTTTTTTAGGACGAGGTGGAAAGAATGATTCGATGTCACCAGAATTTAATTTTTCTGGGGGAAACATAATAGTTTCTCCATTTATAGTGACAGGAATGGGATTTTCATCAGAAGGACCATTATCAGGAACTAATAATAGAACCACTATTATTTTTTGTTTTCTTATCAAGAAAATCTCCTTTGGATTTGGAAGTTATTATTTATTTAGTTTCAAGCCAATTTCGCAGATAAGAAAAAAAATTCTTAGCTGGGGTTTGGCTTGCAACTAGTTTTCAGATCCCGAACACTCTCTGTAATAATCCTCGGAAGGATATTGCAGAGAAAGGAAGACTCTGAAATTGCTGGTAACGTGAAAGAACTCTATTTAATGTAAATTTAACCTTTTTTTCTCTTTCCAATAGGGAATTTTGCGCTCCCTATTTATTATTATAAATTATTTTTATATATATGTCAAACAAAGAAAAAAGGAGGGGTCGCTTTTAGACGACCCCTAGAAATGTTCTCGGGCATTAAGAAAAATATTCCTTACCACCCCCATCCAAAAAGATATTTTCTCGGACGATAATCTCTGGATCTTCGACTGTTTCATCGCCAGAGGAAGGGGTAAGAGAATCAAAATTAAATCCACATTCAAGATCGGCTTGCCCACCACAAACTCTAAGGGTCTCGCCGACTATAATAGTACTATTAATACCAGTTACTTGTTGTTTATTAGACATAAGATACTCCATTCGTTTTTTAGATGATTGATTTGTTTTGTAAAACTCGTACAGAAAGGCCTTTCCGTACTACGGTGGGATTTTTGCACTATACATAAGTACACCTCCTTTTTGAGTGAAAAAATATTTGAATGCGGAGATTTTCAGAGCCCGATCTCTGCTCCTCTTCTCGGAGAGACATGTTTTTTCCTCTTGTGAAGGAAAATTCATGTCATCAATTCCTTATGGGAAGAGAAGAGAATGAAGCTCTGAAAGTTCTACTTCCTCTCCCTTAGGGAGAGGACTGAGGAGAGGGAGAAAAATACATACCCCCTCCAGCTCCCCCTTCAAGGGGGAGAAGTACAATTCGATCTGTCAAAGAACCAAAAAACCCAGCTCTTGGCGAGCTGGGTCTTGAGTTTTCAGAATGTGTATGAAAAACTAAGCCGCTCGCCTAATCGGGTTAAGAATAATCACGAGGAGGAGGAGCGAGGAATTTCTCATTGCGAGTCGAAGTATATGAAAAACTTAATGTGGTGTCAAAATTTTTTTATAAAGTCATTCCGGCTTGTCCGGAATCCTGTCACTAAAGCAATACTTTTTTGAGCAAAGCGAATTATTTTGTGTACGCTTCGCTCTTCTAGGGATTTCTGAACGTATCCGATTCCGGACCACGCTCTCGCTCCGCCATTCGGCGGGGTTTACAACAAGCCGGAATGACGAGTGTGGTTGAAGGAGTGTAAAAAATAAGTAGAATCCCTCTGCTGTTGAACGGGTCAGTAGCTCAACGGTTAGAGCAGGGCGCTCATAACGCTTTGGCAGTGGGTTCAACTCCCACCTGACCCACCAACAAACATATTCTCTCCCTTGACGGGAGAGAACGGAAGAGAGGGTGATTTCCCCTCCTCTAACCCCTCCCGCTAGGGGAGGGGAAGAATTAGGATTTCTTCACAAATCTCCGTCGTGCACCTTTGGCAGGAGCAGAAGCGATAAGCTCTTCGCATTCGGAGAGAGTGAGTTTCTCGGGCTTTTTGTCCTTCGGGATTTTTGCATTTTTCTTTCCATCAGTAATGTAGGGTCCATAAAGGCCATTGAGGACTTGAATAGCAGAACCTTCAAAAGTTTGAATATACTTTTCTTTTTCAGATTTTTCTTTCTCCGCTATCAATTTCAGAGCTTTTTCAAGCGTGATTGAAAAAGGATCATCGGGTTTAATGGAAACAAACATTTTTCCGTATTTGATATACGGTCCGAATCGTCCAAAATTTGCGGCAATCTCTTCACCGGTTTTTGTTTTTCCAATCACTCGTGGCAAACGGAAAAGTTCTAATGCCTCTTCGAGTGTGATCTCGTCCATGCGTTTTCCTGCAGGAACAGAAGAAAATCGAGGTTTTTCTTCGTCCTCGCTACTTCCGATTTGGATCATAGGTCCATATCGACCAATGCGTACCGAAATAGGTTTTCCACTCTCTGGATCAACCCCTAAGTTTCGTGAGCCCTGAGCTTCGCTTTTTGCAATATCTGCAGAACTTTCCACTGTTTTATGAAAAGGTTTATAGAATTCAGAAATCATCTTGTTCCATACTTTTTCTCCTCGTGCAACGGCATCGAATTCTTCTTCGACTTTGGCAGTAAATTGATAATCGACGATATCAGGAAAAAACTTTACCAAAAAATCACTCACCACTTGCCCGATATCAGTTGGAAAAAGTTTTGCACGTTCGGCACCGGTTATTTCTTGTTCTTCTTTGTTTAAAATTCCGGGTTTTTCTGATTTAAACCCAGGATTGAGTATTAAAACAGTATAAAATCGTGGTTTTCCTTCCCTATCGCCTTTTTCGATATAGCCTCGGTCTTGGATGGTGGAGATGGTTGGAGCGTAAGTAGACGGGCGACCAATGCCCATTTCCTCCATTTTCTTGACCAAACTTGCTTCTGTATAGCGGGCAGGAGGACGAGAAAATGTTTGTCGTGCCTGCATCTGTTGTAGAGAAAGGACTTGTCCTACTTTTATGGGCGGAAGAATTCTCTCTTCGCCATTCCCATTTTCTTCATCCGTGCTTTCCATGTAGACCTTGAGAAACCCCTCAAATTTTATGACCTCTCCTTGGGCTTCTAACTTTTCTTCCGTAGTAGAAATTCCAATAGTTGCTGTTGTTTTTTCGAGTATCGCTTCTGCCATCTGTGAAGCGATGGTCCGTTTCCAAATAAGCTCATAGAGCCGTTCTTCATTGCGATCTCCAGAAATAGAGTCTTGAGATATATCAGTCGGACGAATAGCCTCGTGAGCTTCTTGCGCGTTGGCAGATTTCGTTTTGTATTTTCGAACTTCTACGAATTTTTTTCCGAAACGACTTTCGATTTCCTGAGCGGCTTGAGCGAGAGCGATGTCTGATAGATTTACTGAATCAGTACGCATATAAGTAATCTTTCCAGATTCGTATAATTTTTGCGCCACAACCATCGTCTGCTTAACCGAAAAACTCAGTTTTCGACTGGCTTCTTGTTGGAGAGTCGAAGTGGTGAACGGGGCAGATGGAGATTTTTTGCTCGGCTTGGTTTCGAGATCTTCTACTTTGAATTCTGCTCCGATGCACTTTTCCAAAAAAGATTTTGCTTCTTTTTCGTTTTTGAATTTTTTGGGAAGTTCAGCTCGCAGGCGGGAATGGCCATTCCCGCTTTCAGTACCGAGATCAAATTCTGCAGTCACTTTGAACGATGACTCTGAATTAAATGTATCAATTTCGCGTTCTCTTTCGACAACAAGTCTTACAGAAACAGACTGTACGCGTCCCGCAGAGAGTCCAGCTTTAACCTTTTTCCAGAGCACAGGGGAGAGTTCGTATCCGACCAGCCGGTCCAAAACTCGCCGAGCTTGTTGCGCATCTACAAGGTTTTTATCAACCTTGCGAGGAGTTTCAATAGCTTTCAAAATGGCGGGTTTAGTGATTTCGTGAAATACAATGCGTTTCGTTTTTTTATCATCTAATTTTAACGCCTCACTCAGATGCCAAGCGATAGCCTCTCCTTCGCGATCTTCATCGGATGCCAGCCATACAATATCAGAATCTTTGGCTAGTTTTTTGAGTTCAGTAACGGTTTTCTTTTTGTCAGCACTTACTTCATATGTTGGTTCAAATCCATGTTCGATATCAATCGACATTCCATTTTTTGGTAAGTCTCGAATGTGACCAAAGCTTGATTTTACTGTAAAATCAGCTCCCAGGAATTTTTCAATCGTCTTTGCTTTTGCAGGGGATTCGACGATGACGAGATTTTTTGCCATGAATTTTGTTTTCGAATTTTTCGAAACGAACGGTAGAGGAAAATTTTTAGTTTGGCAAAAAAATCAGAAAGGAGAATCCAAAATTTTTCATTTTGAGTCTCGATACAAAGATAAACTACTTTTGAAAAATATCTTTTTTTGCTAGGGTGCAAGTCGATGAAAATTTTGGCATTTGAGACTTCTTGTGATGATACCGCAGTGGCTCTTGTGGAAGATGGAACACGGGTGCTTGCAAGTGTACGTCAATCACAAGTGGAGCACGCTGATTTCGGAGGAGTTGTTCCCGAGATTGCCGCGAGGCTTCATGCGGAACGGTGGCGGGCAGTACTGGATAAATGTTTACAAGATGCGAATTGTACTTGGGAGGCAATTGATTATTTGGCGGTGACACAGGGACCAGGATTGCAAACATCCCTCCTTACGGGGACAACGGCGGCAAGTTTCTTGGCACTCACACTTCCCAAACCACTTATTCCCGTACATCACATCTTGGGGCATATGTGTTCTACGGCACTAGAACGAGAAATCCCC
>JAIPGI010000004.1 GCA_021736215.1 Candidatus Altimarinota bacterium
CAACTCGTCATCCCCATGAAGATGGGGATCCAAAGCTGTCCGTGTGTAATTTATCTGGACTAACTTTTTGTTAGTGTAAATATCATAGAATAGAAGTCCTAGATTCCTCCTGCTTTGGCGGGAGAAATATCTTCCTTCTTTGTATTTCAAAAACACTATTTCAAAGATTCTTCGGCTTCACCTCAGAAAGACATTTCTTTTAGAAGTACAACTTCGATACAGACTTATGTTCGACGACATTGCGTACTACTTCTGCGAAGAGTGGTGCCATAGAGATAGTTTTGAAATTCTTAGGAGGATTCTCGACTGGCAAACTATCGGTAAATATCGCTTCAGTCAGCCCTGATTTCACAAGATTTTCTTTGGCATTTCCCGAAAGTATCGCATGCGTTCCACAGAGATACACTCCTTTATTGGCTCCATTTTTGACTAGTGCTTCAACCGCTCCGATAACAGATCCTCCTGTGTCGACCATGTCATCCACGATAATGGGGGTTTTCCCTTTCACATCTCCTATGACATGCGTCACTTCTGATTTATTATGTTCTGGTCGTTGCTTGTGGAGAATCGCAAGCCCAACACCAAGCGCATCTGCAAATTTTTTCGCATCTTTGGCCCCTCCCGCATCAGGGGAAACGACGACTGTGTCTTTGAGGTTTTTAGATTGGAGGTACTTTACAAATTCCTTTTTAGGATTGAGGTTATCAACGGGACAGTCAAAAAATCCCTGTATTTGATCCGAATGCAGATGCATGGTTATGACGTGATCCGCACCAGCATTCACAATCATATTCGCAAAAAGTTTTGCTGAAATCCCTTCTCTGGGTGCATGAATTTTGTCCTGACGAGAGTAGGCGAAGTATGGCATAATCACATGAACACTTTTTGCAAAACTCTTTTTGGCGGCATCAATCATAAGTAAAAGCTCAATCAGGTCGTCATTCATTTGTCCCGTACGACAAGTCTGAACGAGGAACACTTCCTGTCCTCGAAATGTTTCTTCATATTTGACGTACATTTCCCCGCATGCAAAACGTTTGAGTGTTATTTCTCCCAACGCTGTCCCGAGATGTTTCGCAACAGCTTGAGCAAAAACGGGATGAGAAGAGCCGGAAAAGATTTTGAATTGATCCATCGAGGAGCATTGTGTGGCAAATTCTTTCTCCATGTCAAGAGAGATTCTCTTCCCCCTTTGAAAAAGGGGGACTACGGAGGGATTTTTATTGTGACAATTTTTGTAGGGGCGTATCACTGATACGCCCTTTTAAAGTTCGAACTCAGGGATACTTTGAGTTCGAACTTTTCCTTCTTTCTGTATTCCCGCCCCTAACCCCTCCCTAAGGGAGGGGAATTTTCATCTTTTTGCCAAATCGATCTCCACTCAGTACACTTCTGACGATGTCGCAAATGCAGAAACCACTTCTTTCTATTATTACCGTGAGCTACGGAGGATCTGAAAAAATAAAAAATCTTCTCAATTCCCTTCTTTCTCATGCTCCTTCGGTAACTTGGGAATGGATTGTTGTTGACAATGCCTCTGCAAAAAATGACGGTGAGAAAACACAAAAAATTCTTTCTAATACCCCCCAAGCACACCTCGTGCAACTTCAAAAAAACCTAGGATTTGGAGGGGGAAATGATGAAGGAGTGAAATTCTCTCATGGAGAATTTTTGGCATTTATTAATCCCGATATCGAAGTGCAGGGAGGCTGTATTGATAGATTGCTGGAAGCCATTCAAAAAGATTCAACAATTGGCATTGCTTCACCGTTGCTCCAAACTAGAGAAGGGAATCTCCTCGAAAACACATGGGATTTCCCAACTCTTTGGAGCCTTCTCTCTCGAAGATTGCGAACGAATATGAACAAGGGGGTCAAACCCCTTGTTCACCAAATAAACTCCGTTGCTTGGGCTCAAGGATCTTTTTTGGTAATGAGGAAATCTTTTTTTCAAAAACTTGGCGGATTTGATTCGAGATTTTTCCTTTTTTTCGAAGATACGGATCTTTGTCGAAGATCTTGGGAAGCAGGAAAAAAGGTTGTGCAAGTTCCCCAAGCGAGAGCTTTTCATTCTGAACATAGGTTATCAGGAAAGGATATTTGGGGATCTATTTTTCGAAAAACATTTTGGATTCATGTGATTTCCATGATGAAGTATTTTCAGAAATGGAAGGGCCAATCCAAACCAAAAATATTCTGAAAACAAGGCTGATCAACCTCGCCTTCCATAAAAAACCATGCAAATTGCTGACACACACACGCATCTTTACTTCACTTCCTTTGATCGGGATCGAAATGAGGTGATAAAGCGAAATAAAAAAAGTGGGATAGATTTGGAGGTTCAGATCGGTGTCGATGAGATAACAAGTATCGCGGCTCTTGATCTCGCAAAAAAGCATGACCATATGTACTGCACCCTCGGTGTCCATCCCTGTGATACCGAAAATTGTTTTCATCCAAATCCTCAATATCTCCCTCAAGGATTCGGAAATTACAAATTACAAGCTCAAAACTTTGATGAACTTTTTTCACTTTTCGAAAAGTTGACAGAGCAAAATCCTCACAAGATTGTGGGATTCGGGGAGACGGGACTTGATCTCTATCACAAAAACACCCCTGAACTCTTTCAACTTCAGAAAGATATTTTCCGTCGGCACATTTCTTTATCCCGAAAGTTCGAAAAACCGATAGTTATCCATGGAAGAAACTCGCAAAAAGAAATGCTGGAATTTTTATCCCGAGAAATAAATCCCGGGATCAAAGCATCAAAAATCCCAGGATTGGGAAAAGTAACAGGCGTGATCCATTGCTTCAGCGAAGACACGGAATATGCCAATATCATGACACAAAAATACGGGTTTTATTTGGGCATTGGAGGCGTTGCAACCTACCCCAATGCACGAAAAGTGCGAGAAGCGATTGTATCAACTCCTATTGAGTTTCTCGTGACCGAAACAGACGCTCCATTTCTCGTCCCTCAAGGACACAAAGAGCAGACGAAACGAAATGAATCATCATTTTTACCAGAAGTAGTAACCCTTATTGCTGAACTCAAAAAAATATCCCAAGAAGAATGTGCGGAAATACTTTTTCAAAACGCACGGAAATTATTTCAAATACCTCCTGGCTAGTTCCTTCGCTCGTTCTACTCCTGGTTGGTTGAATGTATCAATCTCCATCAATTCTCCCAAAAATGCAGTAACTCCCTCGAAAAAGAAAAAAAGTTGCCCCAACACTACTGATGATATTTCTGATATGGCAATCACCACGTTGGGACGGTTGAGTTCGGTCAAAGAATCTGCTGTCGCTTGCATTTCCGCATGAAGAAGTCGCAAAAAACTTTCTTCTCCTTGAAGGCTTTCTACTTTGAGAAAAATCACGAATTTATCGCGAGGTCCTTGGGCCAAAAGTTGCAATAATGAGTGTTGATCAGTAACTCCTTGTGCCATAATTGGGGTAATGCCTTTATTGTCTTTCCCTGTCGATTCCGCAATGAGTTGAGACCACCATTCGGAAAAGCTTCTCATTTGCGCCGAATAAGGCATGAAGACGTGCTGGGTTATTTGTTTTTGAAAAAACAAATACTGCAACAGTGCTAATTGGAAAGGGGTGTTCTCTTCGAAATTGGTCGATAAAAATCTCCCACACATTTCCTTGGCTCCTGCCAAAAGTGCTCGAATATCAATGCCAAGCAAACTTGCCGGAAGTAGTCCCACCACCGAAAGCACTGAAAAACGTCCTCCAACATTCTCTGGAACCGTAAATACAGGAATATTTTTAGTCTTTGCTATTTTACGAAGTGTTCCCTCCGTTCCCGTTACAAACACAAAATTCTCACAAGAAACCCGTGAAGAAAAATACTCATATTGAGTGAGTGTCTCAAGGGTATTCCCTGATTTAGAAATAACGAGAAAAAGGGCTTTTTGAATATTTATTTGAGATTCTAGATCAGCAATAACTACGGGATCAATATTGTCCAAAACATGAAATGTAGGAGCGCCTTTCTCCCTCAATATATCTCTTAGAGCCTTCGCTCCGAGGGCCGATCCCCCAATCCCCAAAAGCACGATATCGGTGTATTTCCCTCGGCAGTTTTGTGCAAATTTTTCGATATCGACAATTATTTTCTCGTCTGTTAAAACATCCACAAACCCTTGTTCCCGAGAAGAAATTGCTTGGAGATACTTGGATATTTTTGATTGATACGACTTCCATTCTTTTGGAGAAATCCCACAAGTGGTGCTGATGCGAGAAAGAGCCGAAAAATCAAGTTCCATAGAGAAATTTCTAACAACTGGATTGTATCACGAATTGTAGGGACGTGCCATGGCACGTCCCTACGTCATACAAAAATTCGATTATTTTTCCCCACATACTCCTCCACAAGCCGATCCTTGCCCAGTGCATTGAGACTGTCCACATTGCCCCACGGAAGAGCACCCACATTGTCCTCCTCTCACGCAAGCTGACTGAACGAGGGTTTCTGTGACTTCTACGGCATCACTTACTTGTGCGCGAGAAGTCAAAACATAGCCACCGATAGTGGCAACAAGAAGGAACATACCGAGACCGAAAAGTGTTGTTTTCATAATGAAAATTGTTGTTAAAAAAATAAATTATTGTTGTTGGCTTCCAGTGAACCAATTTTGCATAAAAGCGATTTCTTCTTGTTGGGCTTTTATGATGTTTTGAGCGAGTGTTTTTATTTCCTCGTTTTTGCCATATTTCAAAACTATTTGAGCCATATCAATAGCTCCTTGGTGGTGAGGTATCATTCCCGTAACAAAATCGATATCCGCATCCCCTGAAAAAGAGATATTCATATCTTTATGCATTTTCATATTGGCTTCAAAAAATGCTTTGGAAGAAGGATCTGCTGAAGGCATATCCATATTCATCATGGAATGATCCATGTTTTGCATATCCATGCTCGGGCAAGTCTTCACATCTTTGTCGGAAACGATAAACGTACATCCAAATAAAAGAAATGGGATAGTGAAAGCGAAAATTAGTTTTTTCATGATTCAGAGGAAATAAAAAAAATAAAAACTATCAGAATTATTCTGATAAAAATAAATATTCCCTTTATCTTCTAAATCACCAACACAATTGATGCTTGCGCAATCAAGTGCGAATGCAGTATCCGTAAATCATCGGGGGGGCTTCTATAATCAATGCTCACGTATTGAACAAATTTTGTGTTCAATAATTCATCCACAGAAACGAACTGAGCTGTTACAATATCTCGAAGCAGAAAATCCAATTTCTCTTGTACGAACTGAGAACTCCAAGCTTTTTCTGATAAGACACAAGCCTGACAATCTCCCCTGGATTCATCTTGCGAAGTGATTTTCTCTACCATTTCTTGATGGCAAGGCACTGGAACTTTGGCCTCTGCTGCCCCCACATTCATCAACCCAAAACACGCCAAAAGCATGAATTTTGTAGCAACAAAAGAGAATGCGAACAGCTTTTTCATCAACTTGATCATAGAAAAGAAAGAAAAAATTGCAAAGTTTAAAAAACTTTTTACACTCGGTTCGTTTTTCTCGGGGCATTAGCTCAGTCTTCTCTTCGATCGCTCAAGCGAGACTGAGTAATGCCAAGCCGTTCAACTTCGTTGTTTCAAACTCGTTTCACGGGGCATTAGCTCAGATGGCTAGAGCGCATCCATGGCATGGATGAGGCCAAGGGTTCGAGTCCCTTATGCTCCACCATAGTTGATTTATCACTTTCTAATTCGTCGGGAAGCACGAAGAGAAGCGGTTTTTCAACGGTTCCAACTCCAACGCTTCTTTTGTAAGGCACTCCCTTTGGAAATAGCATCTTTAGAGCGAGTCGTTTTTTATTAAAATCATCGGAAAGCCACAGTAGAGAAGGGTCTTGCAGGAATGCACAAACTTCCTCAAGAGCGGTTCCAAAATCTTCTGTAGGTTGCTTGAATTGGTTTAACTTGTCTTTCAGTAGAATTTTTTCATTCTCCAATTTCTCAACCTTGTCTTCCATCGCCTTCCTCACAATATCATTGGAGGCTTTTAGAACTGCCTCTAGCGTACGATCTTGTTCTTTTGGTAACTCCACTAGTCTAGCTTGAAGTTTCTTTGTTATAGCTTCATTTTCTTTTATTTTCTTATCCCATACATCTAGCAGTATTGCTTTTAGAAGTGTTAATGATTCTTGTTTCGGCTTCATCTTTCCTATAGCGTTGGATAATTCTGATTCAAGAATATCTTTATCAATTCCTTTCCATCGAGCTGAACATTTTTTATTCCGACAATGGTAATAGGGATAGCTCTTATTTCTTCCTTTGGAAAAACTAGCTGTCATTGCTATTCCGCACTTATCGCAACACACAAACCCGCGAGCAGGAAAATCAAGATGTAGATCAGCTCTTTTTTGGGTCTTTATCTTCGATTTAAGGCGAGTTTGTATCTTATTGTAGGTTTCTATACTAATAAGAGCTTCGTGGTGTCCTTGAAGCAATTTTATATCCCACTTAGGGTAAGCAATATATCCTGTATAAAGTATGTGAGATAGAATTTTATCAACTGATTGCAAGGTAAGTTTTTTCGCTTTGAGAGGAACGAATCCTCTTTGATTTAGAAAGCGTACAAAATCTATTTTTGTTTCTAATATCCCATTCGCAAAACACTCTAGTCCTTCTTTGACGATACTAGCATTTGGCTCTACTGGAGAGAGAAGTTTTCCGTGCAAAGGATGTTTGATATATTCATATCCTGCGACAGGTTTAAAAACCCAATATCCGCTTTCAAGTCTTGCCCTCATCTTTTGATTTACCTGTCTTGTGTTTTGTTTTCGATCTAATTGATTCTTTCCTGCCATAATCAGTTCAATAAACTCTCCTTCAGGGCTATCATCAAAATTGTAATTCGGACATTCAAGAGTTGCCCCTCTGGAGCTTAACTCTACTCTCATTTGAATATGAACTTTTACATCTCGTGCTAACCGACTCAGATCATCAAAAATAATAACATAGTTCTCTTTGAGATTTTTATCCAAGTAGGCAACAAGGTTTCTCATAGCAGGTCGCTCAAAGAGTCCTCCCGAAATCCCTTCATCAGGAAATACTTTTACTACATCATAACCTTTGTCTTTTGCATACTTCCGACATCTCGATTCTTGAGAGTCCAAACCATGCCCCTCCCTCACTTGTCTTTGAGAGGATACTCGGCAGTAGATGAGAGCTTTTTTCATGATAGGGAAGGGAAATATTGGTCAGCTATTTCTTGAGATAATTGATAGAGTCCGTTTCGGATTTCTTCAATTTCTTGATCGGTAAGTTCTGTGGTTCCGAGTATTTTTCTACATTCTTCTATGGTTAACATTAGAGAGTACAGTATCCCTCATGGCAGGATCGCTACCACTTGGAAGGAAGTTTGAAAGCTGGGATCGCCAACTCATTTTATTTTTTGGTCACGTTTAATAGACGTAATTTTTCCATCACTGTTTGTGCTTATAGTGATCTTTTGATTCTTTTTCCCCTGAATAAGGTCTATAAGAGATTTTTTTTTCGGATCGTAATTTAAATAATCTGTTTGTTTTAAGTCCTTAATATCAAATTCTTCACCATCTACTGAAAATTCAATCGTTTTTCCATCTTCAACTTCTAAAATAGATTTAAAGAGTTTATCGTAATTAGAATCTCGTTTCTTATATTGAACTTTTGCAATATTTAAAATTCTCCGAAGACTAATAACAAAAAGTCCTGCGTGCTCACAATAAAAATCGTCAGGATCTAAACTGCCTTCAAGTATAGCATCCGCCAACTCAAAATCCGTTGCAGAATGTAACCCACTTTCTATATTTTTATCTATTACCAAGAAGATATTGACTCCTTGAATCAAAACATTAAGTAATCTCCAATTCAAAATTGTATCGGGAACCCCCTTGTATAAACATGAAGAAGTTTTACCAGTATTGGTAATAGATTCTTTTACCTTTTTTATCTTATCCAAAGAGAAGCCAAACTCTCGTAATTCTTTATAGATCAAAATTTCAATAAGTTCTGTAAATGAAAATTTGTGCCATTTGCCATCACTATTTTGGAAATGATCTATAAGTCCTTCTTGGCTCCAACTACTAATGGTTCTGTATGTTAAGCCAGTATCCTTTATGGAAAAGCTTTTTTCTACAAAAAGAGGTTCTAATTCCCTTAGGGCGCGATTATATTCTTTCTGATCCATTGGAAATATACATAAGAGTATATTTTCATACTACTCCGAAAAAGTGTACTGTCAAGTATAGTTTAGATCATTGAAACAAACTCTCAAATTGTTTCCAATCCTTGCTATCATTTACTGATTGCTTCTCTTTGAAAGAGTATGTTGAACTGTCATTGTAATACCAAACTCCCGCTTCTTGTACGGCTATACCACCAATAAACTTTTTACCAAACACTTTAAGTTTTGATTGTAATGCTTTGGCTTTGTCTGCAGTTTCAATACTTGTTGCGGTGTCACCTTTTTTAGTATCAAAAATGCCTATACGACCATCATGGAAATAAATAATCCAGTCAGGGTGGAAAGTATCATCCTCGTTTGTATCGGAGTGTGTATATTTAATGCCTAAATATTTTTTTCCCTGATTCCCATTCTTAAACCACCAATCAATCTTCCCTTTTTTCTTTTCCAAATATTCAACAAAAGCAATTTCATTTTTGCGTCCGTTGTAATCTTCGGAGAGATAAAATTCATCTAATACACATAGTTTTTGAGGTACAAGTTTGTAGTCTTCGGGATATTGATACTCCCCTTGTATGGTAAACGTGTACGCCTCCTTCTCTTCCTCTTTTTTTTTCTTTTCAGTAAGTAAGCTGTCGGAGATTGGCTTATAAATACGAAGGGCTTTTGTTATTGCTGGACGAAATTTGCTTTCAGTACCCTTGCGAATATCTTTAATAAACACCTTGTACCAATAAATATGGTCATCAGGTAAAACTGTTCTAAACCAAACACGAAGTGCTTGTTTGAGTATCGACCAAGAACGAGAAATGTTTGAATATTTAGCTTGTTTATCTTCTTGTTCTTTTAAAAGTTGATAGCAAAGATAATTAAAAGTTTTTTCAATATCGCTTACCGACATCCCGAGCGAAATATCACATCCGTTTTTTCTAAAGTCGAAAGCTAGATTGTCGTAATCCTCAAAACGAGCATTTGCAACAACCTCATTAACCAAATTTTCGCTTAAATCTAAACCCATTTCTTTTAATTTTTTCTCAGCCTTCCCAAGGATGTCATTGTTAGTAATACCAAAATATTTATTAAATTCTGTTCTGAATATTTCTTGAAATTTTGAAGACACACGAATATCACCGTAATCTAAACGAGAAACATAATCCGAAGGCAATTCTATATTTTTTATACCTTTCTTTCGGTAAGCAAACTTTATTAATGGTTTATTTTTTGGGTTCTGATCTGGTATTTCTACTTCCTTACGTTTGTAATTTGTATATAAATAACCCAGCCAAAGATTCGGATTATTTTTGTAATCTTCTTTAACCTGCGGGTCAGGCATTCTTAAAATACGTCCCACTGTTTGAGTATAAAAAGTATTTGATTGTATTTCTCTAAACATTACAAGTACTGAAGCACGAGGACAATCCCATCCCGTACCTGCCGCCTGTTTAAAAAGAAGAAAATCGTGTTCATCATCATTATCTTCCAAGCCATCAGGACGCGGGTGTTTATCAAACCACTTCGCAATCCTGTGTTCAGGTACTTTATTCCTAAGAAGATACTCTGTTACGATTTCTTCTTTTCTCTGTTCGCCCTTTTCTACGAGTTTATTATCATCATTCGGTAGTTGTATAAGCATTAAAGGATTTATATCTTTCCCAAGTGCCTTAAGTTCTGCTTTGAGCTCCTCTCTTTTCTTCATTCCAATCTCAAGGAGGGTTTTATCAAGGTCTTTTCCAATCATGCCTTTAAAATCTTCTTCAGTTTGAGTAACAATAGCTTCTTTGATTAGCCCCTGTTCAACTACTTCTTCTCGTGGAACCTCACAAAAGCTACCAAGACGACGAGCTTCTAGTTCATCTTTTTCGTTAGGGGTTGCAGTAATATGAAGAATTATTTTAGGATTGATTTTATCAATAATATCTTTCGCAAGTTTTGTGTCTTTATTTTTGTGGGCTTCGTCAATTATTAGAATGATCTGTCGATCATCTGCTTGAGTCTGTTCAATTACATCTTCAAAGTATTTCCCTTGCTCTTTTTGCCATTCTTCATCTTCGGGACGGCGGAGTAATTTCGTATCTGCATTTTTAGCAATAACTTTTTGCCAATTCAAAAATAAAATATCATTTTGATAAAGCTTCCCTTGATTTATATCTGCAACGGTTAAGGTTTTGTTTTCAAGCATATTTTCAAAATATTCAAGAAATTTATTCTTGCTTTGCATTGCTAAATCATCACTAAACGTAATCCAAATAAATGCTTTATCCTCCTTCCATTGAGGCAAATGGTTGAGCCCACGAATAAAAAGTGATGCCATAAAGGTTTTCCCGCTTCCCGTTGGCGACTTAAATACAATGGGTAATTGCCTACCTTCCTGTTTCCATACAGAGACAAATACATCAGTTAGGTTTGCCACCGCATTTTTTTGAAACCTTAATGGATTAATGTTCATAGATTAAATGATGTTGTATATCTGTTTATATATCTCAAGAATTGGTTGTGGTATTGTTTTGAGACTTATATTTTTATTATCTTCAAAATCAAGAATTTCTATCTTTTCTTCCCAGCTAAACATATATACTGTTACTGGTTTCTTGAGTGACAAAATCTCATTTACGAATTCATCAATCCGATCTTGTTCTTCTCTAAAATAGATTGCTGTCATTCTGTCTCTGTTTTCAAATACTTGCCAGTAATCATTCTTTTTAACTTGGTCTAAAGTGTTTTCGGCTATTGCAAGCATTTCGCCTGCATGATGAGCAAGTTGAATTTTATCTTTATCATCTGCATCTAAAATATTGTGTTTACCGACGAACGCTGTTTTGTAGTACTTAACATTTTCTTTTGATCCTTGTTTATTTTTATAACCATTTATTGCGTTTTTCACTCTTGGTAAGCAAGTGTTATCCATTATTTTATCCTCATTGTTGGTAACAAGAACAACCTTATGATTTTGTCGAAGATCCATTACTGCCTCTAACGTAGAACCTGATCCAGCAAAAAAATCAATGATTGTATTTTGCTTATTAGGTTTTATTCCCAGTTTAAGTAAGTATTTGAGAAATTCTAAAGGTTTTTTCCCACTTCTAAAATCAACATCTCCCTCGTGTCTACAGTTACCGAAAGCGTCAGCGAAATTAACAAAATTTATAACGGGAAGTGTTTTTTTCTTTCCGTCGCTGTTTTTGAAAATTTCCTGAGGAACCCCTTGATAATACTTACCTTTGGATGCGGTTGCTTTTTTGGGACCTGTAAAATATCTGTAATCATAAATATCATCACCTATGCCATGTACTTTATACAAAGTACCTAGTCCATCATCTTTTTGTCTTGGAATAAGATAATCTCTAAAAAATCTCCCCGACGAGTTACCATCTAAAACTTTCCCCGTAGCCCATATTTCTTTTAAGGCACTTTTCTCAGGCTCGACCTCAATTATTTCGTATTGATCTTTGTTGAATACTTCGACCTTCTTTCCACCAAGATTTATTATTATTGGTTTCCCTTTTTCTTTTATTTTGTAAATAAATTTTTCAAAACTATAATCGACTTCTTCTCTATTAAGTTTAGCCAACTGGCTTTTCCCATAGACATAAACGGTTTCGATAAGCTTCTGAACATCCATATCCTCAACCAGCGTTTTCCCTGCATAGCGAACTTGAACATATAAGGGTAAAAGAAAGTTGGATTGTCCAAAAATTTCATCACACAAAAACCTTAATTGTGAACTCTCATTATCATCAATGCTAATGAAAATTAAGCCATCATCCGCTAATATATCTCGGGCTAATTCGAGGCGTTTTTTCATGAAAGAAAGCCAATAACTGTGTCTAAATGGATGATCTTTAGGAACTTCTGTGCCATCAGGATATTTATCTAAGAGACGCTTGTCTTTGTAACGAAAACCATCTTGCCCAGTGTTATAGGGCGGATCAATATAAATAACATCAACTTTCCCTTTATGTGTATAGTTTAAACAAGTTAGTGCATGATAATTATCGCCTTCAATTAAAATATGAGTAGGCTTGTTTTTATCGCCCAATATTGCTTTTTTAGGAACTTCTTCAAGAATCGGTAGTTTATTTTCAACATCATCTTCAAATGCTTCGGGAACATCAAGCCAGACCAAACCATAGCGTTGAGTTTTAACCGCTTTTTTCCATTTCTCAATTTCTTTTTCAAGTTTGAGAATATGATTATCTCTTTGTTGTAGTGATTTTTTATCAGGCATAACTATTTTGTAATTTTGAATTTGCACTCAACATGACAAAATTGTAATCACTTTCGTTTGAATATTCCATAAAAACATTCTAAAGCTTATTCACCCAACACCCCAAAGCTCTATCTAATTTGTTCTGATAATAAAGCCATCTCCTATACCGCCTTGTTTCCTTCCCTTTGTAATACTTTCTAATCGTTTCTAATTCATCTTGCAATTCGTAGTAGGTAATTATTTTCCCAAATCTTTTCTTACGTCCCCCTATGTTTTGACTTGTGTATGCAAGATGAAGACATTTCCTACAGCCGAGTTCTCTTCCATTGCGTAAATAAAGCTTTTTTACGCGTTTACCGCAATAAGAACAATGAAGCCAATACCTTACTCCTCCATAATTACAGGATGAATTTGAAAGCAATACATGATAATCATATCCTTTCTTTTCTCCGCTCCAATAATCTGTTTGGGTATATTGCAACCTTAAATAGGTATTCTCAGCATCCACCTCGGCTCTCACTGATCCCCATTCTTCTCCGTTTGAATACCATGTTAGAAGTCCTGCATAATAATTTTTTTCTAAATATCCCAACTTTTTTAATTTAGAAGTATCAATCCATTTGCACCCTTCTACTGTTAGTCCTCCTCTCATCTTAAAATTGATTTAAAAACCAAAAAATCAAAACTTGTCATCGGATAAGTAACGAGGCTAAAAGCCTCTCGCACAAAATCCAAAGTATTACCTACACTGCGTTTTAGGCAGACACTTTGTTCGTTTGTGCGTACTTGTCCTTCATTATTTGGTTGAATAAAAATCCATAGGGTAAGCATGGACATATTATTGAATTTATTTTGTTTCCCCCTTTCTCCTGAAGAGCCGAAATCATTAGAGAAACTCTGATTTTTTATTTCCTTAAAATCCATGATTTTCCATGGTTTTTTCCCTCCAGTTCTATTCCCCTTTGGTGTCTTATTCATAGGATTCATAGGCAATTACTTATAGAAGTACATGGAGCCTCTATCTTGGCATATCTTAGCCATTCACCCCACCGCAAAACAGTTTCTAGTATTTGATTCCAACTCTGATACACTTTGTCCACCATAGTTGATTTATCAAAAGCGAACTTTGAATAACCCAGTCATGAAAACTAAACAAGAGCTCCTAACTACAAACCACTCACGCCCATCCTGACCATATTTATATTAACAACTTTATAATCAATATTTAAAGTGGATATTTAGAGAATACGCCATTATTTCCCCGACTCAAGAACTACTTCATCAATAATTTTTTTCATCGTTGCCATAACCCTTTTAGACATCGGAACAATATCCACACTTGGAAACATCATCCCGATCATCCAAGACTTCATTTGCATAAATCGCAAAGTAGTTTCGCCGTTTTCAAAAGCTATAATAATGCTTTTTGGCATCATTATCCCCATATCATAACTCATTTCTGTAATAACCTTATGCGCTTTTTTTGCATTACAGAGTTGAACAATTCGATATTCAAAATCGAGCGGAATGTCTAGATTAGCTTTTATAAAAGTATTTTTTAGATCATGAACAGCAACAACAGAAAAATCATTATTACTAATCGCTTTGGAGAGAGTCTGAAAAACCTTTTCGAAAGGTGTGTTTATAGAAACTTTATAAACAATATTTCCGAGAAGAAGATGTGAGAATATTTTTTTCATATTTTTTTATTTATAATTTTTATAGCACATCAACCAACTACCGCTTGCCCTAATTTTTTTTGAGCAAAGGATGGAATCCTTTAAAGTGTGCTTTGAGATGTCCCTATTTTTTTGCTGGTAATCAGCGTAAGAACTCAATCTCCGCACAGTCATAGAACCTTATCCAGTTGGTCCCAGTTTATTATTTGGCATAATATTATAAAACTGATAACAAATACATTATGAATATATATTCGTAATAAAAAAAATCAATAGTTTTTTTACAAAAAATACAATCTTTATGAAAACATAAAGATTGCAGAGAAGATTTAATTAAACGAAAACCTTACACATTTACCTAACAGATTGTATATCAATTTTTTCAAAATTGTTTTTTCCATTGCTCATTGTTCACTTGTCCCGCCGAAGTTTTGACGAAGGAGGATTGTTCATTGATAATTGAAGCATGATTGGACTTCTTCACGGACAAATTACGGAAATCGGAGCCAAGGAGATTCTTATTCTCACTTCTGGAGGAGTAGGATACCGAGTTATGCCAGCAGGAAGCTTGCTGGCGAAGTGCAAAAAAAACGCCACCATCACCGCTGAAATACTCACCATTGTCCGTGAAAACGAAATCTCCCTCTATGGATTCGGTGATCGGTCGGAAAGACTTCTTTTTGAAAAACTTATTGGAGTATCTGGTATAGGCCCAAAAACAGCTCTTCAAATGGTTTCTATACCTGCCGATCAATTCATGATGGCCTGTGAAAACGGAGATGTAAGCTTCTTAACACGCATCCCAGGGCTCGGGAAAAAGACCGCCGAACGACTCATTATCGAACTCCGAGGGAAACTCGACCTTTCAAACGAAAGCAGCACTCTTCCTCAAAACAAGAGCTTCACCGAAGCCTCTGACGCACTCGAAAACCTCGGATACGACAAACATACCATTCGCAAAATTCTTGCTGACGCTCCTGCCAATGCCTCTGCAGAAGATTTGGTAAAACGATTCCTCTCTTCAAACGCCTAACTCTGCTGTCATCCCGCATTTATTGCGGGATCCAGCGTCCAGAAGTTATGAATTACTGAAGCATGGCGTGCTCAGTAACTAAAAACTAGATCCCGGGACAAGCCCGGGATGACAACAAAATATAATGAAAAAAATCCTTTTATTTCCCGACACGCTTCTCGCTCAAATCATCATTGGGCTGATTAAAATCTACCAACGCACTATTTCTCCCGATCATTCCGAAATAGGGCGAGGAGACACTCTGCGCACCTGCAAATTCTATCCAACCTGCTCCGAATACGCTGTACAGACTTTGAAAAAACAAGGTTTTATTTGGGGATTTTGGAAAATTCTCTGGCGTTTACTTCGATGTAATCCATGGAACAAGGGTGGGGTAGACATGCCCAAGTAAATGGACAATTATTTGGAAATGGACCATTGAAAATTGGAAATTCCAAAAGAACTCCCTACAATTCGCACGAATAAAAAATATTAATCATTCTTCATTCGTCATTCTCTATTATGATCATTCTCTCTATTCTCGCCTTCCTTGTTATTTTCTCTGTCCTCATTCTTGTTCATGAATTTGGACATTTTTATGTGGCTCGAAAATCTGGCGTCAAGGTCGAAGAATTCGGTCTCGGAATGGGAAAATGTCTCTGGAAAAAGAAAGTTGGGGAAGTGGATTACACACTCAATGCGGTTCCCTTCGGAGGATTTGTCCGAATGCTCGGAGAAGAAGAGGAATCTGGTGATCCACGAAGCTTCAACAAAGCCAAACTCTGGAAACGTATGGCAATCACCTTGGCAGGAATTTGTATGAATTTCATGCTGACGATTATTTCGTTTACTATCCTTTTTACTATTGGGACGAACCCTATTCTTATTACCGAACAAGACGTGACCAAGGCTCAAGAACAAGGGCTTCTCGTTCTCGGCGACACTCTCGATGAAAATGGAAAACGAGATGTTCTCGAAATCCATCCTATCCAAAAGCCATTTCCTCAAAGTTTTGTTTTTGCCATCACAGAAAGTTGGAGAATCTCAAAAGCTATCATACAAAAAGCAGGAGAAATTCCTGTGAAACTTATTACTGAACGAAAATTTCCAGAAGGCATCGCTGGTCCCATCGGAATTGCTGAAATTACACACAAAGTTGTTCCACTGGGATTTTTTGCCGTTCTCAAACTCATGGCACTTCTCTCGCTTTCTTTGGGAGTCATGAATCTTCTTCCTATCCCCGCGTTGGATGGAGGACGATTTCTTTTTCAAATTATAGAATTAGTAACCTTCC
This sequence comes from Candidatus Altimarinota bacterium, assembly GCA_021736215.1. GTDB lineage: Bacteria > Patescibacteriota > Gracilibacteria > UBA4473 > UBA4473 > JAIPGI01. Next base: position 16,393 of record JAIPGI010000004.1, read on the forward strand.
GTCGCCCTCCAGAAAAATGGGAAAATGCCATTCACTTAACGGGTTATTTTCTTCTTATGGGACTATTGGTTCTCATTACTTGGAATGATATTTGGCGACTGATAGTATCCCCTAGTTGACAACTTTTCATTTCTTCCTACAATCGCGCGGCATAGAAAATTCGTTATCCCATGATGGTAGAAACCTTTTCGTTATCAGCTCAAAAAAGAGATTCTCATAAGCATTCCGCTCGGAGTGCACGAGTCGCAAAACGTGTCCCTGGAATCGTCTATGGGAAAGGTGTTGAGGCCATCTCTATTTCCATAGAGAATTCCGATATCCTCCGTGCCTACCGAAAAGCTGGACAATCGACTTTAATTGAACTTGATATTGATGGGAAAAAAGTAAAAGTTCTTATTCACCATGTAGACCTCAATCCCGTAAAAAATACTATTCAACATGTCGATTTTTATGCAGTAAACCTCAAAGAAAAGACAGTGGTAAATGTTCCTTTTCATTTTATTGGGGAATCTGATGCAATAAAAAATAAGAATGGAATTCTTATGCGTGAACATGACGAAATAGAAATTCGATGTTTCCCGACAGAAATCCCTGCTCACATCGATGTGGATATTTCCAAAATGGTAGAACTTCACGATCACATTACCCTTGCTGATTTGAATTTAGACTCAAAAAAACACGAAGTCATGAACTTCCATCTCGATTCAGTTATTTGTTCTATCGCCGCTCCTCGACAACAAGAAGAGGAGGAAACTCCAACTCCTGAAACAGAAGTAATCGGCGAAAAGAAAGACGAAGATTCGGAAGAAGGTAGCGAAAAAGACGAAAAAGCGGAATAATCCGCTACGGATGAAATTTTGCTCTAATGGAAAGTTTTTCACATCAAGCCACCAAGCGGGGGTGAATTGTTCCGTTGACGAAACTCAATTCGCAAAGTCTGTATTTGAGACCCTACGCACCTATCAAGGAAGTGTTATTTTTGCAAAAGAAGAACATCTTGATCGTCTTTGGAAGTCCGCTGAACTCCTCTCCATCGCGCTCCCTCCATTAAAGAAAAGCCCGAAAGAAACAAAACAATTTATTTCTGATTCTCTTGATGTATGCGTAAAGCATAATCATCTCGAAAAATCTGATTTACGCATCAAAGTCTTGGTAAGAAGTACACATTTTTGGATTACCACTGAAAAGTTAGTCCCTCTTTCTAAAGAGGAGTATGAAAAAGGCGTTGTCGTTGTTGATAAAACATTCGATCGTCCTTTTGCCTATGCGAAATATACAACTCCCGTGTACAAAAAAGTCATCGAATCTCAAGGTGATGCATTTGAAACGATATTCTTTGATACAGCTGGTTTTTTGAGAGAAGGGAATATTTCGAATGTTTTTGCTGTATTCGGAGATACAGTCATAACCCCTGAACGAAACATTCTCCACGGGGTTACGCGGGAAAAAGTACTTTCCCTCCCTCTTTGGCAAAGGGGGAATGAGGGGGATTTACAGGTAGAAACCCGAGAAATCCATCGAGACGAACTTCTCACCGCTGATGAAATATTTCTGACCAATACCACCAAAGAAATTATTCCCGTACGAGAATGGAGGAATTGGCGAGGAACGTCTTTTGAAGTAGCAAAAAAATTACGAAAGGAATTTCATCGTCAATTTATCATCTCCAAAAAATAATATTCTGTTCATATCAAATATTGTAAGCATATAAAATAAACACTTAATACGAGATACGAAATACTGGATACTAGATACTAGATGCCTGATACTCAATACTCTTCTCAGCTTTCCATCAATTTCTCAATCTCTGCCTTACTCACTCGTCGAGGCATAGCCCTCTTGCGAGCTTTGATTTTTCCTCGCATTTTATAGTACCTCCACCATTCACTCAAAAGTTCTGTTTCAAACACCAAAATATACAAAAATACTTTCAAGTTATACCAAAATGTCGCTCCACGAACCTTACTTGAATATTCATCAGAAAAATTCTTTTCGAGCAAAATTTGATGGTTGAGATAGGAAAGTCTGTTTACAAATGTTGATTTGCGAGAACGATTTCGAACGATATCAAGAGCTCTCCGTCCAATGGCTGGAATAGTGCGATCATGATAGGCAACGGCATGAGGAGTATAGTGACATTTCCAACCAGCCCATTGAAATCGATAGGCCAAATCTATGTCTTCTTTGTACATAAACATAGACTCGTCAAAGTACTCTTTCTCCCCGTTTTCATTGAGAAAAGCAACATCCTCTAAGGCTTTTCGCCGATAGAGTACTGCGGCCCCAGAAACACCAAAAATTTCTCGAGGATGATCATACTGTCCATAATCAACATCTCCTTGTCCCATGTCCTCAAATCGATGTGATTTCAAAATACGGATACCCGCCGAATCAATAAAGTTTGTTTTTCCCAGTTCTCGCGCTCCCTTGAGGCTTTTTTGATACGCTTCAAAATCCCAGCGTTTTACTTTTCCTCCAGACGAACCAAAAATCGGCTTTTGTTCAATCGATTTTACCAGTTCAGAAACAAAATTAGGTTCAAAAATCATATCAATATTCACGCAAGCATAAAAATCGCACTCACTTTGTCTCAATATTTCATTATGACTTTTCGCAAAACCAAGATTTTCTTGAGATTCTATGAATTTAATGTCGGGGAATTTCTCTTCCAGTGCGTCAATTGTGTGATCTTCTGAATCATTATCCAAAACAACGATCTCCATATTTTCATAATCCTGAGCAAGCAAAGAATTAAGACAAGGCTCTAAATAATCCTCGGAATTGTGGGTAATAACACCAACGGTTATCCGTGCCATATGATGGGAAAATTTCGTTTTGGCTAAATCTGGACGGCGAGCGCGAACTCTTTCTGGATCAAATGCCTCCTGAGCCAAAATACCAGCTTCCAGTAACGACTCGTGCGTTCCTGCATCAATCCACATACCGCTAATTTCAGCGGCCTGAAGCATGTTTTTATGAAGGTAAATTTTATTAACATCCGTAATTTCTAATTCTCCCCGTTTCGAGGGCTCAAGCGTACGAATAAAATCAAATACTTGATTGTCATAGAGATAAAATCCACTCTGAGCCAAATTTGATTTCGGCAAAGCTGGTTTTTCTTCAATAGATTTCACATTCCCATCCTCATCAATATCCACCACTCCAAATCGAGCAGCATCTTCAACTCTTTTTACAAATATTTTTGCTCCATGATCAAAATAATAAACATCTTCAGAAAAGTCGTCTTCGAAAATATTGTCAGACAAAACAACTGCAATCGAATCCCCTGCTGCAAAATCTTCCGCCAAACTCAAGGCCTGAGCAATTCCCCCAGAACCATCTTGTATGCGGTAGGTAAAACTTACTCCCAAGTCGGATCCCGATCCCAAAAGAGCCATGAAATCTCCAGCATGCTCCGCTCCAGTAACAATAAGAATATCTCGTATCCCCGAACGCTTCAGCGTATCAATAGGATAATAGATCATAGGTTTATTAAAAATTGGCAAAAGATGCTTATTCGTCACTTTCGTGCTCGGAAAAAGCCTTGATCCCGTTCCCCCAGCCAAAATTATGCCTTTCATTGCGGTGGTATTGTGCCAAATTTTGACAAAAAGAAAAGTCTTTTTTTAAAATATACTTCTAAAAAGAATGGAAATACTTGGATTTTAGGCTTAGATATGGTACAATAAGGAGAACAGATTGATCATAATATGAAAAAATTTATTGAATATTTTTTAGCCTCAGGAATAGCCTTTATGGTCTTTGCAACCATGCTGATTGCTGAAAACACACAATTTCAAGCACTCAGCAGGGTTCAAAACCCTTTTGAAAGTGCCGAAAAACTAGATCAAATAGTTGAAATCGAAAACAATCAAGGAGCAAAAGAAATATTCACTCCTTCTGCAGAAATGTTCATATTGGAGCCAGGCTCTCGTATTGATTTCTCCGAAAAAAAACGGGCAATTATGCATGGAAAAGTTTTTGCAAGTTTTTATCTAATTAATGATGAAGATTATAGAAGAGCAGAAAATGCTCTTCGGGGAAGCGAAATATTTAAAATACAAGACTTTTCTCCAGCAGTGGGACAAATACAGATTGGTCCAATTTTAGTAAAAGCCCCTGGATCGACACTATTTATAGTAAGAGACGAGGATGCACAACGATCACAATTATATGTTTTTGGACACTCTGTGGAATTGTTTTTTGATGGAATACAACATCCATTTATTATCCCCTCCGGTATGAGTGTGGACATTCGAGAGAATCTCATTACCGAAAAAACAGCCTCGCTTTTTCATTCCAAATTAAAAAAAGAGTTTAGAATGAAACCATTTTCCCTCTCTCTTACTCCTTCTTTAGAAAATATAACCGACGAAGAGAAAATGGCGCAAGGTCTTCGAGTAACGAAAATATGGGAAGATAAAATTAGAAATTTCGCACTTAATGCTCCAGAAAGTTGGCGCATTCAACACAAGGACTCATGGGGAACCAACATGTTACAAAACGTGACCCAATTCCAAGATAAATTTGCATGGGGACTTTCTCAAAAAACAAAAGACAAAAGAAAATTCGAAGAATTATTGCGTCCATTTGTGAAAGCTCATTTCTTTATAAAAGATAGAAAAAAACTTCTTGCGGAGAGAGCTATTCAAGAATTTGAAAAATCTTTAGATAGTTTTATCTGGAAGGACATTTTGAATCGAGATGAGGAAATTCGAAGTCAGTGGGACATATTCCTTCGTGCCCATACAGCATGGATCCGCACGGTTTTCCCAGGAGATATGGAGGAGGTATTCAGTGACTTTTGGCTTGATTATTTTTCAAAGGATTCATTCAAAAAAATAGAAAAATCATTTTCTAATGCTGAACTCCTTTTTTCAAATCATTCCTATCGAAAAGCAAATGAAGAATTTGTGAAGCTGAGAGAACTTCTCGACACATTTGATATTGAAGAAATAAATCGTTTTGAAATAACAAAAATTCGACGACTTCTCGTAGAAATAATCCGGAATGAACCATTTTTCCAAACGGAAGACATGTTTGATTTTTATCGACTTCTTATTACTAAGGAAATTCTCCTTCATGAAGCTGATCCAGATTTTCAAGATGAAATTAAACTAGAATCAGCACAAGATATACTGTCCTTTTTAAATAATTTTCTAGAAGATCGATCAAAAATAAATATCTCCCGTATTTTATTGAAAGGATATGAATCCCTACATATTGATGAAGTTGTCATAAGACTTGGTCGCGAGGTATTCACACCAGAAGAAAACGAGTTAATCGAATTCATTGCCCTTATTGGAAATGCGGGAATGACCCAAGAAGAGTTGGATGCTATTAAAAACGCAAAGACTTATCAGGATGAATTGGATGCCCGTATTCAGGAACTACAAAATCAACGAAAACAGAATATCCCGAATGAAACTACTGGAGAAGACACCCTCCATACCGTAGCAGGAATACAAAACGCAAAACAATTGAAAAGTTTTCTTGAAGAAAGCGGTATTCAGACAAGTAGTATGATATTTAAAACGATTCGGGAAGAAAAACGAACTGAATTCTCGTCTGGAAGATGGAAGGGGTTAGCAGTATCTGGTGATTTTCAGTACTCAACACAGTTTTTTGGAACGTTTCAGGTGGGATTAATAAAAAATGAAAATCTTCATTCTCGATTTTTAGTAGGATTTTTAAAACAAATTGAAAAAGACAAGGAAACGGTTGAAACACCAGAAAATCAAGAAATTTTTGTTTCACAAACTACCCCTCGTTCTATTTTAGAAAGAAAGTTGGTACAAGAATCATTGGAATTGGAGGGGTTCATTGTTTCTCTTGATGATATCAAGATCATTGATCCAGAAATGAAAATCATGTCCGTACAAAAAGCAGCAATTAATAAAAAATACAATGTTACGTTTATGTTTTTGAGGGAATCTCAAATTCTTTCCGAGGTAACTGTGACATTGGGAAAGAGTAAAATCGATTTCCGATCAGAGACATTTCCTGTTCAGGGAGCAGCATCAATACTCATTTCAAAAATAGAAAATCTGAATCGGGACGAAGAACAAAATTGACGGAGTAGGAAATCTTTTTACAATCTCTCGGTAAAAACGTATGGCAAAATTTTTCTGGGAACCTCTCTCTCAATTTATACACCGGGCACTCCACTCTCCGTTTGGATTTCAGCTTATAACTCTTGGGATTTTTGTTTTCTTTCTTACAAGTTTCCGACCTCCTTACTTTTGGGGACAAGAGGAATATTTTGGAGAAGAATATTTTGGAGAAAAATCTATTTTATTCCCTATTTCAGAAGTAGGATTTCTCGACAATTTCGCAGGAGTACGAACCGCAGGGTTGAGGGAAGTATCTGTCGAAGATGAACAAGGCAATTTAGTCGTAAAAATACAACCAAAAAAACGTGATACGGCCGTAACATACATCGCAAAATCAGGTGATAATCCATACAAAATTGCTCATAAATTTGGTATCACTCCATCAACACTTCTTTGGGCGAATGATTTAACTGCCAAAGAAACACTACAAGTCGGACGAAAACTCAGGATCCCCCCCCTTGATGGAGTTTACTACACCGTACAACAAAATGATACGCTTGGTGATATAGCCAGTACACATAACATTGAACTATCAAAAATTTATGCTTATAACAAAATAACAAAGGACACTGCGTTATCAGTAGGCAAAGATATTTTTCTTCCTGATGCTAAAAAGATTTTTATTGCACGCCAACCATCTTCTGGTGTCGTCGAAAGTGGTGGCGCTGCCCCTGAAGCCGCAATTGAATCTATTGGCTTCGCTCTGCATCGTCCTACCAAAGGAGTTCTCACCCAAGGATACCATAAGGGACACTATGCCCTTGATATTGCTAATAAGCTTGATACTCCAATATACGCTGCTGCTGCAGGAAAGGTGATCAAGTCCGAGGATGGATGGAATTATGGTTATGGGAATCATATTATTATCGATCATGGAAATGGTATAGAAACGCTCTATGCTCATCTCAATGAACGGAAAATAGAAGTAGGAGAAGAAATTAAAACTGGGCAACTTATTGGGCTTATGGGAAATAGTGGACGCGTATTCGGGCCAACAGGAATTCATCTCCATTTCGAACTTCATGTCCGCGGAAGAAAGGTGAACCCTGCCAATTATTTCTAAAGGGATGAAATCCTCATGAAATCTTTGTTTGGCAGATGAATGAAGGATCTTCAAAATATGCTAGTGATCAATTTTGAAGAATACTTCTCGTTTAAAAATATTTCTCGTTCCGAATTATTACGCCTTTTTTTTTGTGTTATTCTTTTGGGATTATGGAGTGCCCAATTTGTGAACGAAATTAGATACGTACTTCTTGGATTAATTACCTGCATTGGACTTCTTATTCTCTGGAGAAAAATAATATTGTTACTGGGAACTTTCTTTTGTATAACCATAATGTATGCCAATTGGAAAACGTATTCTCCTCCACTCGAAAAATCTTTCGAGGGAAGCGAAAAAACTCAACAAGAAATAAACGGAATCGTGGTGAGTTTCTTAGAGCGAAAAGAAAAAGACGTTCGTGTTTTTGTTAATATTTCAAAAGATGAAAAAATACTTCTCATTGCTCCCCCATCAATCAATCTTCACTATGGGGATCATATTCATGCCATTGGTCAATTTGAAAAAATAAGAAATTTCAATGGTTTTGACTATGCGAAATATCTACGACAATGGGAAGTGACTCGAATTTTTCATTCCCCAAGAAATCTAGAAGTAATAGATTCTCAAGTCGGTGGATGGTGGTGGTTACGATATGCCGAAAACACGAGAAATAAGCTCTCTTCCAACATAAATAAATCTATCCCACTCCCACATTCTGATATTGCCTTGGGGATTCTTTTGGGAGTCAAAAAAGAACTCCCCAAAATGGTTCAACAGGACTTCAGACAATCAGGTCTACAACACCTACTCGTTGTCTCTGGTTTTAATGTGAGCGTTGTTATGATCTGTCTTATGCTTCTTTTACGTCGATTTGGACGAAGAATTGTCTTTGTAGGAAGTGTGTTAGGAATTTTATTTTTTGTTGGCATGACGGGAGGAGATCCTCCAGTAATAAGAGCCGCAATTATGGGAACATTCGTTGGTTTGGCAACCAATCTCGGTCGATTTTCAGATGTACGGAATGTTCTTCTATTTTCCTTTGTACTTATGGGAATTTTCTCTCCACTGATACTTCAAGAAAATATAAGCTTTTTTTTGAGTGCCAGCGCAACCGTTGGTATCGTTTTAGGAACTCCTGTTATAGAAAAATTTATAAGATGGATACCAAACATGGGAAATATCCGATCGATTCTTTCGGTGACCCTTGCTGCTCAAATAGCTGTGTTCCCAGTAATCGGATTCTATTTTGGGGAATTTCCCGTTATTGGAATTTTATCAAATCTCCTCGCCGAACCACTTGTCCCGATGGGTATGTTTTTTTCTTTTATTACTTCTGTATTTGGATTTCTCCCTGAAAACATTGTACACATCATAGGAATTCCAGCTTTTATTATTCTTGAATCACTTTTGTCAATTGCTCATCTCTTAGGGAAAATTCCAGCAATACCAATTTCAAAAGAAGTTTCTCGAATCGGATTTTTTGTTATTGTTATATTCTTTCTATGGGGATTTTTTTCGAGAAATTTTTCAAAAAAATATATCGAATCATCATCTGTGCTTGATTTTTCTGGTCAAACAAGAAAGAATCCTCTCACATGAAAGGAAAAACATTCTTCCTCGATCAAGGAGAAACTCTCGGCGGAGCCGAACGATTTTTATTGGATTTCTTTAATATTTTAAGTCCTACGGAAATAAGAAGACTTGATCCGATGATTATCGGAGGAAAGATAAAATCGTATCAAGAAGCTCTTCCTGAACGCATTCCTGTCCATTCCTTTCCTTTCCCCTCAGTAAAAGGAGGATTGTTCCGAAAAATCGGAGCCATTGGGAACTTAGTGATGTCAGCAAAAAAGCTAAAATCACTTGCTATAAAAGAAAATGCAAGCGTGTTTTTTTCAAATACTCCTAGAGCACATTTTGTGATGTTTTTGGCACGAAAATTATTCTTTCTCAAAGGAAAATGGATTGTTATGATTCACGATTTCACTGTCCCCGCATTTCTAATAAAACGCATTGCCAAAAAAGCAGATATAATGATTGCAAATGGTATGCCCGCACGAGCATTTTTGAGAAAACATATGCGCGTCCAAGATTTTCATAAAATAAAAATTATAGAGAATGGTGTTGATTTTTCCTGTATTCCTTCTCCTACCCCCCCGAAGGAAATTAAGAGAATACTCATGCTCGGTCGAATAGATCCTCGTAAGGGGCAACTTTTTGCAGCAGAGGCTGCCGACTTAGTTATGGAACGAAATCCTGACATTACCTTTTCTTTTGTTGGAAACTCTTTTGATGGAGATGAACGCACTGTTTACTACGAAAAAAAACTCAAACAATTTGTTCGTGAAAGGAAGCTTACGAATGTTGTATTTGTGGGCGAAGTAGAAAATCCTTTCGAAAGCATTGCCCAGTCAGACTGTTTATTGGCACTTTCCACCGAACCCGAAACTTTTGGTCGTATCGTGATTGAAGCACTTGCTTTGGGGAAATTAGTACTTGCTTTCGATGAGATAGGCCCGAGAGAAATACTGAAGGGGTTTGAAACCTTTATTGATAAAAGTGAGGATACTCGCCACGGAGTGTCTCTACTTGTGGAAAAACAAAATGCCATGAGTTTGGCCGAAAAAATTGGTTATTTTTCTGATCATCCCGAAGAGGCGAGGATTTTTACCTCTATCGCTCGTTCATTTGTCGAAAAAAACTTCAACCTCGAAGAAACGAAGAAACGATTATTCCATACAATTTTGGAATAAATTAACGAAATAACTCTTCTCCAGGAAAAGTATCATTTCTTAAGTTCCAAAATCCATTTTTTTCCATTTCTGATTCCAACTGTGCCAAGAAATTTTTTGCATCCTCAAGTGGAGCATTCGGAATATTTATATCGGAATTCTGAGAAATACTATCAAGTTTTTCTAGAACTTTATTAGCATTTTCGCTACGAGAAAGATAGTCGTCCAAATTTTGTTTTTGTTTTTCTAGTAAATCAGGCTGTACATCGCGCTTCTCTACGCTTAAACGCAAACCATTTAATTCTTCACTTGTTTCGTTTTTCACTTTCTCAGAAGATTTTTTTATATCTTCTGTTTCAGCTGATTTCCAATTTTCAAGTTTCATCTAAAATAGATATTTCTCCTTATTATACCAAAAGTATTGACAAAAAGCAATAAAATCGCTAGGCTCCGCCCGTCGCGGCGTGCCCGCGTCTTTTTTGTGTTTATTCTGAATTTTTCTAAGCACGAAAAATCACTTTTATTAAAAACTATTCTATGACTAAAGACATCGTTGTTCGTGGGGCTCGTATGCACAATCTCAAGAATATTGATGTAACTATTCCTCGAGACAAATTGACAGTTATCACAGGGGTTTCTGGATCGGGGAAATCATCTCTTGCTTTTGACACCATCTATGCCGAAGGACAACGTCGATATGTGGAGAGCCTTTCTACTTACGCACGACAATTTTTACAACTACAAGAAAAAGCAGAGGTGGATTCTATTGACGGGCTTTCCCCCGCAATTTCTATTGATCAAAAATCAGCCCCTAGAAATCCTCGTTCGACTGTTGGAACCGTTACAGAAATGTATGACTACCTCAGACTTTTATTTGCTAAAATTGGTGTCCCTATAAACCCAGAAAGTGGTCGAAGGTTACAAAAACAAACTCCCGGACAAATACTCGAAACATTCAATTCATGGGAAGATGGAGAGAAATTCATGATCCTTTCTCCATTAGTTCGAGGGAAAAAGGGAGAACATAAAAATATTATTTCAAAAATACAAAAGGCCGGTTTTGTGAGGATGAGAGTTGATGGACATATAACAACTATTAATGAAGATATCGATCTTGATCCAAACCAAAAACATGATATTGAAATCGTTATTGATCGCCTCACAAAGACAAATTATTCAAAAAAATATGTTCAACTAAAAAGTCGAGAAAAGATTGAAGAAAAAAATGATGATCGTCTTCGGGTATTGGATTCTGTCGAAACCGCTCTCAAATTTGGAGAGGGCATCATGATTGTTCATCGCTTGAGTGATGAACAAGATTTTTTATTCTCCGAACATCTTTCTGACCCAGAAACGGGGTTCTCCTTTCCTCCGATTGAACCAAGAATTTTTTCCTTTAATTCTCCGCATGGTGCCTGTGAATCATGCCACGGACTGGGATATCGTCTAGAACTCGACAGAGAGACTTCCATTAATCTCAATCTTTCTATTCGAGAAGGGGGTATTTTGCCTTGGGCTTCACTCGGAACAAATGCTCAAAATTGGTATTTTTCGCTTTTATCTGCCATCGGTGAAAAATATGGATTTTCCATTGACGCTCCTATGAAAAAAATAAAAGAGGAAGTGTTGCAAAAAATTCTATATGGATTTGGAGAAGAGGATTTTGTTGTCGCTCTTCGTGGACCTTTTCGGGGAAGAACTACGAAAGCAAAATTTGAAGGACTCGTTACTCAAACAGAAAAGCGATATAACGAATCTGATTCTGATTTTGTACGAAAAAAGCTTGGTGAATTTATGGGAGAAAAAACCTGTGCAGAGTGTTCAGGAACACGATTAAATATTTATGGTCGCAATGTATTTATCGATAATAAAAATATTTCTGATATTACAGGAATGTCTGTGCCCGAAGTCAAAGCATGGATTACTTCCATCTCCATTACAAAAGAAACCGAAAATATTATCAAACCCATACAAAAAGAATTAATTGATCGATTGGGATTCTTAGAAAATGTTGGACTTGGGTACCTAAATCTTTCACGTGCCGCAAATACGCTTTCTGGGGGAGAAGCCCAACGAATCAGGCTCGCTACACAAATTGGATCACAATTACAAGGGGTGTTGTATGTTCTTGATGAACCTTCCATCGGTCTTCACCAAAGGGATAATGATCGACTTATCAGTACGCTCAAGCACCTTCGAGACATTGGAAATACGGTTATTGTTGTAGAACACGACGAAGACACGATGCGATCGGCAGATTACATCGTCGAGATCGGTCCAATGTCCGGTATGCACGGAGGATCTCTTGTTTATTCGGGAACTTTGGAAAAGATGAAAAATATAAAATCAGAAACTGCTGATTTTCTATTTGGAAGACAAACTATTGTGATTCCCAAAGTCAGAAGGCGAGCAGTTGGAGAGCTTTGGATAAAAGGAGCTCGAGAAAATAACTTGAGAGATTTGGATGTTCGTATTCCTTTGGGGATGCTCGTGGGAGTCACGGGAGTATCGGGTTCTGGGAAATCATCACTTATCAATCGAATATTGGTTCCAACACTTGCTCGAGAGCTCAATCGAGCCAAAAAACCAGCAGGAAAATTTGACGAATTGATTGGGATTGACCAGTTAGATAAGCTTATTTCTATTGATCAAACTCCTATTGGACGAACTCCTCGATCAAATCCTGCAACCTACACTGGTGTTTTTACAGATATTCGCGAAGTATTTGCGTCTACTCCAGAAGCACGAGTCCGCGGTTACAATAGCGGTCGCTTTAGTTTTAATGTCAAAGGAGGACGATGTGAAGCCTGTTCGGGAGACGGAATTAAAAAAATAGAAATGCACTTCCTTCCCGATGTTTATGTTCCATGCGAAGTCTGTGCAGGAAAACGTTATAACGATGAAACTTTAGAAATTACGTACCGTGGAAAATCAGTATTCGATGTTTTGGACATGACGGTAGAGGAAGCTGTCGGATTCTTTGAAAATTTCCCACATATCCAGGAAAAACTACAAGCTATCGAAGAAGTGGGCTTGGGATATATTCATCTCGGACAGAGTGCAACAACTCTTTCTGGAGGAGAGGCTCAGCGCGTAAAACTCGCAACAGAATTAATGAAAAAAGCGACTGGAAAAACTATTTATGTACTAGACGAACCGACGACGGGTCTCCACTTCAGTGATGTCAAAAAATTACTGAATGTTCTTCAGAAACTTGTTGATAAGGGAAATTCCGTGATTGTTATTGAACATAATCTCGATGTTATAAAATCCTGTGACTATCTTATTGATTTGGGTCCAGAAGGCGGAAATGCTGGTGGGAAAATTATGGCCATTGGAACCCCTGAAGAAGTAGCGAAAAATAAAAAAAGCTACACTGGGCAGTTCCTGAAAACAATGTTGGAAGCTTAAGCAGCGAGAGTATCGATAAAAACTGGAGTTTCTTCAATTTGATGATGAACTTCCAGTATTTCTTGCACCTTATTATTTACGCTATCACAGATTTTATATATTTCTTGTATAGCCCTATCCGTGTCCTGTTCCGAACGAAACGAGGGAACTTCTATCAAAATACATATTAAGGCTCTTACAGCCATTTGATATTCCCGAATTCGTTCCCCTGTAATACCACCCGCCTTTTCTAATTCATCAGAAGTTTGGCAATGATATCCATTGATATCCAAAAAATCATTAATAATCCATGATTCAAAGTGATTCAAAGCCTTAACAAGTTTTCCATTCAATTTAATGTCCCAATACTGTTTTGGAAAATGTTTTTGAATCGTTACTTCAAGCGGCTCTTCAAATCGAATTGAAACATCCTCCATATGTATAAAACTTTTATACAAAGTATTCTAGGGGGTATTGGGGCTTAACACAAATTTAATAGGGGAGCGCTAACTTAATCCAGATAAAATAGCCCCAGCGATGATGGGAACAAAGACATTGTCATCGATATAAAATTTCCAGAATCGAAATGGAATAGTTTCACTCATTATTGCAAAACTTGATGCCAAAAATGCAGGTATGATGGGAACAAAAAACTGCGCCGCAAAAGTCCCAACAACAATTCCCACGGCAACTCCCCCGCAGTTTTTTCTTCGATTCCAAGGGAAACATAAGTAACTAGGAACCCGACTCATAAATAAATGATTCAATGAATCACCCACTGCTAAAATAAGGATGGCCGCATACGCAATTTTTACGGGAAATATAAGAAACGTCAAAAATACCCCCAAAAGAAAGTAAAATGCTCCCTTCCCTGGAAATCCTGCATCACGAGGGCGGTCAAAAAGTTGTAAAATTTTGTAAACAACAGGAAGTTTTTGTTTTACTGACAGATAGGAAATAATAAGCCCCAATACGAGTAAAGTTGCAATCCAGCGCAGTCTGAAAAATCCAGCCCAATGCGCAAAAACACATAAAAATCCAGCAATAAAATGAAAACTTTGTCGACGGAATTCAAGTTCCTGCCACATCAGAGTGATCATTTTTTTAGTACTGGGATGAGAAAAATACGAACCAATAATCCCTCCCAAAAAAATTCCTCCTGCGATATCGGAAGGATAGTGAACATTTTCATAGATTCTCGCTACCCCAATGCCAAGTGAAAAAATTAACCACATCCATCCTATGGATTTGGAAATTCTAAAAAAAGGAATAAGTAACGCGAAAGAAATCGCCGCATGAGCGGAAGGAAATGAAAGCGATGGAGCCGAGACCAAAGGCATTAAATCCGTTCCCATATAGGGCCTTGGAACGCCAAAAAATGCCTTTAGAATGAATGTCATAATCCCCGTGGTCACTATCGCAAAAAATGCAGGGAGGAGTTTTGTTTGGTTTTCAGGATTCGTCCACAATCTATATCCCGTTACCAAAATAAAAAGAATCAAAATTCCCCAAATGAATTTTTCCGTGAGAAAGATGATCAGATAGTCAATTTCTGGTGACCGAACATGGGTCGCAAAGAAATGAAACGTCCAGTTATCCGTGTATTTTCCTACTCCATAAAGAAAAAGTCCAAACCCAACCCAGAACCAAAGCTCTCTTTTGAGAGGGGAGAAATTGATTTCGGAAAGCTTTTGTGGCAGGATTTTCACGATATAATTCTATGTGAAAAATGAATAAAAAAGAAATCATTGAAAATATACTGACTCGTGGGGTCGCTCAAATTGTAGACAAAGAGGTACTTCGCAAAAAACTAGAAAAGAATCCTAAAAAAGTAATTATTAAATATGGAGTTGATCCAACTAGACCCGATTTGCATTTAGGGCACGCTGTTTGTTTAAGGAAGTTGCGACAATTTCAGCAGTTAGGATGTAAAGTAATTTTTTTGGTAGGAGACTTAACTGCCCAAATAGGAGACCCTAGTGGAAAGTCAAAGGTTCGACCAGAAACTCAACAAGAAGCAATTAACAAAAATATGAAAACTTATTTAGAACAAGTAGGGCGATTATTAATTATAAACGACAAAGAAGTGTTTTCTTGGATTACAAATTCTGATTGGTTTCTTTCCCCAACCGATGTTCAAGCTAATGAACCTGGAGATCTCGTCATTAACGGTGTGGTTATTAAGGATGTTCCTCCAACTGATTTTATTGCTAAAGCGGTAATATGGAGGAATACTCGTATGCAGAAAGAAAGAATCTCAAACACGTCTTTTGTTAATTTCCTTGCCACGCTTAGACACATTACACATTCCCAACTCATTGAACGGGATATGTTTAAAAAAAGAATAAAAAACGAAGAAGCTCTTTTTATGCACGAGATGATCTACCCCGTAATTCAAGGTCTAGATTCTCAACATATCGCAAATATTTACGGATCTTGTGATTTAGAACTTGGAGGGACAGATCAACACTTTAATATGCTAATGGGAAGAGATGTAATGGTCATACAGAAAACTGCTCCACAAGCGGTATTATCTGTTCCTATTATTGAAGGATTGGATGGGAAAGAAAAAATGAGTAAGTCTCTCGATAATTATATCGGGGTTACCGAATCCCCCAATGAAATGTTCGGGAAAATTATGTCTATTCCTGACAATCTTATGTTGAAATATTTTGAGCTTTTGACCGATGAAGACCTGAAGGAAGTACAAAAATTGATTAAATCCGATCCTCGAAATGCCAAGGTTCATCTCGCCAAACACATCGTCACTTGGCTTCATAGTGCTAAAGATGCTGACATGGCAGAACAGGATTTTATTACCAAATTTGTAAAAAAAGAAACGCCCGATGAAATGCCTGAATTCGAAGTCGGAAAAAAAGAAATTGGAATTCTCGATCTGATAGTTGATATAACAAAATTTGCTCCTTCGAAATCTGAAGCTCGACGACTTGTTGAGCAAGGCGGAGTCTCCTTCGGTGGAGAAATTCTTAAAGATCCAAATGCTTTGATCCAAATAAAGGATGGAAAAGTGCTCAAGGTCGGAAAACGAAAGTTTGCAAAAATTCGACGCAAAAAATAGCCTTCTTTTTTGTCATTCCAAACTTGATTTGGAATCCATACGACACTCATGAAAGAGGAAATAGATTCTCGGATCAAGCCCGAGGATGACAATGCTTTTTTCTCTTTGTCATTGCGAGAAGTCTGCCTTAGGCGGACGACGCGGCAATCTCATATTGAATAACAAACAAAGAAGGAGATTGCTTCATTTAATATTGATGAAATACTCGCAAGATTCTGGACAAGCCAGAATGACTATCGGTATTTATAACTTTTATAAGTAGTAGAAGGATGAGAATTATAATAGGATTTGGAAACAAAGCGTCCACTACTCGCGCTTTTATAATATCCTCCACTCCGTCGAGCTTCTACAATCGTAATTGTAGAAATTCCCATTAAAAAAACTAATACGCTGCCTGCAATGAATTTTTTAAGCATGGCAAACATAGGTTAAGAATGATAAAAATATAAACTTCTTTTTTAAAAAAAGAAGGAATTTTTAAAAAGTAATTTTAACTAAATTTAATGGTCGGGGTGACTGGACTCGAACCAGCGACCACACGACCCCCAGCCGTGTACTCTACCAACTGAGCTACACCCCGTTTTTGAATGTTTTTTCAAGAACAAAACTACTGGCCTGCTAGCCGAAGTCCGCCTTCAGTGGACGAAGGCTGGTGGTCTCGCCAAGAATCGAACTTGGATTACTGGTTCCGCAAACCAGTGTTCTATCCGTTGAACTACGAGACCTCCCGAAAGAGCTCGTCGATTGTAATTTCAGAAGACCTTTTGTCAATTATCGCTCCTCAAACAAATCCTCTTCCCCGAAGCGCACCTTGGGACGAGAAGGGTCTTCTGTGCGATACCCAATAGGGAGCATAACGACCGACTTCATGTGAGAAGGAAGTTTAAGAATTTTATCGACTTCTTCTGCACTGAACCCCTCCATGGGACAGGAATCTATCTCGAGTTCCGCACATGACGCCATGGCAAATCCAAGAGCAATGTAGGTTTGTCGAGATGCCCAATCGATATTCATTTTTGAGGAAGATCCGAGCATCATTTTTTTATATCCTTCAAGGAGCCATTTCCTTTTTTCATCTCCCTCACTTGCTACCTCTACATACTGATCAATTCGATGCAAAGAGTCCGTCCTCGCACAAAATATCAAAAGATGTGAACACGTAGTAATCTGTGGCTGATCCCATGCATGGGGACGAATTCTTTCTTTTATTTTTTGATCAGTAACTTCAATCACGTGATAGGGTTGAAGACCAAACGATGTCGGAGTCAGGCGAATGGAATCGAGAATCTTTTGCAAACTCTCTGCCGAAACCTTCTTCGTTGGATTAAATTCTTTGGCGGCATAGCGCCACTGGAGACGAGAAAGGAAACTCATAGTTTTTCAAAGGCGACATTCCAAAATGTCGCTCATTAGGAAATATGTACCTTTTGCAAGGCTTCAATCCGCTCATCAAGAGAAGGATGTGTTGAGAAAATTTTTCCAATTTTGCTTGGTTTATCGGCAATTTTCATGGTCGCAAGCGACTTTTGGCGAGTATCAATTTTTGAGGTCAATTGTTGTAATCGCTTGAGTCCTGCAATCATTTTGGATTTCCCAACAAACTCCGCTCCCCCTCTGTCCGCTGCAAACTCTCGACGACGAGAATAAGCAAAAAGAATAATCGAAGCCAATATCCCAAAGACGATTTCAAAAGCGATAGAAGTGATCCAGTAGGCCATTCCGCCTACTTCTTCTTTATCACTCAGAAGTCTCTGTAAGGCAAATGCCGCAACACGAGCAAAGAAGATAACAAATGTATTAAGCACTCCTTGTAAAAGCGTCATTGTGACCATATCGCCATTGGCGATATGCGCCATTTCATGAGCGAGCACTCCCTCTAGCTCTCCTTCATCTAATTCTCGAAGTAAACCTTCTGAAACGGCTACCAAAGAGTGATTTCGCGACCATCCCGTTGCAAAAGCATTTACTTCTGCCGACGGATACACTCCAACTTCTGGGTCATTCATACCAAGTTGATGGGCTATGCGAGAGATTGTTTCGATAATTTTGGATTCCGCGTGATTTGTCGGATGATTAATGAGGCGAACTTTCATCGTCCACTTCGCCACAGATTTAGAAAGAAAAAGAGAGATAAAGCTTCCCGCAAATCCGATAATCACTGCAAAGATCAAGAGGGACTGTAAATTGAGTCCATAGGGGGTCAGATAGGGCTGTACGCCAAATACAGACATAATAATCCCCAAGATAACAATAATCGCCAAATTAATGAGCAAGAAGAGCACAATTCGTTTGATAAATCGCATTTTTACAAGAGTTATAATCACACTCTCACCATTGCAAATTTGCAAGAAAAATCAAGTAAGACACGTAATCCTGTTTACATAAAAAAAGGCGCCTAAAGAAAGCGCCTTACAATGGAAGAAATAGTTACATCTTTAATCAGGGAGAGTATATCCATGAAACCAGATATTCCGTCAGATACAGCAGGAATAACTGTAAAGCCCAAGAGGGTTAAGCCTATGATTCCGCAGGCAATCTGCAGTCCCAATGGATTTCCCCAAATGGCTCCCGTGATAAAGAGGATTTCCATAAATATACTGAAGAGGGTTGGTATAGTGTTTCCCGATCCCGTATTTTGCTCTTTTGGAGGCCAAAATATAAGAACGAAAATCACCAAGAAAAAACCGAAACTCACAACTGAACAAATCTGTATGAACAAACTCTCTGTGGCCATAAAAAAACACACACTTATCCCCACACAGATTAAAGAAGTTATCCAACGGACAGCTTCTGTTCTTAGGTTATTGCTGATATTCATAATAACTCCGCTTTTTTAAAGAACCACTTCTTCCAATTTACGGAAAAAGGCAGTTCATTGATGAATGAATTAACACTTTTATCTCGTAAATCGCCGCTTGTATAGCGGATTATTGACGATTTGTCAAAAGGATTTCATCGAATATTTCTTCAAGTCCTGCGAGAGTTTCTACTCGTATGAGTTTCCCTCGAAATTGTGATGCACTCGGAATTCCGCGAACAAAATGGGCAAAGTGTTTTCGCATTTCCATCATCGCCCACCTTTCTCCTTTCATTTCCGAAGCCAGTAACGCATGTCGATGAAAAAACTGCACTTGTTCCTGTATCGTAGGTTTGGGAAGAATGGGTTCTCCTGCAAAAGCCGCTCGACACTGGGCAAAAATCCAAGGGTTTCGCAAAGCTGCTCGTCCAATCATAATACCATCGAGATTTTTGAGTCGTTGTACGGCAATCGCACTACTGGTCACATCCCCATTTCCAATAACGGGAATCGAAACATGTTCTTTTACTTCATAAATTTTGTCCCATTGAGCAGAACCCGTAAAGCGTTGTTTCGTCGTTCGTCCATGGATCGCAAGTGAAGAAATCCCCGCTGATTCAAAATTTTTAGCAGCCTGGATGAGGTCCTTGTCATCATAAAAACCAAGTCTCATTTTGACCGATATCGGCAAATGCGTTGATTGAACCATCTTTTCAATAAGACGCGCTGTCGTGCAAGGATCTTTGAGCAAAGCCGATCCATGTCCCGATCCGATAACTTTGGGAGAAGGACATCCCAAATTGATATCTACCCCATCCGCTCCCATGTCTTCGACTACTTTTACCGCATCCAAAAAAGCATCTTCATCCTTTCCAAACAGTTGCACACAATAGAAATTTTTTTCTTCTGGTGCGAATTCTGCTAAACGCATCGTTTTTTCGTTTTTTCGTCTCAAAGCTTCTGCTGAAATGAGCTCTGAAATAAGCACGACACTTGGCTCTATTTCCTTTACGAGTCGACGAAATGGACTTTCCGTATATCCCGCCATGGGAGCGAGCACGAGAATTGGACGAGAAAGTTTTGACCAAAAGTTGCGTTTCATCGCGCCAGGTTATACCATAAAGATAGTCAATATTCACTTATTTCTCATGGCAGAAAAAAATACCGCCCCAGCAAAGCCTACTTCTTCTCCTACAGACCAAGTCAAAGACATGGGAAAGAATGCTTTTGAAAGCGTTGAAAAAGGGGTCAAAGACCTCGAAACGAAAATCGTACATCTCCCAATTGATCGACGCATGATTGTTTTTGTCGGAGTTGTCATTCTTTTGGCCGCCTTTTTGGGAAGTTTCGGAACAGTTCTTCTCGCTCTTATCGCAGTAGGGATGATTTATGTCGGATTTTCTGGAAACAATTTCCTGACTCATTTCGTACAAGATGCTCCAGAAAAGGATAAAAAGGCTAAAAAATGAAATTGCCCATCACTCGCGAACAAGCCTGGAAACTCGTTCAGAAGCACAACTCTCATGTGGCCGATCTCAGCCATTATTTAGAAAGTGAGGCTGTTATGCGTGGAGTTGCTCGTCATTTAGGGGAGGACGAGGAATACTACGGCATGCTCGGCCTTCTTCATGACATTGATTGGGGAATCACAAAAGACAACGACGCAACACATCTCACCAAAGCTCCTGATATATTAAGAGAATCTGGGTTTGATGATGCTTTCATCCAAGCAGTCGTCTCTCATGGATATGGATTTGATTGTGCTGGACTCAAGGACTGTGTCCGAAATGAATCCATTCAACACGCCCTCGCCGCGAGCGAAACCGTAACGGGATTAATTTATGCTTATGCGCTCATGCGTGGTGGTATTACTGGCATGGAAGTAAAAGGACTGAAAAAAAGGTTTAAATCCCCAGCATTTGCCGCTAAAGTAAATCGTGATGTTATTGCTGAATGTGAAAAATTAGGGATTCCTTTGGACGATTTTCTACAAATCGCCATTGATTCCATTGAAAAGATTAAGGACCAAATTGGGTTGAAATAAAAATTTTTTTGTATAAACAAAAAATTAAGATGTCTAAAGTATCTCCTTTAGAAGGTATTTCGCTCCCCAAACTCATTCTCCAAGTGAAACAGGTTTTCAAGGGAGAAAGCTGTTCCCTGAAAGAATTTAATCAAAAAAAAGAATGGTTTCTAAAGCTTGGGAAAATCATCCTCTCTTCCGAAGTATGGCGAGCTTATTTTTTACCGAGCAATATCCATATCCTTAAAAAAAACGAATATCGCATTAAGGAATACATGAGCGATGATATTTACAACATAAAAGAAAGTGTCCTCAATATTTTAGGAGATACAAAAGAATTAAAGAGAATTAGTGATATCACAGATCCTCTGCATGAAATTAGTCAAACCGTCACATTGCTTTTATTAGAAGTTATATTTTTGTTACAAAACTCGAAAAATATATCCAAAAAAAATATTTATTTATTGACACTCATTGCTGACAATTTCGGACTTTGGAAAATCCGTTATATATTAGAAGATGAGGCCTTCCGAATAAAAAACAAGGATCAATACGATATCACCGCACTGTTACTACAAAAACAAACAGAAATTTATCAAAAATTGTTTACGGATATTATAGGAATTATTAGGTATCAATTTCAAAAAAGTGGATTAAATGATTTTAAAATCGTATATCGAAAAAAGAATGTTTACGGCGTATATAAAAAAATGAAATTAAAGGGACAAAATATAAATCATGTTACCGATTTTTTTGCTTTTCGAATTATTGTAAAAACAATTTCTGAGTGCTATCAAGTATTGGAAATACTCCATCATCTATGGCCCCATTATCCCAAAAAGTTGAAGGATTATATTGAACAACCAAAGTCGAATCAATATCAAAGTATTCACACAACTTTACAATGTCTTCAAAAAAACACCGTAGAATTCCAAATAAGAACCGAGAGTATGGACTCCATAGCAAAATTCGGCCCTGCAAGTCACTCTCTTTATAAGGCACGAGAAGGGCATATCTAGTTTTTCTGTTTCAATGTTTTTTTGAGAGACAAATTTTCTTCGTATATTTCTGCTGTTTTCCAACAAAGATCAAAAACTTCGCGCATACTATCGGCGATAACTCTGCTTCTTACTATAATCGCCATACTTTCTTTAATAGAAAAATAAGAAACTTTATCGTCATAAATATTAAGTTCGATATGAAATTTCATTAATTTATGAGAAAGAAGTCTACTTTTCCTAAATTCTTCTTTATCTTTTTTTTGCCGTGCACGACCCTTGGTAGAATCCGCAAAAAGCGCTTTTATAAATATTCCCGCCGCTTTCCTTCGTTGATAATAATTGGGAACATATTTAGGGAAAAAAGATTCTGTATCTTCAATGGAAACAATGGCTAAAATATCCGTCTTGGAAGTAAGAGTATCTTCATATGCCGCAACAATTCCCTCTTTTCCTTCATAAAAAGAAATCTCCGGTTGAGTCACCTCTGGATTAATGTAATCATTGAATTGGGGAAGTATTTTTTTAAACGTTTTAATACTTTCCCCTAGCTCGAATTTATTATTTTCTAGAATTTTTAAGATAACATTAGGACTTTCTGGAGTAAAAAAATCTTTCCCTCTTACAAACTTACTGACAAATCCTCGATCCAAAAGATTAGCGAGAGCAATCGCCGCATCGTAACGGGATAGGCCCGTTTCTTTGGCAATCACTTGAACTTCCTGGGTTCCAAGCTTTAAACACGACAAATACGCTTTTGCTTCATTACTATCTAAGCCGATTTCTTGAAGTACTTTTTTCAGCATGAAAAAGTCGTTAGAACACACTGGCTATACTCTCAATAAACTCTTTCGTCAAGCTACAACGAACTAATCTGAATACCAATCCATCGGGTCATAATCATGATTCAGTATTATATATTTCCAAATATGTTCCATCTTTTCTGGGTCTTGTAATTTTTGATTCAAGATTTCTCCATGAAGAGTTAGTATCTTCTCAAAAATGGCATCAATGTCTTTGGTCTCTGTTAAATAATCAAAGGAAATTCGAACCATTTTTTTCCGAGCAGTGTTGCCCGTTATCGGATGTATCAAAGGACCGAGACAGGGTTTCACTTCAAAATCATCCTTTTTTAATCTATTCGAAAGTCTCTCACTACTGATATTGGGGAAATAGAGCACAACCATACCTCCCTTAATTGACCCTTCTAGCAAAGGGTTAAATATTTTACAGGAAAATAATTCTTCTGGTCGTATATTTTTTTCTTGGTAATCTTTCGAAGCCATGTATTCCTTCACTAATTGAGTGTTTTGTTTTACAAATTCACTGGAATAATTTTGGAATTTCTTAAGCGTATAAGTTGTCAAAAATTTCATTTTTTCACTTATTTTTTCATGAAGTGTCTTTTTTTTGTTTTCTCCCAAATTACCTTCTAGGCAAAAAGGATCCGATTTCCCTGCTAGCCTTAGTAATCCTAATGCAAAGGCTACGCTTTCTTCTAAAGGAATAGTCGAAGAATTTTCTTGTGAAATAAATGAATGTCCCATTCTAAACAATTTCTCTTCTAAAGGCTTTGACAAGGCGATGAATCCAGCTTGTTTTGTCCCCATTGCTTTGTTCCCACTCAATAAATAAATATCTGGATTGAGAGCATTCAATTGCTCCATTCTCGTTCTTGCAATAGCTTGCGAACCATCAATCATTAATGGAATATTGGGATACTTTTCTTTCAGTGCATTTCGAAGTGCAACAAGCGAAGAGATTTTTCCATTTTTTTTTGTTTTGTTTGACAATGGGACATTCCCAAAGCGAGTAAGCGAGCTTAAAACAATAATTTTTGTATTTTTATTAACCCGAGAACAAATCCTTTCAAATATTTCTTCTCCTGTAGCCGCTCGCATATCTCCATTTGCCTCGCTTGTATGCAAATCAAAAAATTTCACTCCTTCGCTATTTTTACTTAACGGAACGTTAATAATACTCTGATATTCCTCTTTTGAAAAAACAGCGTTATCATTCGGTCCGAAATCTATACACTGAGAAAAAAATCTTTCAAAGGCCGTTGTCGCAGTACTATCAATATAAAAAGTATGTGTTGGCCGCCCTCTATCATATGCCTGAAAACATTTTGACATCGTTTCTTTACAAAAATTTAACGTTTTTTCGTAGAAACTCTTGTCTTCAAGTGACGTTTTTTTTATCGCTTTAATCAGTCTCTTTGCCGTTTTTAAAAGATATTCCCTCGGAATACCTTTTTCTGCATTATTTAAATTGTTTCCGAGCGAGTCATCATATCCCATTTCAAGCATATCTCTTCCTAATAACGGAAACAATGGTTCGTTCCCTTTTCTGAATTTATGTTGGAAAGCATCAAACTGAATCCCTTGAGCGATAATATCATCATCAAAACTCTCAAGTGACAACTCCTCTAAAAGAGATCTCAAAGAATATTTATTTTTCTCCTTTAAAATCTTCAATGGAATGTCCATATCCAAATCGAAATTTTCTTTCCCAACTTTTCTATAAAACAACTTCTCTAGTGAAAGAATAAGCAGATTCTTTTCGTTTTCTGAGAGAATGTTTATATTTTTTCGAACGTAATCAATAAATTCAATGGCCTGTTTCTGAACATTGACATTCCGAGCTATCGTTTTGGGATGGAGTAACCTCAAAAAGATATGCATTTTACTTAATGCCAAGTGTTCAGGATTTAATGGGACATTATATTCATCGATTTCTTTTGAATTATGAGTGTTGGGAATATTTATACCATATCCCTGCAAGCCTGTTCCCAAATAGTTAACTAATTTTTCGAAAACCTCAACGACTTCATTATCCGAAATATCATCATCATATGAAAGTTGGGATTCCTTTAATTCTTGGAATGCGTTTTTAATTCCCTTTCTCATGTTTTTGATAATTTTTATCTGTTTATCTTCATGAACATTAGTTATTAATGATTTTTTATAATCAAAGAGTATTTTTGATAAATCTTCGTACTGCCGAATGTCTTTATAGAGGCTTAGTTCTTTTAAAGATTGGACAAGATCTGCTCTTGGAATTTCGGGGGCAATTAATTCAGTAAGAGAGTTTTTATCAAACGGAGTATCCTGAAGAAAATCTTCCGAAAATGGAAACCAAGGAAATTTTTCTGGATTTTTCTTAACAATTTTAACAAGTACCTCAAAAAGGTTCACGAGCGCTTCTCCTCGCTCATGTGTTATCAAAAGTTCTTTTGAGTTAAGAACCCTGTGGAACATATTATGACTTCTTGTTTCTATATCTTTCTGACAATTATCAATTGGAAAATCTCGAATTAATTCTTGAGATATGTCTGCATAATTTACAAAGAATTTTAAGAGATGGCTTGGGAAATATGGTTTTCCATTCTGATCTTTTTGGTCAAGATGCCCATAATTACCAATTTGGATGTTAATCATTCTTTCTACTTTACCAAAATAAAAATCCAAAGAATGTAATAATAAAATCACAATAAGTCGATATTCCGCGCCAAAATTTTCAATTACTTTCGTTTCAAGTTCACATATGTTACGAAACATACTACGAAATCGCTCCTCTTCTCTTTTTTTCTCTTTATCGCTTGTATCGGAATATTCTTCAGTTAGTACTGTCACAAGGAGCTTCTCCAACGGATCCGAAAAAACATCTACATTTCCTTGTATTCCCTGTGGCGGTTCGGAAAGTATGTTTTCAATTAAAAATTTATCTCCACCCATTTTAAAACCCTCCAAACTTTGAATTGCTGAAACCCCTTTCTGATATAAATATCTAGGAAAGTTTTCTTTCTTTGCGAAAATTTCTCCATTTTTTTCGAAAAACTCTGGATAAAATTTCAGGAAAAGAGAAAAAATTTGCGGATTTGTCAAAACCTCTTGAAACAACTCTTGTTGCTCTATTGATTCTAAAGCCAACACATCTTGAACATTTTTCGAAATTATATTTTTAAGAAAATTTATAAATTTTTTAGATTCATTGTTTTCTTTTTGTTGAAAATCTGGTGAGTGGGTTTCAATACCTAAATCCTGATCATGAAAATCAGGTAGATCATCTTTGTTCCTGAGAACCAATATATTCAAAATTTCTTCGATTTTACTCGTGTTGACATGAAGAATATTGTTTTTTTCTAATTCTATAGGAAGTTTTCTCCCGCCATCTGGAAAATCATAGAAATCAGAGCCTTGAGTTCCCTCAAAAGCATCATCCAAAGGTATCGGATCAGAATCTCCCATTTCGCACCCCGCTTTTATCAAAAAATAATAATTTTGTCAACAGTAAAGACACGGAAGAATCCCTTTCCTTTAATGAGGATTTAATGATTTACAAGCCTTTTACAAATACGTTTTTTAACTGGTGCCAGGAGGGAGATTTGAACTCCCGACCTCCGGGTTATGAATCCGACGCTCTTACCGACTGAGCTACCCTGGCTTCTATCGTTAATGATTTTACTTACTCTACCTCTATAAGTCGAGATTTCACTTGTTTTATCTTCGCCTAAAATCCTGATAAAATGTTCTATTTTTTGAGAATCCTATAAAAAAAGCCAAGCGATTCTATGATTCCCAAGCCTTTCGTCAAATAAATCTTTGCTTCTTTCCGTTTTTCCGTAGAATGAAAAAAATATCTATTTATCATGAGTTTTTGGAAAAAAATATTCGGTTTCAAAGAATCTTCTTGTTGCGGGTGTTGCTGTTCTTCTCCTGAAAACAAAAACAATCCCCTCAATTTTACAAAGGAAGACCTTTTGATACTCAAAAATATTGATAAACGCATTGTTATCGGAAAAGTCCTTGAAGTCGTTTCTCATCCCGACCCAGAAATTACCAAGGTTCGTGTTACCAAAACCGATATTGGAAATGGAAAAATAGAACAAATCCTCTGTGGAGGCACAAATGTTTGTGCTGGCATTATCGTGGCTGTTGCAACCGTAGGAGCCAAATTATCGGAAGATTTTGAAATCGGTATTCGATCCATTCGAGGGATTGAAAGCCGGGGCATGATTTGTGCACGAAGCGAACTTAATCTATCTCCTGCAGGTGAACAAAAAGGAGAAATTTGGATTCTCCCTGAAAACTTAGAAGCGAAACTAGGAACCCCCCTTCGGAACATATTATAAAGTACCGCTCAGAAGAATCTCGAGCTCTTTTTGATTTGAAGGGATCTTAAAAGAATCAAGTGCATACATATCAAGGGAAAAGCTCGATTGTCCGCCGTTATGTCCCAAAGTAACTGTTACTGTCGTTGGATCTTTTTCATTTCTATTGACGGTTATGATAGAAAATCCTTTTTCCCCAGCGGCAATATTCCAACGATTCTCAAAAGCACGGATTGATTCTTTTTTCAAATTTTCTGAATCAGGAAGTTCGCATTCCGAATTTTTCAATAGAATAGAAAAAACACGAGAAGAAATATCTTTTTTAGCAGTAAGCTTTTTTTCTAAAAAACCCTCTTCCTGAGAATTATCTATTTCAACAAACTTCAACAGGAGCGTTATTAAGTCTTGCTCATCCTCGCAAGAAAGCTTCAATCCATTTTTGACAGCATTACTAACTATTTTCACCATATGAAAAACAAAGGGAGAGGTCTCCTCTGGAAAGTTTTCCATGGGGAATTTGGGCTGATGTTCCAACTTATCCATAGGAATATAGAAATTTATATTTATTTATATAAATTAACTAGCCCTAATTGTCAAATCGCTCGCCAAAAAACAAAAAATTGTTATTCTTTCCGTGAAAAATAATGAAAGTATCTTTGAATTGGCTTCGTGAATTCGTTGACTTCGGAAAATTAGATGCCGAAACGATTGGCAATTCTATCACCATACATACGGCAGAATTAGAAGAAGTGATTTCCCTCAAAAATTATTTTGAAAATGTTGTGACGGGAAAACTCCTTTCCCACAAACATCATCCAAGTTCTGAAAAATTATCTGTAGCACAGTTTGACTGTGGAGCTTTGGGAAAAAAGCAGATTGTTTTTGGACAGGTTCATGAGGTTCGTGAAGGAGAGATTTTACCAATTGCCATTGATGGAGCCAAACTCAAATCTGGACTGGAAATCAAAAACACGGAAATCCGAGGCACAAGGTCCGAAGGGATGATTGCTGACAATCGAGAACTCGGCATGAAAAATGAGGGATTATTGAGGCTTCCTGCTTCTACGAAACTCGGGATTTGTCTTCCAAAATTCTGTGAAGAATTTGGTGATAGTCTTTTTGATATCGATAACAAATCCCTCACTCACCGTCCAGATCTCTGGGGACACGAAGGGATAGCCCGCGAACTTGCCGCCATTTTTGGGAAAAAACTACTTCTCAAAAATCCAAAAGTAAAACTTCCTTCCAAAGGAACTTCTGTTCGGGTAAAAATTGAAACGAATACTTGTCGTCGATTTTGTGGATTGCGTATTTCTAGAGTCCATGTCCACCCATCAGCAATAACGACACAAATTCGTCTTGAAAATCTTGATATTCGAGCCATTTCCAATCTCGTCGATGTAACGAATCTTGTACTTTTGGAGCTCGGACAACCCATGCATATATTTGATGCTAAACATGTCAAAGGCAGTATTATTGTTCGTCAAGCGCGACAAGGGGAATCCCTTGTAGCATTGGATGGAGTAAAATATCAGCTCACCCCGGCAGACACGGTTGTTGCCGACGAAGAAAAAGTACTCTCTATCGCAGGCATTATGGGCGGAGAGTTTTCTGGGGTAACCGAAAACACGACGGAGGTTATTTTGGAATGTGCAAACTGGGATCCCGTAGCTATTCGTCGCACCTCTACTCGGCTCGGACTTCGTTCTGACAGTTCCATTCGCTATGAAAAATCACTTGATCCCGCTCTCTGCGAGAGAGCCCTTTTGCATGCTGTTGAATACATTCTCTCTTCTTGCCCTCAAGCAGAAATCATAGGTCCCCTGACCGATGAATATCCTATAAAATCCAAACCCATAACCATCGATTTGAATCCTCAATATGTACGGATGCATTCGGGCATCCCTGTTACGAACCAAGAAATACAAAACAAACTCCAATCAGTCGGGTTCGGAGTAAAACCCAATAAAAACCTATTCCGAGTGGAAGTCCCCAGTTGGCGTGCTACGAAAGATATTTCTATTCCCGAAGATTTAATTGAAGAAGTCGTTCGTTTGTATGGGTTTGAAAACATCCTCCCTGTCCTTCCAACACTTCCCATCAATCCTCCTCGTTCAAATGCTCTACGAAGATTTGAATGGCGTATTCGTGATTTCTTTGCAGCACGAGGGTTTATGGAGGTCTATAATTATTCATTCGTAAACGAAAAAGATGCTCAATTCACAGGAAATACGAACTACGTTTGCGTTCAGAACCCCCTCTCCTCTGAACACGAAAAACTTCGCCAGACACTGATTTCTAATATGATTGGAAACATTGAATCTGAGCTCAGAACGCATAAAAAACTTCAATTATTGGAAATCGGGAAAATATACCGCCCCCTCACAAATGAAATTCTTCCCCAAGAGACCCTTCATTTTAATCTTCTCCTCGGTGAGATAGATGGCTGTGAAAACAATCTTTTCTTTGAACTCAAATCACACCTTCTAGCATTTCTTACTTCTTGGTACGCCAATGCGGAATTCCGAGTTCCTCAAGATATCCCCCAATATTGTCATCCTGCAAAATGTGCCGAAATCATTATTTCTGATGAACCTATTGGAATTATAGCCACCCTCCATCCACAAAATCTTCCAGTCAAAAATGCCAACATCGTTTTTGTGGAAATCAATGTGGAAGCACTTCTCTCTCTTTCACAAAAAAGTGAGATTCAATATCAAAAATTGTCACCATTTCCTACAGTATCAAGAGATATATCAATCGTACTCGATGAAAAAGTCTTTATGCAGGATGTAGAGAAATTCATGTATGAGGCTTCTGCATTATTGAAATCCGTAGAACTCTTTGATGAATTCCAAGATGATCGAAAAATCGGAAAAACTCTCAAAAATCTTGCTTTTCACCTTAAATTTCAATCACAGGAAAAAACTCTTGATGAACAAACCATTGAGAAAAACTTCCAAGCAATAGTAGACATTTTACAGAGAAAATGTGGAGCAAAACTCCGCGTATTATTTGACACGGAACACTGAAAGGTGGTATAATATAAAGAATAATTCAAATTTCATGGAAGAAGAAAAAAAGAAATCGGGCGGGCTCCTTACTGGACTTATCGTCGGCGGGGCTGTGGGATCGGTGTTGTCTTTTCTTTTTACCTCGGATGAACGACGTAAAAGCACCCAAAAAATATCAAAAAAAATTCTAGAAAAAGGGAAATCTATTGCCGAAGAATTTATCGATAAATACAAAAATTAGTTCTTGAATTTTGCGTGTGGAAAAACTCTCTCTCGTAACTAGTTCTTTCATTTATGGTGCAAAAGAATCCCCCGAGAAAAGTTCTTCTTGATAAAAATCGATTTTTGCGGCAGTATCAGTTGCAATTAAATTATGGATAAGCCAAATTTTCGTCTTGTTTCCAGTTTTTCGCCAACAGGAGACCAACCTCTGGCCATTGAGAAACTTCTTCGTGGCCTCAAAAACGGACTTCGTCATCAAACACTTCTTGGTGCAACCGGCACAGGAAAGACATTTACCATGGCTAATATTATCCAACAGGTACAACGTCCGACACTTATTTTGGCACACAATAAAACTCTAGCTGCACAACTTTGTGCCGAATTCCAACAGTTTTTTCCTGATAACGCCGTGAGTTATTTCGTAAGTTATTACGATTATTACCAACCAGAAGCATATCTTCCAAAAACAGATACTTTCATAGAAAAAGAGGCCACTATTAACGAAGAAATTGAAAAATTTAGACATGCCGCAACCATCAACCTTCTCACCCGCCGAGATGTTATTGTTATATCATCTGTTTCCTGTATTTATGGATTGGGAGACGTAAGCACGTACGAAGCTCTTTCGATAAAAATAGAGAAAGGGAAGGATTATCCCCGACAACAGTTTTTGCGAAATCTTGTTGATATACAATATCAGCGGACCAGCACCGATCTTCTAAGAGGGAGTTTCGAAGTATTGGGAGATGTTATTACTATTTTCCCTCCCAATTTTGACACAGCATACCAACTTGAATTTTGGGGAGACAATCTTGATAAGATAACCGAAGTTGATGCTTTTACGGGAGAATATATCCGAGATCATTCTGAAATTATTATTTTCCCAGCAAAGCATCAAGTTACAACTCCTGATCGAATCGAAAAAGCAGTCATAGAAATAGAAAAAGACCTAGAGATAAGACTTACCGAACTCAAAAAAATGGGGAAAGATCTCGAAGCACACCGACTCAGACAACGAACAACCTATGATATCGAAATGCTCCGAGAAATGGGGTACGTCAATGGTATAGAGAACTACACTCGCTACCTCACAGATCAACAACCCGGAGATCCCCCGTCAACTCTCTTGGATTATTTCCCAAAGGATTTTTTATGTTTCGTTGATGAATCTCATATTTCCATTCCCCAAATTGGAGGAATGTTTAATGGAAATCTTAGTCGAAAAGAAACCCTTGTTGAGCATGGATTTCGTTTGCCATCGGCAATGGATAATCGTCCACTCCGGTTCCAAGAGTTTGAGTCACGCGTAAATCAAGCAGTGTATGTTTCCGCCACTCCTGGAAAATACGAATACGAACACTGTGATCGCAAGGACATTGTCGAACAAATAATCCGTCCAACCGGACTCGTTGATCCCAGCATAGAAATCCGATCTACAAAACATCAAATCGATGATTTATTGAATGAAATTAAAAAAACGACGACAAAAGGAGATCGTGTTCTCGTAACAACGGTTACCAAGAAGTCCGCCGAGGATCTCTCTGAATATTTGATAGAAGCGGGGGTGAAAGCCAAATATTTACATTCTGAAATTGAAACACTGGAACGAATCGAAATTCTTACGGAATTACGTACTGGAAAGATAGAAGTAGTTGTGGGAATCAATCTTTTGAGGGAAGGCCTTGATCTTCCAGAAGTTTCTTTAATTTGTATTTTGGATGCAGATAAAGAAGGATTTTTAAGAAGCCGAGATGCACTACTTCAAGTCGTCGGACGAGCGGCAAGGAATTCTGAAGGACATGTTATTATGTACGCAGACAGAAAAACGAATGCTATGCGTGATGCCATTGGAGAAACCGACCGTAGACGAGCCATCCAGGTGGCTTACAACACCAAACATGGCATTACCCCAACAACGATTAAAAAAGCCATTGTGGACATTTCTCGCGATCTTGCTGGAGGACCAAAACGAAATTTCCAAAAACTTCAAAAAAGAGAACAAATCGAACACATGGTTGTGGAGTTGGAAACCGAAATGGATTTGGCAGTCAAAAACCTCGATTTCGAACGAGCCGCTGTACTACGGGATGAAATCGTAGAACTCGAAGGAAAGATGAAGAAGTAACTTCTTATTCTGTAACATCTTCTTCCATTGGAACTGATGTTTCTGTTGTATTTTGTTCTGCGTTTTGAGCTTGTGCTTCGCGAGCTTTTCTGAATTCCTCGAGCTCAATATAACATACTTGAGGTCCAGCCGCATAAGGCGCAACTTGATAGGGATCGAATGTAAATTCCAAAGCTTCATCTCCAACATAAGTAAACGTAGCAAAGTTCTGAACATTTGGAGCGAGTCCATCGGCAATCATGGCTTTGTCGGAAAATTCCCCTAAATCTTGCGTAATCTGCACCGAACAAAAATTGGATGCCATATTTAAAAATCCAGGTAAAGCTTCTTCCATAAGTCCTATTTCAATTATTTTATCGATTGGCAAAGCATAGTTCACCGATCGGCTATACTGCATTCCATGTGCCCCTCCTGTGTATGTAGCAAAATCAAATCTCACGCTTATCATATTGGGCGTGTAAGCCGTAATTTCGTACACATTGGCGAGATGATATTGCCCATAGGCCGCAGAAGATTCATCTAGAAAAAATTCTTGCTCTACAAACCCATTAAATTCCGTATCAATGAGTGTCGCAATAGCTGTATTGAGAACATTATATTTTTCGTCTTTCCACTGTGGATACGTCAAAGAAACCCAGTAGGCATCTGTTTTATCGGAAACCTTTTCTTCGGTTACTCCATCGGGCAAAGTCTCCTCTGAAACATTTCCTTCAGGCATTTCTACTTGTTGCATATCTTCATTTGATGCAGAAGAGAGCTTGTTCGTAGGATTGGAAACAGAACACCCTACCAAAAGGAGACCAAAGCCGAAAGCTAGAACGAATTTTCTCATCACGAAAATGAGACCATTTTTCTGAGAAAAAAGCAATGGAAATTCGATCCTTTTGTATAAAAAAGAATACTTGAGGATGATGAGTTTTTTATCGGAATAATTTTCTTTCTTCTTTCTTAATTCTTAATTATTTCAATATTCTGCTCCTTTAGTTCTTTTTCAGGCATAGCAGCAGGAGCCCCAAGCATAAGGTCTTGTGCAGATTGATTTTTGGGGAAGGCGATAACCTCACGAATGTTGGGTTCATCGGCAAACATCATTACCACTCGATCCAGTCCCATCGCACAGCCTCCATGCGGAGGACATCCGTATTGAAATGCATGCAAAATATGTCCAAATCGTCGCTGAGTTTCTTCTTCCGTCAATCCCAAAACTTCAAACATTGTATGTTGCAATTCTGGGTCATGAATACGAATTGATCCTCCTCCGAGTTCTACTCCGTTCAAAACAACATCATACGCATATGATCGGACTTTGAGGGGATCTGATTTGAGATATTTCACATCCTCCAAATGAGGGCTTGTGAAGGGATGATGAGATGCCTGAATAGAACCATCATCTTTGCGTTCAAAAAGCGGAAAATCGTAGACCCACAGATAGGAAAATTCTTTATTGTCCTTGAGTCCAAACTTGTCTCCCAAACTTGAACGAACCGCTCCCAAGGGCTCCACGGCTTTGATAAATTCCCCTGCTCCAAAGAAGATCAAATCTCCCGAAGCAGCTTTTGTTTTTTTGAGGAGTGCATCAATGAATTCTTTGTTGGCATTTTTTGCAACAGGCCCAGAGTCTTCTCCCACACGCATCCATGCCAAGCCCCCTGCTCCATGCTGTCGGGCAAGGTCCGTCAAATCGTCGATGTCTTTGCGAGAAAGTTCTCCCAATTTTTTGGAAACGGGAAGGGCTGTAACATATTCCGCTTTTTCAAAAATCCCAAATCCACATTCCTTACAAATATCGGTAATATCGGTAAAAGCCATTCCAAATCTTAAGTCCGGTTTATCGGATCCATACCGTTCCATTACTTGTCTCCAAGTAAGGCGAAGGAATGTCCCATCCTTGAGATATTTTTTCCAATTTTTTTCTGGCACACACTGATTCGTTAATTCATAAAACATCCCCTCGACAGTGTCCATCACATCATTCTGTTCCACAAAACTCATTTCCAAATCTAATTGTGTAAATTCTGGTTGCCTATCTCCCCGTTGATCCTCATCACGAAAACATCGTGCAATCTGGAAGTATCTATCCGTTCCTCCCACCATGAGCAATTGTTTGAGCTGCTGGGGAGATTGAGGAAGGACATAAAATTTTCCTGGATGAAGCCGAGAAGGAACGAGGTATTCTCGCGATCCTTCGGGCGTTCCCTTGACCATGATGGGAGTTTCCACTTCGAGAAAATTCTGTTTATCGAAATAATCCCTCATCACGAGGCAAATTTTGTGACGGAGTGCGAGATTTCGTTGCATCCGTTCTCGGCGCAAATCAATGTAACGATATTCAAGACGCAAATCTTCGTTTTTAATTTCTTTGTCCAATTCAAAAGGCGGGGTTTTTGCTTTGTTGAGAATTTTGAGTTCGCGCACCTCAACTTCGATATCTCCTGTCTGGAGGTTTGGATTATGAAGACCCTCTCCTCGATCACGCACCTTCCCTGAAACTTGAATCACCCATTCTGGACGAATTTGTTCAGCAACCCTATGAGATTCTGCCGATAGTCGTGGATCAAAAATAACCTGTGTCAGACCATACCTATCTCTCAAATCAACAAAAATAAGTCCTCCATGATCTCGTCTATTTCCCACCCAACCACAAAGAGTTACTTGCTTGCCAACTGACCTTGCACGGAGCTCGCCACAGGTATGAGTTCGAAACATCTTTGGAATGATTAATGAAGAATGAACAATGAGTAATGCGTTGAAGATTCTGCGGAAATGCGCGGGAAAGTCAAACTGGTTTCCCCCTTGAAAAGGGGGACTTAAGGGGGTTTAAACCCTCCCAACCTCCCTTTTCAAGGGAGGAGTTTTTCATTGTTTTTTCCATAAAAAACAAGTATCCAAAAAAGTCATGAGCGAGCTTTGGGTATCTTGATGGGTCCCAAAGCGAGCGAATACTTCTTTCGGAGGGGGGCATGTGGGGGGAGGCGAAGCCGCCAGCCCACAAATTAAAATTCCGCATTCTTCGGCGTCCGCGGAAACGGAATCACGTCACGGATATTTCCCATGCCCGAAATGTATTGAATCAATCGTTCAAACCCGAGCCCAAATCCTGCATGTTTGACCCCGCCATACTTGCGAAGTTCGAGATACCATGAGTAATCTTCTCGATTAAGCCCCATCTCTTTGATTCGTGTGTTCAAAACATCCATTCTTTCTTCCCTTTGCGCTCCACCAATAATTTCTCCGACCCCCGGAACCAATAAGTCCATAGCAGCAACAGTCTTCCCATCTTCATTTAATCTCATGTAAAACGCCTTGATATCCTTGGGATACCCCGTGACAAAAACCGGTTTTCCAAAATGTTTACAGATGTATTGCTCGTGCTCACTCTGCAAATCAATGCCCCACTTTACTGGAAATTCGAATTTCTCACCTGACGCTTCCAAAATTTCAACGCCTTGGGTGTAGGTGATGCGTTCAAACTTGGAACGAACAATATTTTTGAGTCGCTCCAAAAGTCCCTCATCGATAAATTTATTGAAAAATTCCATCTCTTCGGGAAGATTCTCGAGCGCATGGCTGATAACATATTTCATCATGTCCTCCGCCAAATCCATGTTGTCATTCACATCCGCAAAAGCGATTTCAGGTTCCATCATCCAGAATTCTGCCGCATGACGAGAAGTATTAGAATTCTCAGCTCGGAAGGTTGGTCCAAAGGTGTAAATTTTCTGAAAAGCGAGCGCATAGGCTTCTCCCTGCAATTGCCCACTCACGGTGAGTCCAGCTTTTTTTCCAAAGAAATCTTCATGGAAATCTACTTCACCTTCTTTGGTTTTGGGAATGTTGTGCAAATCGAGTGTCGTCACCTGAAACATTTCTCCCGCCCCCTCACAGTCACTCGTCGAAATAATCGGCGTATGAACATGGACAAATCCTCGTTCATTAAAAAATTTGTGAATCGCAAAAGCGAGTTCTGATCGAAGTCGGAAAACTGCTTGAAATGTATTACTTCGTGGTCGGAGATGCGCGATTGTACGAAGATATTCAAATGTATGACGTTTTTTTTGCAATGGGAAATCCGGATCAGATGCCGCCTCAACGGAAATCTTCGTGGCTTTGATTTCAAAATCCTGCCCTTCCCCCAAGGATTTCACTACCGTTCCCTTAACCCGCACCGCTGTACCGATAGGTAATTTCTCTATTTCCGAAAAGTTTGCTAAACCCGATTCAAAAACCACCTGCACGGGTTTGAAAAAAGTTCCATCGTGCAATTGCAAAAAACCCAAGGCATTGGAAGATCGGATAGTCCGCACCCAACCCTGCACAACATAATTCTTATCAAGGTGCGATGAAATATTTCGGAAGAGTGATTTGATTGTTATTTTTTCCATGAGAAGAAAATTAACATTATTTGTCATTATGAGCCCGCCTACCTAAAGCGAACACGGCAATCTTTTTTGTCTTTTGGAAATAGAAAGAGATTTGCTTGTCATATCGCTTCCACAAGGGGACAACACGAAGTATTCTGCTTTTTTGAAGAAGAAAGTCAAAGCTTCTCTAGAAATTTTTTCGCAAATCCGCTAATTTTCCCCGCTCCCATAAAAATCAAAACATCTCCCCTATGGAGTGATTCCAAGAATTCGTACACTTCATCAGAATGCTCAATCTTTCTCGAATGAGGAATTTTTTGGATAATATGGTTTATAGAAATAGCCGCTTTATCCTCATCCGTATCACGAGCCTCGTAGATAGGGAATAAAGCCACCTGATCCGCCAAAGAAAGCGAAGTTATAAACTCATCAAAAAATTGTCTTGTTCTCACAAATTGGTGCGGTTCATAGATAAGACCGATTCTACTTTGTGGAAATTTCGCACGAAAGGCGGTAATAACGGCTTTAATCTCTGTCGGATGATGACCATAGTCATCATAGATTTTCACTCCCCCCACTTCTCCTAAAAGTTCTTGCCTTCTCCCTGCTCCCGTAAACTTTGAGAGTCCTTCTTGGAATTTTCGTACATCAAGCTTGAGAAGTTTTGCTGCCTCCAATGCTAATAATCCATTTCTTTTGTTGTGTTCGCCAAATACTCCAAGTTGAAATTTAAGAGAATGAGAACTTTGCACAGGAATTTTTACTCCTGAAAAATTTTTCAATACTTTTTGTGCCCCTTCATCATCCGCGTGAAAAATCACATACTTTGCCCCTGCACAAAACTCTCGAAAAGCTTCAAAATAACTCTCCTTCGTCGGATAAGAATCAGGATGGTCCCATTCTACCTGGGTCAAAACAACAACTTCAGGACGTAAAAATCGAAAATTTCGCCTATACTCACAAGCTTCAACCAGCATCCATTCATTTGTACCACGATGAAAATTGGAACCATTGAACTCCCTCAAGGTCGACCCAATAAATATTGAAGCATCAAACCGTGCTGTTTGAAAGCCCGATGCAAGCATTCCAGTGATGGTTGTTTTCCCATGACTTCCAGCAACAGCAATCGTTTTAAACGTACGAGAAATCTCCCCCAAGAATTCGAAATACGATTTCTGTGTGATTTTATATTTTCCAGCCGCACTCCGTTCTGGATTGGCTGAATGAATAGCTTCCGAGTATACGAGTAAATCAATATCTGGAGTAATATTCTCTTCTTTTTGAGGAATAAAAATTGGTATATTAAGAATCCGAAGGCTTGGAAAAATTTCCGTTTCAGAAATATCAGAACCAGAAACTTTGTCTCCTCGCAAATGACAAAACTGAGCGAGCGCTGAAATTCCAATCCCTCCAATTCCGACAAAATGAATTCTCATTCATATACATTATAAGTATTTTTCTGAATTTTCCACTTGTTTACTCTTTAACTCATAATCTACATCAGTCGGAATTTCGAACAAAATCAACCGATTTCCTTCGTATATTTTTTGCAAATTGGTGTCTGCAAAATGTCTAAATGCCAAAACTTTTTCATGAAGACTTCCTTTGGAATTGAGTTCAATAGCAATCGTGGCTTGATCAAAAAGAACATATCTGAACCCATCTTTTCGAAGTTTCAAAAAATTATCCACTCCCAAAGACGTAAACACATCCAACTGCGCATCATCAAAAATTCGTTTATCAGCATCTTTTACCCAGAAACGAGTCATTGTCCCAATGCGAAAAATCCTTGCTTCCAAATCTTGATTGAGAATATCTGTAACTATTATTTCTTCTTCGAAAAATTTTCTTAAAAGCCGATCTGCTGTCTCAGAATCCGGAGAAGATGCCCATACAACAGAAGCGTCCAAAGAGGGTTTAAATGTATTTTCAATCCTGTTCCAGAAGCCAAATAAAAGAGAAAATGCAAGTATATTGCAATAAATAATACGTGTAATTTTCCCAACAGGGAACGTCTGTTCTCGAAGGAAAATAAATCCTGATAAAAGAAGAAAGAGTATCATCCAGGGGAATCCATACCAAGCAATACCCTCTCCCCAGAACAACCAAAATCCAAAGAAAGTAATTCCAAATCCAAATAATTCTCTATGCTGCCATGAAATTTTGTTCCAATTAAGGATGATGAAAAAAAATAAAAAAGGGATCACCGCCCCCCACCAAAAGCCAATGTCTGTATATTGTTTTTTAGTATCAGGAATGGCTGTGGAACGGAAAATATGAGACAAGGATCCTCCCCCTTGTGAAAAATTATTATATCGCCCAACTTCTTCTCGAAAACTGCTCGGCGAGACGGGTGTATCTAAAACAATGACAGGGGCTTTTGAGGGTGTTTTTAGGATTTGTAAAAAAGAAGCATTCTGCATTCCTGATGAAAAGAAATTCATTCCCCCCCAAACAAGAAGGGGAAGCACAAGGAGTATCTCTGAAGAAAGCTTTTCTTTCCACGAAGTTTTTTGAATGATTGTTAAAATGAAAAATATTGGGAAGAACCAAATAGCTGTAAGTTTCGCCAAAGCAGATATGCCAAAGAAAAATCCTGAAATGATTTTTTTTTCATCAATCCATGTACCAAGACCCAGTAATACAAATTCTAGAAAAAATAAATCAACTTTTAGATCTCGCGATAACTGAAATTGCACTGCGGGAAGAAGAAAAAAAACAGTTGCCAAAATCATGCTCCATGTGTACGACAAAGAGAGTTTTTGTCCAAGCCAAACTACTGTTCCCCAAACAATCATTCCCCAAATAACGAGTAAAAATGGAACAACGGAAATTCCAAGAATCTGCGCAGGAAAAGCGAGGAATACTTCCCCCAATGGAGGAAGTATTCCCGATCTTAACATTCCCTCTTCTGCAAGAACCTTTATCGTTAGAAAATATTCATTCATAGAGTCCCACCCCAAAGAAAAAGGAAGGAATGATTGTGTCTCATTCAAAATCGTTATGAGTGCAATAATCCCAATGAAAAATATTTCTATGTTCGAAAACCGTATCGACTGTGAACACGTTTGTCGGATAAAAAATAAAAATTTCTTCCAAAAACAAATCGGTCCAACAAGAATAAAGGGAATCCATATGGGTGCAAAAAAGAATCCCATCAACGCAAACCCCAGCCCCAAAAGAGAAAGGAAAGTAACGCCTATCCCAAATTGAACAATCTTTTCTTGAGAGGGGGTTATGAGTTGTCCCCAAAAAAATGAAAAAAACAAAATTCCCCCTACAATAAGAATATTGATAAGTATCGTACGAAAAATATAAAAAAACTGTCCCCAGTCAGCAATAGAATGGAATTGTTTCCCCCAATAACACATTCCCACAGAGAATAGGAGCCAAAAAATGAGCGCTATAGAGACAAATGAGATTGATTGTTTTTTCAACCAAAGCGCCCCAGTAACCAATGTTCCCATCCCAAAAAGAAAGGGGAAAGCCCGAATTGCGTTTTCTCGAAGATAGGTCCCTGGTAAAAACCCCCATATATAGGTCGGATGCGACGAAATAAAAATCCATAATAAAAACACGCTCCACCCTAGAAAAAGTGTGGGGATACCGTACTTTCGAAGCATATGTATCATGGTTGGAGAGAAACTTTTTTGGTTCCTACCCTTTGTTTTGCTGCCCAAGGACGATAATCCGAAATAAAAGCCTGACTCTCTACAGCTCCTTCTTTTTCTACCCTTCGAATCCATTCAGCACGAAATCCATCATGTCCTTGTGAGATTTCTTGTCTTGCTCCAACGGGCAAATCTTCAGTTTCATATACTATGGCTTCGGGAGCTTCTTCATAATTGGAAATAAATGGACCTTCGAGAGATATGTGTCGTTTATCGTTTGTTCCATAAAATACGAAAAAAAGATTCTCTCCTTCCGTGAATGTTTGGATCAGAATATTTCCTGGAGTATCGTTTTGGAATCGGAAATCTAAGGCCCCCAAATAAATTGCCGCGTCTAGTCCGAAAGGTTTGTAATAAGGTACAGCATACGAATGATTCCGTCGTTGTGTGATCGGTAATCCTCCAGAAAAAGCTGCCCTAAACGCAGTTGTAGAAACTTGGCAAAGTCCTCCGCCAAGTTCCTTTTCCGTTTTTTCTCCCTTGATAACTAATTCCCTTACAAATCCTGCTTCTTCATCAACAGAATCCAATATTTTATTAAAAGAAAAAACGCTTCCCTTGGGAACGATAACTCCATTGAATTTCTGAGAACCTGCAAAAATATTCTGACGTCGAGCTTCAGAGGATCCAGCGAAATTAGACTCCCCTACAGCAATGATTTCCTGAATTCCTTGCTCTTGGAGCTTTGGATCAACAATAACATCTGAAAATATTTTTTTTGCAGGGACTCTTACATAAATTTTCCCTTCCAAAAGAGCCTTATTGATGAGTTGTACCAACTTCTCTTCTTGAATCTCGAATCCATCATGAGGCTTCCCTTCGAGTAGAATATTCCCCTTGTCATCAAATCGTATTTCTACGGTTTTCCTTTCCTCCTTGTCGCGAATAATAGAAGCTGATCGAAAAAAGTCATGAAGTTTCTCTGGGGAAATAGTTGTCTGAAATTCTGTTTGCACATCGAGCATTTCGTTAAATCCAATTAAATCCCCCCTTAGATCAACTGGAATTCGCACATTTCCCATACGAATGAAGTGCGTGGGAGTTTGTTGAAGCAATTCTGGCTGTGCCGTAAAATTCAGGGTCAATGACCGATCGTCAAAAATCAGTATGATATTAGCGGGAATATTTTGAGCTTTTACTAGTCCCGTCAGAAACATTATTAAAAGCCCCCCCCAGATAACAAATTTTTTCATCGACAAAAATTTACAAAAAACAAGAGACAAAGCAAGCATTTTTCCGCTTTATTGCGAGAAAACAGAAACTTTTTTTATTCCTGCGCTTCTCCCGATTCTTCAGTTGAGATAGGATGTTCTTCTTCGGGAGTCGCTTCTTTTTCTGCTTCAGAAGAGAGCCTTTCTTTCATTTCATCCGTTCCAATAAGCTTCAATGCTCGCTCCATTACTGGATCGTTATTACTATCAAAGTCATCTTCCGAACGTTCTATAACCTCATCTGGATCAATTCCCTTCTCTTGGATAGATCGTCCTGATGGCGTAAGCCATTCAGCAATAGTAACCTTGAGACTTGATCCATCAGAAAGTGGAATCACATTCTGAACAGACCCTTTTCCAAAAGTTTTCTGCCCCAAAAGCACCCCTCGCTTATGATCTTGAATAGCTCCAGAAAATATTTCGGATGCCGAAGCAGAACCTTGGTTTACTAAAACAATCAACGGAACATCCAAAAAGGTTCCATCACGACTACTTATGATATCCCCACTATCTCCAAATTTTCGCCCTTTAGTACGGACAACCACTTGTTGATCCAAAAACTCTGATGCAATCTTTACGCATGCGTCAAGAAGCCCCCCCCCATTGTTTCGAAGATCCAAAATCATTCCACGAGGTTTCTGGAGCACTATTTCGGCCATGGCTCCTTGGAATTCGCGTACTAATTCCGTACCGAACTGGGATACCGTTAATACAGCGATATCTCCTTCCATTTTCCATTCCAAACTTTTTACAACAATATTATCTCGAACGATAGTAATATCGAGAGGATTTTTCTCGCCCTCTCTCAAAATTGTCAATACTACTTTTTCTCCTTTGGGTCCACGGATACGCGTTACCGCCTCCTCGATGCTCAATCCATGGGTTTGTTCTCCATCAATTTTAAAGATAGCATCTCCCGATTTCAATCCAGCCAATTCTGCTGGCGCTCCTTTGATAGGAGAAATAATTACCAATTGTCCTTTTTTCATACCAATTTCTGCTCCAACACCTTCAAACTCCCCAGAAATCGACTCTTCAAATTTCTTAGTTTCTTCTGGTGTCATAAAAACTGTATAAGGATCCTCTAGCGAATTTACGAGTCCCTGAGCGGCTCCATAGATTTGTTTTTGTACCTTAAATCTATCCTGATGAAGGAAATTTTCTTCCAATAAATTCCATGTTTCCCAAAAAATAGAAAGATCCACATCTTTGGCTTTATTGTTTCGCTTAATAAGCTTAATTTGTGGTTTCAGTTCATCTAATAATTGTTCCTTCACTGAAGTTGGTGTTTCTATATTCACCGTAATCGGATTTTCTTTGTGATTATCTGTTGTTTTCTGACTCAAACTCCACCCCAAGAGAAATCCTAATATTGGTAATATGAGGAATAGGATAAGTCTAATATTTCTTTCGTAATGTGGCATGGGGAACAATTAATAAAAAACAATGAGCAAATTTTCAATGTCTAAAAGATTGTAGAAAGTTTTCCAAATTTTGCAATTGACATGACCTGTTTTCAATTTGCAATTGCCACTTCACTCATGCTTTATCTCCTTGATTTTTATATTTTTTAACTCTTTAAAATAGGTAATATTTTTTCAAATTCTTGAATATATTCATCAAAACTTCTGACAAAATTCTTTTGGAGTTCCTGTTTTCGTTTTTGAAATAAAGCATCTTCT
Organism: Candidatus Altimarinota bacterium; assembly: GCA_021736215.1. Classification (GTDB taxonomy): domain Bacteria; phylum Patescibacteriota; class Gracilibacteria; order UBA4473; family UBA4473; genus JAIPGI01. The sequence continues at coordinate 59,969 of JAIPGI010000004.1, forward strand.
TCAAGGGAACGAAGAACTTTTAGTACGTTTTGTGATCGTTTAGATTTGAGATACGCGACAATATCTTTTTGCCACTGAGGCGAAATCAAGGTTAGAGCTGTTCTGAGAATATTATAATCCACTTGTTCCCAAGAAATTTCAAAATTTCTTTTGCGTTCCCACGAATGCCCAATAGCTGAACAAGGAGACGTAATTAAATCATAACCCAGTCGCCAAAGACGTAATGAATACTCTGTATCTTCGCGACCCCATTTTTGGAGCCCCTCGTCAAAACCCCCTGTTACAACAAACACCTCTCGACGCATCGCAAAACAAGCTCCAGAAATAGCCGGGACGAGGAGTGGTTTTGTTTTGTCACTGGGAGTAATCCATGTTGGTTCCAATGCTAAATCCTTAATCGTATAAATATATGCGATTGCTTTTACATCTTCCAAATGGGGAATAGAAAGACTCGAAGCCCCAATTTTTTTATTTTGAAGTTGTTGAGAAAGCTCATGAAGCCAATCCTCTTGCATAGGTTTCATATGAGCATCAAGAAATACTATCAAATCCCCCTTCGCCTCCCGTCCTCCAATATTTCGAGCTTGCGCGGCACCAACAGACTTTGTGAGTTCTATAAGACGAGCATTGGGTAAATTTTCTTTTTTCAAAAAATCGGCTGAAGAATCCGTGCTTCCATCAGAAACAACCACAATTTCAAAGTCTGGATAGTCCGTATTTTCCAAAACTCCGAGAACCGTATCTCGGAGCCAGTGCCCCTCGTTACACGAAGGAATAATAATAGAAAATTGTGAAGGATTCATTACTTATTATTTTTATTTTTCGTTCCTTTTAACCTCGATTTTCCCATTTTTTATTTCCAAAGAAGTCGATTCATCACGAATGATAAGTTCTTTGTCATCATCGCTCCATTGTTTTTCTTCGACAAAGAGAAGTTTCCCATCTTTGGATAGATATTTGGCAGTATGTTCTTTTCCATTATGAGTAAAAGTAACTTCCAAAAGGTTCGCCTCAAATGGATCTTGCCCATAAAAACGAATTTTTGCCTTTTCAATTTTCTTTATACTTTTTACTTCGTTTCCTTTTTGTAGAACTTCTTTCACGTTTTTAGGTGTTCCAAAGTCTTTTTCTTTCCCATCCCAAATTCGATTTTCAATTTGACTCCATGTCATACCACCAAAAATTCCAGGAATAGATGTTTTGAGTTTGTCAGCAGTCCAGCCACCAATTTTTTCAGTTGCTTCGCGAGAAACGGTCTCGATCCATTTTGTCGTCACATCTTCATAAACAGGAGTGATGAATTTTCCCGGATCAATCCCCAATCGTCCCAAAACTTCTCGAGCGGCATCAGGACTAAGTCCTGCAAGATATTGATCTAGAGTACCATCCATGTATTTTTGAATTTCATCCTGTGTCCACTTTGATGGGTCATCGTTAAATTTTGTGATGAATTCTTTGTTTGGATTAAATGTTTCCCCTGTTTGAACTGTTTCTGTTTTGGTGCGTTCTTGTTTTTCTGTAACTGATTTTGTTTGCATCTTGTCTGTTCGAGCTACTTCAAATGACCATCCGATTGGCATACCAGTTGATTCGTCGGTATAAGGAATAACTATATAATCTTCCGGAGCCATTTCACACACCTTGAGAGTGTGCGGACTTTCTTTTTTATATTCGTCTTCTCGAACCCTCTGCATCCAATCAGGAACTTGAACGACCTCTGGTTTTCTTCGCTCAAGAGCTGGGAGAACCACATTTTCAAGATAGTTCACTGATTCATAAGTTGAATTGTTTCCCGATTGCCATTCCGTAGCCTGATTAATATTTCCGATAATTTGAACAAGTTTTACTTTGTCTCCATCTTGTAAAGCTTTATTCAGGGCTTCAACATTTGATCGAATTCGTCCCAAAACATAAGAGAGATGCGCATCTCCATCTAGTTCTAACTCTTCAAGAGAAAATCCAGACCCCAATTCCATAACTGGATCCAATGCTTCGTAAATACGAGTTACTACATTGAGATATTTATCCACGGAAGGTTTCAAATTGGTATAAATCCCTTTTTCAACTTTCGCTTTTTCTCCTTCAGTTGTGAGAGTCTCTTGTTTGGCTTTTCGGGTTCCTGCTTCTCTCTCAACCTGTGTATTCAGTCGATCCAATAAATCCGCCGACTGAGTGAAAACCACTCCCCCTTCTCGAGGAAGAGAGAGTTTTGCCGCATTGAATAATTGTGCTCGAAGTTGCAATGCAATCGTATATTTTTTATTTTCTTGATCCAGTTCGCGCATACGATCGTCATATTCTTCCGGGTCGCCTTTCTTTAACTCTGTCATTTCCTTAATAAATTCATTTTTAAATTGCAGTTTCCCATCGCGAATTTCTAAGTAATCACTTCCTTCTTCATACTCTAAAATCCACTCATTGATCTCCTCATAAGCCTCTTCTGGAGTGTCAGCACGATCTCCCATTCCCAAAAATTCTCCGATTCTTTGAACGACTTTTGAAACTAAATCCTGAGCATCAACTTGCCCTTCAACCGCATCAAAAAGCCTATCACCTACTTCTTTTCTATATTTTTCATAGGTCAATCGTCGTCTCTCTATTGCCTGACGAACCGGGTCAGTGATATTGATTTTTTCGTCATTTTCGGCAACATCATCAGTATTATTACGAACAGTTTCTTTGCTAGAATACGCCGTTTGATAAAGATTTTCTGCATACGCTGCATTAGAACTCGCTTTTTTGAGATAGGCATCAATAACTGCTGCATCTTCTGGAGAAAGTTGTTCCGTTGGTTTTCTCTTTATCTCATGATCAAGTGCCTGGAAAAGTCGGAATTCATAAAATTCTTGTTTTTGTAAACTCACAGCCGTCAAGAGGAGATTTTCTCCGTTGCCCTTTGCTTCGTCCAATCTGTCTTGAAATTTCTTATGAAGGCGAGCATGTTCTGCCACCAAATCCATCTTGCGAACAGAAACCATTTCAAGTTTTGTTTTAGCTCCGATGGTCGATCTGAAAAATTCCACAAAGACAACCGCAACTCCTACTGGATTTCCTGCCGCCAAGGTAGCAACCGCACTTGCCGCCAAACTAGCCATAAAGGATTGTTTCATGGTTTCCCATGTGAAGGATGCCAATCTTTCTCCGAAATTTCGGAATTCATCGTCGCTGATAGGCGCTCCCATCTGGGCCTCTATAGCTGCTCGATATTTTTCTGAGAGCACCCCGTTATTGGCGATAGCATCTGCATGCATTTCCTGCAAAGATTGTTCTTGCTTTTGAATTTCCTCCCCCGTAAAGGTTTCGAGTAATTTTTCTTGGTCTTCTGCATCAAGGGATAAATATTTCTTATATCGGGCCAAATATTCCTCAGAAGCAATGCTTTCAGAATTTCTATCACCCAAAATCACGTTTACGAGTCCTTTTTTCCGAGAGATCTTTCCCAAAGGCGTATCCATAAGAAAATAATTGTAGATAGCATCTGCCATTTCAGATCGCTTTATACCCCTTTCTTCCCATTCACTGGCATTATCTAACCAGTTCTTGAACTGTTCCGGAGTAATATCCTTAAGTGAAATCTTTTTATCAATTTCACAATCCTCACAAACTACAGGTATTTCTTCTGGAACAACTTCAGGGGGTGGTGTTTGTTCTACAACTTCTTCTTTCTCGGTCACATTCAGCACAACGAGATTGCCTTCGCACCCATTTTGCATTTGAGCAAGGATTTTCCCATCTTCGGCGAAAATGGCATTTTTGAGAACAAATTTTTCTAAAAATCGAATATCAATTTCTGCCATAGCAACGCCCGTCAGAATTTCACAATTTTTAATGTCATACGTCTTTCCTCCAAGTGTTATTTTCCCTTTTTCAATGTGCACTCCCTGCTCGCCCTTTTCCATTTTTTCTGCTAATTCTTTTCGTTTATTTCCACGAAATTGTTCTCGAATCGTTTCGCCTAAAAGATTTTCTTTTTTACCATAATTAATCATTCGTGATGCTTGGCGAAGGGAATTATTTGCTGATTTGTCCTTTTGCTTCATCTGTTCCATCCCCCCAAGGAGAAGGTCTGAAGCTTGTTCTGCTGTAACTTTCCTCATGGAAACTTGTTCCTTCAAGAAATGATTCACACGAGCAACCATTTCCGTACGAAACATCATGTCCGCACCAACATCCTTTCCGAGCTTTTCCGTTGCTAATTTTTGTACTTCGGTATGTCGCATGAATTTATTCAACTTGTCGATTTCTTCTGGTTTAGAGAAATCCGTGGACTGATACTGTTCAAAAAATTTCTCAAAAGCTACATCACAAGATTTGTCGATTAAATCTGCCCACCCCCCCTCTACGTTCGTTCCAAGAGCTTTCAACCGCTCCTTGGTGTCTTCATGGAGTTCATTTATTTCCTTGGAATATCCAGAATTTTCTACGTTTTGAGAAGGTGTTTCATCGTTGTACAAAAAACGAGAAAGTGCGCCGGAGCTGAAGTGCATAAGATTTTTCATTAAGCTTATAAATGAAAATTATCTTGTTATTATACCACAAAATAAATTAAAAAACAAGAATTACTTTCTCTTTCAATCTCTCCATATCTCTTCTCCGATTTAAACAATCGGCTCTTGGAAATCGACTTCCTCCTCCAATGATGAATTTCCTTTTTTATTAGGATCGACTTTAGGATCAAATTTTCCTTCTTCCCATTGTTGCAAAATATTCAACACCTCTTGAAGTGGGCGAGCATAATGCGTATGTGTGTATTCCACAATTTCTCGAGCGTGATGATCACGAGGGATATTCATATCGAGTGTTCGTCCAGAGAATGCTTCACAAAGCTCTCCTTCAATAGACATCTTGAGATAAAAATCCCGCACCCCAAGATTAATAATATCTCTCTCTGAAAACCGAGGATTAAACTCTTCTGCCAAAATATGGGCATCCTCGCCACCCACCCGGAAACTGACCATCGCTCCTACATTTCCAAAAACCGTTGTTCTAATTTTTGTTGAAAGCTGACCCAAAAATTGATGTGCCATAGTAAGATTTAGTCTGTATTTTCGAGCTTCAGATAAAATTTCATCGAACGTATCCGTTGCAAAATTATGAAACTCATCTACATAGAGATAAAAATCAATACGATCCTCTTCAGGGATATCTGCCCGACTCATGGCTGATTGATAAATTTTGGTTACGACAATGGCCCCAAGAAGTGCTGCATTTTCTTCCCCCAAGATTCCTTTCGAGACCTTCATGAGAAATATCTTTTGATTATCCATAATATCCCGAAAATCAATGAGATTTTTGGGTTGTCCCACAATATTTCGAATCATATTGGTGGAAACGAATTGCCCAACTTTATTGAGAAGTGGCGTTATGGCTTCGTTATCGAATTTCTCTGACCAACCCGCAAATTCATTGACCCAGAAATTTTTTACGACATTATCCTGAATATTTCGCACAATTGTTTGTCGATAATTTTTATCAGACAACATTTTGAGAATGGATAAAATTGTTGTCCCTGGCGTATCAAGCAACGCCAGCGTTGTATAACGAAGAACGTGTTCGAGTCGCGGTGTCCAATTGGCTCCAAAAAGTTTTTTAAAAATTTCTATAAACCCAATAGTTACACGAATTTTGAGTTCTGGAGGAACATCTTCAATCGGATTAAATGCTACTGGAAAATTCAAATCTGCTGGATCAAAAACAACCACGTCTTTTATTCGCTCCAACGGAATCATTTTGAGAACATTATCAATGAGATCCCCGTGAGGATCGAGTACTCCGACGCCTTTTCCGGCGAGAATATCGTTCTGAATAAGAAGTTCCAGAAGTTTTGATTTTCCAGAACCAGATTTTCCAACCGTATAGAGATGCCGACGACGATCTGAACGTCGAATCCCAAAAGGGATTGTTTGCCCATGAAAATTCGTCGCCCCAAAAAAAGAAATTTCTTTGTCTCGAGGATCTGTCGGAAGATTTGAAGGGGGTTCTGCCCTTCGTGCCAGAACATGAATAATATTCGGAACTTCTTTTTCGTTTGGAAGGTGAAAAAGTCCCGCTAACTCAGGCGTTGAAACATAAAATCCATTTCGAAGTTTTCGTTCACGGAAATCTTTGGCTCTTCCACTTCCGTGCTGTACCTTTCCTATACGAATTTGATTGAGATCCAGTGTATTAAAATTAGAAATAGCTCCCAATACCGCTTTCATTCTATTTTCTGGTGACTTCTGCGGATTGTCTGACAAACAAGCAATACGAAGTGAAACCTGGAAAAGTCGGCCTGAAATTTTATCTTCTATTTTTTCTCCAAAACTTTTGGCAGCTCCTCTTTTGAACCAATATTTCACTCGAAAAATATGACGTATTTTTTCGAATCGCTTTCTCCAACCAAGTTTGAAATGATGAAATCCCGTATCTTCTGTAGGACACACAACCAATTGGATCCAGACGCCTTCCCCTGGCATAATTTTACTCATCACACTGAGTACCCCAGAAAGAGAATCTCCATCAAATTCTTTATAGGTTTTGATAGGAAATAAATCGTGTCGCACCAAACCAAGTTCGGCAGAAAGAAAATTCGTAGACTCTAAAACATTCTTTGTAAAATCCGGAATTTCCACAATGTCCGCGTCGGGAGATGATGCATAGATTTGTCCAGAAACCACCTGCGCCGTTGCGGAGTCTGCCGTAAAACAAAATCCTATATTTTGTCCCATGGCCACTAATTCGAACGAAACATGCTCTCCACGAAGGGTTTCGTGCAAATGCCGCAAGACTTCTTCAAAAGCCCCAGCGGTTTTTTGATTGTCTTGAGGGACTTTAACAAGAAACGTCTTCATGTGGGCTTGGGGAAGTGAAAACTTTTTTGTTATAGCATACCTACGAAGTTTTGACAAACTTTCATAAGGGTTTTGAAATAAATTAATCCCTCCAATCAATTCTGCTTCGAACTGTTCCTAAAACCGTGGCAATGAAATCTTTTTCATCTGTCGTGAAATTTCCCGAGCCAGGAGTAAGCAACTCTTTTCTGATTTTATAATCAGGAACTTTGTTATTCTCAAACAAATCCTCAAACTCCGAAGTCGTCATGTGTTTTCGAACTTTGAGTTCGGCAAGAGTAAATTTCCCAATTCCCATGTTTCCATTATCCACTAAAAAAAACGGAAACAAAATTCTCTCCAAAAAAATTGACTAGATCTCGTTTTTATATAAAAACAGCAAAGAAGAAATATGGAAAATTTCCGAACAGTATCAACCACTCCCTCAATAAAAGAAATATCCTTGAGCGAACTCATGCCTGTAAAGAAAAATTTTATATTATTATTCTTTAGAAAAGGAAATATCCGTACAGATTTAGGAACAAACAAAACCCTTATTTATTATTTAAACGAATTCATGGAAGCAGATCCCGGAGAACACGAAATCATGCTAAATTGGCTTCCTATGGATCTCGATGAAAAAATAAAACAGCTTCTTCAAGATTTTTCTAATTTTTGTAAGGAATCTGAAACATTTCGATATTTAAAATCTCCAAACAAGGAATCCATCCTTTCCGATTTTGGAAAAAATACACTGGATCTTGTCGACAAAATAGTGAATTCATCAAATCAGGAAGATATTACGAAGAATAATAAAGTATCTACAGGAATCAAAAAAACAAAATCATTTGAAGACTGGCTCGAAAACTTTTTGGAACAAGATATGGAGGAAGTCTTGTCGGAAACTCCAACAAATCTTAAAAGCCATGTACGAGGATTAAAAAGAATGGATATAAAAAGCCGTCTCAAATGGATTGCACGAGATGAGGATACTTCCAAAGTAGTGAAAAATTTTTATGAGAAGAGATACGGAAACTAAAAAATCCTATTTCAAGGGGTTCTATTTATTATTGAGGATGGTGGGCGTGCGAGGACTTGAACCTCGGACCTTCCCGCCTTAGCGGGACGCTCTAACCGAGCAAAAACTTTTGCTCCAGTTCTTTCCATTTATTGCCTCTTTTTAAACTTTTCAGATACTGTTCACGTTCCATAGCTTGTCCTCGTGTTTCAAAATTTTCTATATAAACCAAAATCCATGGCTGATATCGTCCTGCCCATTTTTTATTACCTCTTGAATTGTGTTCTAGAAGACGCTTTTCTATATTTTGTGTATGCCCAATATAAAAAATATCCTTCTTCTGACTTCGGAGCACATAAGCAGAGTACATTTGGACTTTGAATGGTGGGCGTGCGAGGACTTGAACCTCGGACCTCGTCCTTATCAGAGACGCGCTCTAACCAGCTGAGCTACACGCCCTTTGGCAAAATAAAGGGAATTCCCAAAAGAACGGAGGAATCGTATTGAAAAAATTTTTCGTGTCAACTCCCCCCTTGTAAAGGGACCCTGCCTGCCGGTAGGCAGGGTTGGGAGGGTTTAAACCCCCTTAAGTCCCCCTTTGCAAGGGGGAAGTGGGGATTATTCATTATTTATCACTTCCAGTGGAGCAACTGACCCAACTATTTTTTTCACCCCTTGTCCAGCGAAGGCAATCGACAACACGTCCCCAGAAATCTGAATAATCGTTCCTTCGCCAAATTCTCGGTGCGCTATACGCATTCCTACCTGAAAAGAAGTATCATTTCCTGAAATACCAAAAATTGCTTCTTTTTTATTCTTTGCTGGAGCACTCAGGATAACGGACTTAGCTTTTTCCAATCCTTCATCATATTTTCTTCGTCCATAAAACATCCCCGTGGGGACAACGGTGTCTCGGTGAATACATTGGCTATCGAGTTCTGATAAAAATTTGGATGGTGAAGAATAGTCTGTTTTTCCAAAAATCATTCGAGACTTTGCGTGTGTGATAATGCATTTTTTCTGCGCACGAGTGAGCGCCACATACCCCAGTCTTCTTTCCTCCTCCAACTGTTCCAAAGAGAATTGCGAACTACTCGATGGGAAAATCCCATCTTCCCATCCTGGTAAAAAAACGACTGGGAACTCTAATCCTTTGGACGCGTGGACCGTCATCATCGCTACTCGATCCTGCTCTCCTTCATACTGATCAATGTCTGAAATCAAGGCTACTCCCTCCAAAAAAGCTGCCAAACTGTCTTCGGCCGTATCGTATTTCCCAGCAACCGAAAAGAGCTCTCTTACATTTTGTTGTCGCATTTCTCCTTCAGCAGTCCCATCATCAAGATAGGACATATACTGAATTTTATCGATAATTCTATCGAGTAAAATAGATATCGGCTCATGCCCTACTAATTTTTTTAGCTCTAAAATAGTATTTCTAAATATCCGTAGTAAATCTTTTTTTGAATCTGATAAATCGTCCATGTCATCTACCTGCTCCAATACTTCAAAAAGTCCCATAGTATAATGACTACTATATTTTTTGAGGGTTTCTATAGTTGAAGCCCCAATTTTCCGCGTAGGGACATTGATGATACGCATAAATGCAACATCGTCTCGGGGATTAAAAAGAAGTCTCAGATACGCGATGATGTCTTTGATTTCTCGTCTATCAAAAAACCGAGTCCCTCCCACAATTTGATAGGGAATTTGATATCTCATAAAGGCTTCTTCAAGTGCTCTTGATTGAGCATTCATGCGATAGAGAAGCACACAATCTGAATAACTCGAAGCGCCCGATTCTTTGAGGCTTTGAATATGCTGAGCAATGAAATTCCCTTCTTCTCTCTCATTTATAACCTCTCGGATATCGATAAGATCTCCTTTCTCGTTTTCGGTCCATAGGTTTTTTTCTTGTCCTGTCTCGTTATAAGAAATGAGACTATTCGCATTCTTGAGAATATTAGAAGTCGAACGATAATTCTGTTCGAGTTTTACTACTTTTGTATTCGGAAAATCACGGGAAAAATTCAAAATATTGGTATAATCAGCTCCTCTGAAGCTATAAATAGACTGATGATCATCTCCGATAACACAGAGATTGTGATGTTTATCTGCTAAAAGCCGCACCATACGATATTGAGCAAAGTTCGTATCCTGATACTCATCCACCAAAAGATGTTCCCAACGATTTCTGTATTTTTCTAGGACTTCCAGAGAATCTTCGAAAAGCTGTACTGTTTTTTGCAACAAATCATCGAAATCCAAAGCATTGTGTTCCCCGAGGCGCTTTTGATATTCCGGAAAGAGTTCTTTCACCGCACGAGTAAATCGGTTGGGTTCTGCCGATGCTGAATATTCATCGGGAGTAAGAAGTTGGTTTTTGGCGGTAGAAATATGAGAGAGAACAGCTTTGAATTTAATTTCTTTATCGTCATATCCCTTTTCTTTCATAATTGTCTTCATGAGACTCTGCGAATCATCGGTATCGAAAATGACAAAACTTTTCGTGATACCAAACCCGGGTTCCGAGTTTTTTGAACCCGGGTTTAAAGTGAGTTTTTCAATATCTTCACGCAGAATCCGTACACAGATGGAGTGAAAAGTCCCCACTGTTGGCATTTTTTGATCCCAACCTTTTTCAAAACCCGGGTTCTGGGCTACTTTGAACCCGGGTTTGAGCAATCGTTCAATACGCGTTTTCATCTCGTTGGCAGCTTTATTGGTGAAGGTTACCGCCAAAATCTTGTCTCCCCGAACTCCGTGGGCAATAAGATTTGCAATGCGATGAGTAAGGCATTTTGTTTTTCCAGAACCCGCCCCTGCCAATATCAAAAGTGGTCCACTCAAAATTTCCACCGCTTCGCGTTGCTTCTCATTTAAACCGTCAAAAATAGGGTCGCTCATGCGAAGGGCATAGTAATTATTTTCGTAAAACAAAAAAGCTATTTTTTTTATATTTAAAAATATTTTTCTTCCTCCCCCGTTCTATACCTATCCGTCCACCCGTGCAGACAGGGGAGTCAGATATCCTCTTCTACGAAGTAAGCACGAAGCGAATGTTAGTACAGACCTATTCATTCTAAGAGTTTTAGATTCCTGCCTCCGCAGGAATGACGAAATTTGATTTTGTTGACAAAAAATTTAATTAATATTAATTATTGCGTGTTATTTCCTGCTTTCTTATTTCGGAATAGCAGAAAATACTCGATTCTTTTATTTCTGCATCAAAAGTTTTTTATTTTTTGAATAATTAAATATTTAATTTTTTATTTCAACACAAAGGAAAGGTGACTTATGGCACGATCAAGAGGCAGAGGCCCAAAACCCATGCATGGAAAAGGCGGCTATCCTTTTTCTGAACGGAAAAAAATGGCCGAATTATTGAAAAACCTCACCAAAGCGGAACGCCGACTTCTGCTTGATAAGACGTTTGGTCCAATTCCCCAAAAGAAGGAGGAAAGTGTTACCCCCCCCACCAAGAGTTGAAAGGGAATATCCAATAACTTCTCCTCGTCCATGGTGGCTATAAAAAACTGGTGCAGATTGTGCAGGAACTCGTTTTCAACGGGTTTCTGCACTTTCAGTTGAGAAAAAAATAATTTTCGCTTCATAAGGACGGTTTTCCCCCGTCCTTATTTATTTTTTTGATATTTTCCAAAAAATTCCTTGACAGATACTCTTTCGACGCTACAATTCGCCAGCTTTTTGACTTGGTCCCACATGAGCAATAGTGATCTTATAGAGGTCGAAGGCGTTATCAAAATGGCCTACCCAGGCTCCGAATTTCAGGTCGAATTAACGGCTGATGGATTCGAGGGCCACCTCGTGAGAGCGCGATTGTCGGGTAAAATGAGGATGCACTACATCCGAATTGTTCCAGGAGATAAAGTTCGACTCGAACTTTCTCCTTACAATCTCGAAGAGGGCCGAATTACTTTCCGTTTCAAATAAATGAAGGTTCGATCATCTGTAAAACCGATTTGTAAGTTCTGTCGTGTCATTCGACGGAAGAGTGTTGTAAGAGTTATTTGTGCGAACCCAGCTACTCGCGGAAAACATAAACAACGACAAGGCTAATGCGTATTGCTAATATAACCATTCCCGCTGAAAAAAGACTCGTGATTGCTCTCACGTATATTTACGGTATTGGACCTGCTCGAGCAGAGCTTGTTTGCAAGAAGGCCAAAATCAGTGTTGATAAACGTGTAAAAAATCTTACCACTGAAGAGGAGGAAAAAATCCGAGAAATCTTAGCTGGATTTAATTTTGTTCTTGAAGCAGATTTGCGACGAGAAGTATCCCAAGATATTAAACGTTTACAGGATATCGGTTCTTATCGAGGATACCGACATCGAAGAAAGTTACCGGTTCGTGGACAACGAACAAAAACCAACGCTAAGACCCGAAAAGGTCGGGGACGAGCCGTTGCCAATAAAAAAGTAGCAACTAAATAATATGGCAAAACCAACGAAGAAAAAGATACGAAAAAGTTTTGATCACGGAATAGTGAATATTCGTGCGAACTATAATAACACGATTGTTACCCTTTCTGACCCAGAGGGAAATGTTGTTGGATGGAGTAGTCCTGGAGCCAATGGCTACAAGGGTGCACGCCAAGCCACTCCCTATGCTGGACAAATCTCTGCTGAAAAAGTGGCTGAAAAAGCTCTCGCTCTTGGTATGAAAACCGTCGAGGTCTATGTCAAAGGCATGGGTCCTGGACGAGATCAAACTGTCCGAGGACTTATGAATGGGGGACTTGAAGTTCTTTCTATTTCAGATAGAACACGTGTTCCACACGGTGGTTGCCGTTCCTGTCGTATTCGTAAAGTTTAAATTAACTCTAAGCTCTAAAACCTCATATGCGTTATACCGGACCAAAAGCACGATTATGTAGACGAGAAGGGGTAAACCTCTTCGGATCGCCAAAATACCAGAAAATTCTTCAACGAAATCAGGGTATTCCAGGAATGCATGGAGCAAAACGAGGAGGAAAATTAACTGAATACGGAAAACAATTGCGAGAAAAACAGAAAGCCAAGCGAATGTTTGGATTGTCTGAAAAACAATTTGCAAGATATTATGATCGAGCATCACGATCTCGAGCAGTCACTGGCGATAAATTACTAGAATTATTGGAACGAAGGCTTGATAATGTCCTCTATCGATCAGGGTTTGCTATGACCCGCGACCAGGGAAGACAATTCTCTTCTCACGGTATATTCCTGGTAAATGGACGTCGAGTAGACATCCCCTCATACGAAGTTCGTGTGGGAGACAAAATCGAAGTACGCGAAGCCAAGAAATCTTCTTCAGTTTTCACAAAAAATAAAGAAGAACAGGGAGAATATACAGCTCCATCTTGGTTAAAAGTAGATAATAAAAAACTAAGCGTTGAAATCGTTGCTTTGCCCGATGTGAAACATTTCGAGCAAATCATTGAACCTCAACTCATCGTGGAATTTTATTCCCGATAAACCTTTTCTTAACTTTTCTTTCGATGCATATCCTTCACGAACAGATCGGCGCTCCACAGTTCAAAATAAAAGCCGAATCAAAGAATGCTGCTTCCTTGATTGTGTCTCCGCTGCCATCTGGATATGGGTTGACTTTGGGAAACGCCATGCGACGCGTTCTTCTCTCGAGTCTCCCTGGAACCGCTGTTACTGCTGTTAAAATTGAAGGTGCTTCTCATGAATATTCAACACTCCCAGGAGTCAAAGACTCTATTTTCGATATTATTTTGAATATTCGCCAACTTAAACTCAAAAAACATACAAAGGGAGTCGAGGAAGTGGAAGTTCCGCTTCTAAAGTCAGGAAAAATCACTGCCAAAAACCTAAAGGTTTCCAGTGATATTGAAATTCTTGACCCTGCACAGGTTATTACCACCTGCGATAAAGCTGATACGAAGAAAAAAATGGTACTTCGTGTCGAAAAAGGGGTGGGATACCACCTCGTTAGCAATGAAGACAATTCCAAAGAGGAAAATCCTGAGTTCATGTTGATTGATGCTAACTTCTCTCCCGTCACCCACGTAAAGTATGAAGTGTCCCCCGCTCGTGTTGGAGAATTAACAAATCTCGATCAGCTCACGGTCTCTGTTGAAACCGATGGTTCTCTTGAAGCAGAAAATGCATTAAAACTCTCTGCTGGAATTTTGGAAAATTACTTTTCCCTTTTCAATCGAGAAGATGCGTATACTGATGAGGAATTCACGACAAGTTTTGATGCCATTAAACGCAGACGAGAGTCAGAAGAAGTTGCTGCAGCTGCTGCTGCAGAAACCGCTTTCACCCCTATTGATATTTTGGGACTTTCTCAGCGTACTCTGAACGCACTTGTAAACGGGAACATTACTTCTATTGAACAATTGATTGCAACTCCTATGAGTCAGCTTTCTCAACTGCGAGGATTTGGACAGAAGGCCAAAACCGAACTTGAACAAGTTCTCTCTGAACGCGGCTATACACTGCAACCACCAAAACAATCTAACAACGAATAATAAAAAATGAGACACCGAAATAAGAAAATTATTCTCAATCGACCTGCTGATCAGCGAAAAGCGTTGAAAAGAAATCTATTAACATCTCTTTTTGAATCTGGAGCAGTTCAAACGACTGATTTGAAAGCAAAACTTCTTTCTATGGAAGCCGATAGGCTTATTATTTTGACCAAAAAACAGAAAGAATCTTTCAATGCTATCCGAGAATTAAAAAGAGTTTTATTCACAGAACCTTCTTCTCGAAAAGCATTTGAGTATGCACAAAAAACGAAACGAAGTTCTGGATTTACTCGAGTTACAAAAATTAGAATTCGTCCCGGCGATGGTGCTGTTGTGACGCAAGTAGAACTTATCCAAGACGAAAAATGAAAAAGACAACTCTTCGCCAAAACGTAACAAATATTGATCGAACCTGGTTCGTTGTTGATGCTGAGGGGAAAAACCTCGGTCATTTAGCAACTGCTATTGCAACTGTATTGCGAGGAAAAAACCGTGTGGATTTCACTCCACATGTCGACGGAGGAGATTATATAGTGGTTTTGAACTCTGAAAAAATTCAGTTGTCTGGGAATAAAGAAGAACAAAAGATGTATTATCGACATTCTCGATATTTAGGAAATCTCAAAACTCAAAGTGCCAGCGTTGTTCGAACCAAAAACCCAACGAAACTCATTCGAGATGCTGTTTCTGGAATGTTGGCTCGAACCAAACACCGAAAAGAACAACTTCTTAGATTATATTTGGTGATTGGATCAAAAAATCCTCATCAAGCCCAAAACCCAATCCCTTTACCAATCGATTCTCATGGCAAATAGAGCTTTTTTTTACGCTGTCGGACGACGAAAAACCTCACGCGCAACCGTTAAGTTATTCCCTGATGGAAAGGGAGATGTCATGGTGAATGGAAAAGCATTGCAAGAATGGGCCGATACCGCTGAAATAAAACGTACGATTCTTCAACCCTTGGATTTGCTCGGATTTAAGAAAGATTTTGATTTGGAAATCCTTTCTGGGGGAGGAGGAAAAACCGCTCAATCAGATGCTATTCGCTTAGGTATTTCTCGAGCTATTGTAAAAAAGGACAGCACTCTTCGACAACAAATCAAAGAAGCTGGATTTCTCACACGAGACCCACGAAAGAAAGAACGAAAGAAACCAGGTCTCAAAAAAGCTCGACGAGCTCCACAATTCTCAAAACGATAATTGTTTTGTCATTGCGAGGAACCCTGAGCGAAGTCGAAGGGGACGAAGCAATCTATTTCTTCTTTTTGGCAATCAAATTTTTAGAAAATAGGTGAAAACAGTAGATTACCACTCCCGCGTACGCGGGATCGCGATGATATTTTATTTTTGTCCCCAAAACACCCATTTCCACTTATCGAGAATGGGTACATCCGAACGAACTACTTGTTCTTCTTTTCTTTTTTCCGTCTTTGTTGGCAAAATATCGAGTTTTTCCTCAATAAAAAGCAATACCTGTTCCCCAGCTTGTTTTTTTCCCATTTGCATTTTGGATTCCTTATCAATCCTTTGTGGGGTCTGAAGATATTCTAATTGTCTTTTTTTTACTTCAATATCTTGCAAACTCGATTCATTTTGTTGTCGAATAGCATCTATTTCTTTTTGTATTTTTCGACTCTCATGCAAAAAACTCGCCAAACTGTAGAGTAACCAAAAGATTACTACAAAAACAATAACCAGCGAAATAACATTTTTGGATGTGTAGACGTTTTCCTTTTTCATGAACGCATAGATTGAAACAAATCCCAACACAAATTACAATGAAAATGATGAAACTTTTAGTAGGACTCGGAAATATCGGAACCCCATACGAAAACACACGTCATAATTTTGGTTTTTTATACATAGATGCTCTTTTTAAAAAATTTAATTTTGATTCATTCCAAAATGAAAAAAAATTCTTTGGACAGATTGCTCGTGGACAAATAAAAAACGAAAAAGTAATTCTTCTCAAGCCTGAAACCTATATGAATTTGAGCGGGAAGGCGATTGTTGCCGTTTTGGGATATTACAAACTACATCCAAGCGATGTGTGGGTGTTTTTTGATGATGTGGATTTGGAATTTGGACAAATTCGTTTTCGAGAAAAAGGAAGTTCAGGTGGTCATAATGGTATAAAATCGATTATTTCCGCCTTAGGAAGTGAAGAATTTCCACGAATAAAATTAGGCATCAAGAATCAAGAAAATCCACACATAAGTACCTCTGATTTTGTTTTAGGGAAATTTACTTCGGAAGAAAAAGCCATTATTCCTGACATCCTCAAGGAGGCTATGGAAAAGTTTTTAGACCATTTCGCATGATTACGAGCTTTCGCGAAACCCAAAAAACACTTGTGTTTTCAAAAAATGAAAACTTCCCCATCGGAATGTTTATTGATTTTGTTATCAACCCAGATAATGGAATTTTCGAGGCTATTTGGATTAAAACTGACGATGGATTACGACTTCTTTCTCCTCATGATATATGGCAATGGAGGAATCAAAAGATGATTATTAACGATGAAAATGACCTCACTGATCCCGAACATTTTCCAAAAATACAAAAAGTTATTGAACGAGAAATCCCAATAATCAATGCCAAGGTTTTTATAAACCAAAAATTATTATTGGGACGAGTCGTTGATTTTTCTTTTGATACACTCTCACCACGGATATTAACACTTATTGTTCGTTCTGGTTTTTGGATTTGGGGGCAAGATAGAATTGTTCCTCAATCAAGAATTATAAAAATTTCATCACAGGGAATTTTGATCAGCAATAATATTCTTAAAACTCCAGAAAGAGAGGAACCCAAAGACACAAAGATTATTCCAGAAATCGAATAGTCTATTCCAAGGGAAGGTTCTTTTATTTTTTTCTTGCGCAAAAAATAAAAACGTGAAGAATAAAAAGAAATATTTCTTAATTTTTTTTCATGGTAACCAAAACCAAGAAGACGGTCTCAAAAAAGAAAGCTGTTGTAAAACCAAAAACAGCGAAGAAGGTGCTCAAGCCCAAGGCAAAAAAAGTTATTGCCAAACCCAAAGCCAAGAAAGGAGTCAAGGCAAAGAAAGTTGTAAAAAAGGCAGCTCCAAAAAAGAAAAAAATGACAAAAAAGAAATAGTGAATCGAAGGGTTAGAGAAGAAAGTTCCTTGTTTTATTAATAAGGGACTTTTTTCTTTTTTGTGTCCGAGTTATAGTAACCGTGAACTCATCTCTTCTCCTATGCAGTTTTTCAATCATTTTCTTCGGGAAAAAGGCGTTTCTGCAGATATTCGGTCGCTTCTTTATCATGTTGCGAGAGCGGTAAAGTATATCAATTTCTCCCTTCGTGCTGGAAATACCCAACAACTCACAACTCAGAATGCCTCTGGTGAATCTCAACTTAAGCTTGATGTTCTCGCCGATCAAATTATCACGAATGAACTACAAAAATCAGAACTTGCGCACATCATTGCGAGCGAAGAGCAAGAAAAAGTACGAAAATTTGCGGCTCCACGAGGGAAATATGGCGTTTCTTTCGATCCTTTGGATGGAAGTTCTTTGGTCGATACAAATCTCGCCATTGGCTCTATTTTTGGTATTTGGGATTGTGGCGAAAGCTTTATCGGAACAACCGGTCGTAAAAACCTTGTGGCTTCCTGTTATGCGGTCTACGGTCCACGAGTTACTTTTGTTATTGCTATCAAAAACAAGGGGACGCATGAATTCGAACTTAATGACGTAGGGGAATTCACTGTAACAAGAGAAAATATCCAATTAAAGCCCGACTCTAAATATTTCGCCCCGGGAAACTTGAGAGCAGGAAAGGGAAATGCAAGATACTTGCAATTAATCCAAGAATGGATTCTGGAGGGGCGAACCCTTCGTTATTCTGGAGGCATGGTACCAGATCTCAACCATATTTTGTGCAAAGAAGAAGGTATTTTTAGTTATCCTCACGACCAAAAATATCCACAGGGGAAATTAAGACTATTGTTTGAGTGTGCTCCCTTTGCGTTTTTATTTGCAGAAGCAGGAGGAAGTGCTCTCGATCAGGAAGGCCTTCCTATTTTGGACATCAAAGTAAAAGAAATTCACCAAAGAACGAGTATTTTTATTGGATCAAAAAACGAAGTAGAGAAGGCTATAAAAATTTTGAAATAAACTCTTCCGTCATGCTGAATTCTCCAGAATTTCGACTGAATAGATGTCTTCAATAAGAAAGATGAAAATCACTGACGCTATCGATCGATACATGAAGCACTTGAAAAACATCAAGAATGCTTCTCCCTATACCCTCAGAAATTACTCTCGAAGTTTAAACTTATTTTTAGGAACTACGGGAGAAAATGCTAATTTGAAGGATATTGACATGGACAAGATTGATGAATTTCGAGATAGAATTTTTGAAATAAGAAATCAAAAAGGAAAAACTCTTTCTCGTTGCACGCAAAATATTTATCTCATTCCCGTTCGATCATTTCTCAAATTTTGCATCATCCGAGAACTTGATCCGCATATTATTGCTCCAGATAAAATAGAACTTCTCAAGCTTGATCCTCGAAATGTATCAGGAATTACTATTGAAGAGCTTGATCGCCTTCGCGATTGGAATGAAAGCAAAAACTCACTTATTAACTCTCGCGACAGAGCCATTATTGAAATTCTTTTTTCTACGGGCTTGCGTGTATCAGAACTCTGCAGTTTAAACAGAGAAAACGTGAATCTCAAAATAAGAGAATTTACAGTTATGGGAAAAGGACGAAAAATTCGCACTGTTTATCTGACACAAAGATCTTCCGATTTATTAGAAGAATATGTACATTTGCGAACAGATAACTTCAAACCACTTTTTATCAACGCAAGAGAAAGAAAGAATCAAATGGAAACGAATGGGGAATCTCGACGACTCACTCGCACGGCCATAGAAATCATGATTCGAGATCGCGGACGAAAGGCGGGAATAACCAAACCCGTAACTCCACACATATTGCGCCACACCTTCGCCACAACCCTCCTTCGAAATGGAGCCGATCTCCGGTCCGTCCAAGAAATGCTTGGTCATGCCAATATTTCTACAACGCAAATCTATACGCATTTCGTGAATGCGGATCTCAAGCGAACACACGAAAAATTTCTAGAGAAAAAAGAGGAATCCTAAAAAACAAATAACCCAATCCCGGGTTCAAAGAAACCCAGAACCCGGGATTAAATATTATTCAAATCGTTTCGCTAATTTTTCCACCAATTCCGTCATTTCCTCATGGAGTTTGTCGATTTGTTCCGGATAGGCTTCTAAAGTTTTTTCATTCATAAAAATCGCACGGTTTATTTCGATTTGTAGTCCTCGTAATCCATCATGAGAGCAATGATATGCAATATTATACTTTCCCGTGTAAGGATCATTCACTTTGACCGTATAACCCTTGGATTCAAAAAATTTTCGAACAAAATCCGTATCTGTTTTTCCACAGGTAGTGTATTCCAAGTTCCCAAGACAAATATCGGGTCTGGGATCGCCATTCCCATACATATTGGGCGGGCGAGTCGACCACATAGAGTGCCCATCGAGAAAGAATTTAATATTTTTTTCTTTGATAAGGTTTTCTATTTTTCGATGAAAAGGTCTGTGATAACGGGTAATAAGTTCTTGCACCTCTTCTATCGTCGGCATGGTTTTAAAAATTCTCTTTCCATCAGGTCCAATGGTGGTAGAAACAGAGTACTGGCAATCTTCTTTGATCCCTTCTGGAGCACGATTAAGATTGAGTATGAGACGATTTATTTCGCCAAATACCGTGAAGGCGTTGGTTACTGAAAAAATTTCATCTGTATAGAGATCTGTCATATTTCGCAGATCAAATTGTGTTGCAATCAGATTCGAAAGTATCTCTTTGGGAACAAAAAGTGAACTATGGGGAATAGATACAAGAATCGGGAACTTCTCCATGTAGTTGAGAGGATACCCGAAAAGAGTGTTTTCACAAAAAAAATTCCCTGAAAATAACCCCTCACAAACATCGACCTATCCCCTGATAATCTAACTTCGGATTCATACCACGTTTCGATTCCCACCAAGCTTTTTTCCATTTTTCATAATCATAGGTAATTTCTAAAATTTCTCCCGTAGAAGCTCCAATTTTAAACCCCCTTGGATTTTTTTGCTCTTTGGGATTTGGAGAATCAATTTGAATTTTTTCAAAATCGAATGTTTTTAAAACTTCTAAAAATTCTTCTGGAGTCTCCCAATCAGCGTCCCCAAATGTTTTTTGGGGATATGCTCCCCCCCAAATAATATTTGCGACCAACTGATTGGGATTCGTTGATGAATTATCTAACATGGAATGAACGAATCTCGAAATAACGGATTTCAAATTTTTCATGGCTCCAAAATGAGCCCCCTCTATAACTTTTGATATTGCATCTCTTGTATTTGAAATAACAAGTAGCGTACAGGATTCTACAAATAATGTTCCAAAATCCTCCCCCCTAGACCAATTCGAATCCGCATATTCCCTTTGATCAAACAGAGAAAGCTTCGCCGGAAGATCTACTTTATTTTGAGAATAATCAACGTATTCAATTTGTCCCATAATAAAATAATAGAATGTTATTCAAAAAAGTCAATACATAAAGAAACAAACGGATTGGAGCCACCTTCCGGATACTCATCACTTCGTCCGCCTTAGGCGGACTCGTTAGAGATTTATTCCAAACCACTCGCCAAAGCTCGTGGGGAATAAAACGAACCTTTTTCGGTTCTCATCCAGAAATTGTTTCACAATGAAAAACAAAAAATACCCACAAGGGGTATTTTTAGTTTTTCGCTGGAGCCACCTTCCGGATTCGAACCGGAGACCTGCGGATTACAAGGCCGCTGCTCTACCAGCTAAGCTAAGGTGGCGTCCAAAGAGCGGGGTCATTGTAAAAATTTTTCTTCGAAAGACAAGTTTTCTTTTTGTATTCTGTCCTACAAGACACTTCTTTCTTCTTTTTTATTTTTGAGTATAAACGGAGAGATGAAAAAAATTTCTATCGGTATTGGAATCGGATTACTTTTTTTCTTATTTTTGTTTGGAGCGATATTTTTGACTGTAGGACAATCGACAGAAGTTCATGCACAACAAAAAATAACAATGGAATTTTTCTATGGAGCAGAGTGTCCTCACTGCCATGATGAAATAAAATGGTTTCCAGAACTTATCAAAATGTACCCCGATTTGGAGATTCAGAAATACGAAGTCTGGCATGATGGATTCAACCAGCAATACCTAAAACAACGATTGTTAGAATTTGATATGAAACCCGAAGGCGTTCCCGTCAATATTATTGGAAACGATGTAGTCGTTGGATTCGAGCCCAATAAAATAATTGATGCTTTTGAAAAAAACTTTGGCCCTCCCACCCAAAACACAATCCTTCCCAAGGTAAAAGATGAAGGATGGAGAGACTATCTCGAAGCCTCTTGGCCCGTTATGAGTCTCACTCTTGGGCTTTTGGATGGGTTTAATCCTTGCGCAATGTGGACACTATTGATTCTTATTGGTTTTCTTTTGTCTATGGAAGACAAACATCGACGATGGCTTATTGGAGGGATTTTCGTGGGTTCATCAGCCATTATTTATTTTGTGGCATTATTGACCTATCTTTTGGGATTTACCGAAATCGCTCAATTTGTATCTGGTCCGATCATGACTTGGATTTTCCGCATTGTGGGAGTCATCGCGGTAGGAACAGGAGTTTCTTCTCTTTATGCCGCACGCACCGCTGCAATCGAATGTGATGTTCGAGATGCACAAAGTAAGAGAGATTTTCGGACAAAACTTGGAAATATCCTCGCACAGGAAAAAATGGTTTTTATTCTCACGGGAGTTATTGGACTCGCCTTTTCAGTAAATGCCATTGAACTCCTTTGTAGTTTTGCTATCCCAACTGCCTTTACCGCCACACTTGTTTCTCTCGGACTTCCTCTCTGGGAAAAGCTTACCGCCATTACACTCTACGATATTATGTATATGTTGGACGATATTATTGTACTATTTATCGCTCTTTGGACGCTGAATCTCAAGGTCTTGTCCCCACGTCTCGTTCAAATTTCTCACCTTATTGGAGGACTACTTCTCTTGGTATTGGGAGGATTTTTACTCTTTGATCCGAGTCTGTTGGCGAATTGGATTGGATAACATTTCTTTCCCGTCATTCTCGCTTGGCGAGAATCCTGTGCGTGAAGAAATTCTTTGCAGAGTCCTGCTTCGCAGGACGAAGAACCAACACTGGATAATTCGCTTTGCTCAAAAAGCATGATACTCACTCTTCTGATCCTCGTCGGAGCGAGGATGACTGCTTTTTTTCTTAATTAAACACCACCACCTTTTTCACATACTTTCCGGCAATATTTTTAAAGTGCTGAAGTTCTTTTTCTGTAAATCCATGTTTGCGTTTGAACACTGGATCAAGAACTTTCACACTGCGAAAATTTTGAAGAGTGTACTGATGAGCCCCTTTGCAGAACTTGGCAATGTGTTCAATCTCTGTATCGTCGTGATACCCCCGAACGACCGTTGTACGGAATTCATACGCGATTCCTGACTTCATGATGAGGTCTCGACTTTTCTGAATCTTAGCGAAGTTATTGCGCACCCCCGTCAGGGCATCGTATTTGGCTTCAGAGGCCTTTATATCCATCGCGACATAATCTATGAGGTTTTGGAGAAATAAATGCTCCAGAACTTCAGGATTGGTGCCATTACTATCAAGCTTCACGAGGAATCCCATTTCTTTGATTTTTCGAATAAATTTTTCCAAATCAGGATGAATGGTAGGTTCTCCGCCTGTGATGACCACCCCGTCGAGAAATCCTTTGCGAGTTTCGAGAAAATTGAAGACTTTTTCTTCGGGAATGAAATCCCCTTGTAATTTTTTTATACTTTCGGGAAGGACAAATTCCGCGTTGTGACAGTATCCACATCGCATATTGCACCCCACGGTGAAGAGGATACAAGCAACCTTGCCTGGATAATCGAGGAGCGTCAGCGTATGTATTCCACCAATTAACATGTTTAGGGGGCATCCCAAACCCGGGTTCTGGACTTCTTTGAACCCGGGTTTGAAACTAGTTATTCAAAAATGAATCCAGTTCCGATAAATCCGAAGTCCGAAATGTCTCGTGTTCTCCTTGGAAAAAGAGAATCGTTGGCGCCGCTGTAACGCCGTACACTGAAGCCAATTCACCGAAATCAGGATCGAGTTCTGAGAGTACACGTCCCTCTCCCTGCACTTTGGCAGCCACAGCAGCCTTGAACTCTGGGCACTTAGGACATCTGGTCGTGGTAAAAAGAAGATAGGACATCAATACGCTTCACAGAATTGAGAGTTCATCGAAACGCGTTCAGTGAAATGCTCACGAGAATAGTGCTCGGCCTTTTTCCCAACATTGAAGTGAGAAACTGGTCGATGATACCCCATTACTCGCGTCCACACCTCACAACGAGTGCGTTGAATGTTTGCCGATGCTCCTTGAGGTCGAGCGTTACCGAGAGCCGTACATGTACCAGATGTCATGAGAGTAAAAAAGTTAAAAATTTTGTTAGTTTGTAGGGACAAGTCTCGACTTGTCCGTGCGGGATTCCTTACGAATCGTTCCTTGCCTTCGAGAATCGTAGTGGATACGAAGCTCCGCATCCTTATCGTCTTTTCCAGTGTATCCAATTTCCTGATCACACTTCGGACAGTAGTCGTGTTCCCCCGCAATGTAGCCATGTTTCGGACAAATCGAAAAGGTTGGTGTAATCGTGATGTAAGGCAGGTGAAATTGTGTCAAAACCTTGCGAACGAGATTTTTGCAGGCTTCACTGTTGGAAATTCGTTCTCCCATATAGAGGTGAAGAACGGTTCCTCCAGTGTATTTAGTCTGCAACCTGTCTTGAAGTTTGAGCGCTTCGAAAGCATCATTGGTGTACTCCACTGGAAGTTGCGAAGAATTAGTATAGTAGGGCGCTTCGCGAGTTCCCGCTTGAATGATTTTTTTAAATCGTTTCTGGTCTTCTTTGGCAAACCGATAAGTGGTTCCTTCGGCCGGAGTCGCTTCAAGATTATACAAATTCCCAGTTTCATTCTGGAATTCGGTCAATTTAGAACGCATAAACATCAATACTTCTTCTGCAAAATCCTGCCCCCATTTATCAGAAATATTGTGTTTGTCATCGGTAAAATTTCGAATCGCTTCGTTCAGTCCATTGAGTCCGATAGTCGAGAAGTGATTATTAAGATGTCCCAAATACCGCTTGGTATACGGGAAAAGTCCTCTATCAATCCATGTTTGGACTACTTTTCGTTTGAGCTCTAAAGATATTTTTGCCAAATTCATGAGGTGTCCGATACGATTCAAGAAGGCTTCTTTATCTCCCTTCTGTTCATACCCAATACGTGGGAGAGAAATCGTAACCACCCCAATAGATCCCGTCATTTCTGCTGAACCAAAAAGACCATTTCCACGGGTCAAAAGCTCGTCCAAGTTGAGTTGTAATCGGCAACACATAGAACGAATATGATTGGGATCAAGTTCGGAATTAATAAAGTTTTGGAAGTACGGCATTCCATATTTGGCCGTCATTTCAAAAAGTGGTGTCGTCTTGGGGTCGTCCCAGTCGAAATCCTTGGTAATATTGTAAGTCGGAATCGGAAAGGTAAAAACTCGTCCCTTAGCATCTCCACGAGTCATAACCTCTATGTATGCACGATTAATGACATCCATTTCTTTTTGAAGTTCTCCAAAAGTGTATTGAAAATACTCCCCTCCAATCTTGAGACGCTTCCCCTGCAAATCCTTGGGGCAAACCCAGTCCAGCGTGATATTGGTAAATGGTGTTTGTGTTCCCCAGCGAGAGGGAACATTGAGATTGAAGACGAAGGACTGCATATTCTGCAAAACATACGCGTAGACTTTTTCTTCGATATATTTCTTTTTATCTTTCTCACTCGGAAAGGTTACCTTGTGATCTTCTAATTCTTTCGAAAATTTCATCTCATATTTTTTGACGAAAGGAGCGAGATACGTATCGAAACTTGAAAATGCCTGTGCTCCAGCCCATTCGTTCTGAAGTGTTCCCAAGAAATTCACCATCTGTGATACGGCTGTTGAAAGGTGTTTGGGAGGCAAAGATTCTGTTTTATCAGCGACTCCATTGAATCCTTCTTCGAGGAGCACGCGAAGCGACCATCCCGCACAGTATCCCGAAAACATATCCAAATCGTGAATATGGAAATCTCCGTTTCGGTGAGCATCTCCTACTTCCTTTGGATAGATGTGTGACAACCAGTAGTTCGCTGTTACTTTTCCTGAAGTGTTCAAAATCATTCCCCCCAGAGAATACCCCTGATTAGAATTAGCATTTACTCGCCAGTCGAGTTTATTGAGATATTCGGTAATCGTGTTTTCCACACTGATAACAACGCTTTTATCCTGACGAGACTGTGCTCGTTTTTCTCGATAAAGAATATAAGACTTTGCCGTTTGAGCATGTCCATTTTCGATAAGAACTTTTTCTACAGTATCTTGAATTTGTTCGACGGATGGAATTTTATCTCTGAATTTTTGATCCAGAAATTTCACCACATCGCGAGAAATTTCTTCTGCAAGCTCTCTGTTATTTCCACCAATTTCTTTAGCCGCAGCAAAAATGGCGTCTGCAATTTTTGCTGGATTAAAATCGACAATCTCGCCGGTACGCTTCTGGACTTTGAAAATCATTCGATAAGAAGATAATGATGAAAAACACAATATATTGTGTTGAGGATGCTTTTATATACCCCAAATATAGTAGCGTCAAGAAAAAAAGAAGAAAAAACTATTGCTCAAGGAAGCGAGTTATTTTTTTATGGAACTCTTCCTCGTTTTCCTTTTTTTTAATATAAATTTAATCATATGACACATTGCAAAAAATTTAAAATTTTTTATGTTGATACTGATGAAATTCTCACTCCAAAATATTCCCGTGTTTCTCTTCCTTGGAATTAATCCCCAAGAACAAGCGAAAAAACAAAAGATTCTCGTCTCTCTTTCATGGGAACTCGAGACATTCCTTGCGGAGAAATCCGATCAAATCGAAGATACCGTAGACTACTTTTCCATTCATGAATTTCTCAAAAAGTTTCCAAAAGAAAGAAAATTCAATCTTCTCGAGACCCTTCATATGCAGGTTTTACAGACTCTCAAAAAAGAATTCCCAAAACTTCAAAACCCCGTTCTCACCCTCCAAAAATTCCCTTTTGATGAAGGAAGTATCACGATTTCAAATGACAAATAGCAAAGATCAAATATCAATTCTCTGATCTCTGATATTTATTTTCTCTTCTCTCTTCCCTCTTCTCTGGTCTTTGTTCATCGCGAGCTTCTTTGAGTGTTGCAAACTCTTCTTTGAACACCAAACTCCACACTCCAATTCTTTTTGTAGTGTGTGTTTTTCCTCTTTCGTGTTCTGCCAAACGACGCTCTAGATCAGTCGTGCTTCCAACATAAAAT
>JAIPGI010000005.1 GCA_021736215.1 Candidatus Altimarinota bacterium
CACTCAATCTCCCCTATCCCTCTATGTTGTGGACACTCCGTCACATAGGACAACCTTTGGTTTTTGCTTTGGCTCTCCCCTTTTGGTACACCTTGGATGTGGGAAAAATATTTGTATGGGTATTGAACAAAACAAAAATCCTGCCCCGCGCCGTCACCACTGCCGAAAAAGAAGGTCATGAAGATTTCCCTCACGCACGCATGAGTGTTGCTACTCAACACATACTCTTTCGACAATGGAAGAAGCGAGCGTCAATTCGCACTCATCGCCAAGAAATTGCGGCTGCTTGGAAAAAGACTCTTTCTGATCTTTTTCCGAACGCTATCATCATTGTTCCCCCCAATGCATTACGAGTGATTCTTATTTCTGAAAACGTCAGTCAAATCATGCAACGAGCCAAACATCTCGGATTCCATTTACGGGACTGGGATGGAGACCCTATTGCTCCCCAAGGAGTACTGAATCACAAATTTGGTTATATCCCACTGAGTTGTTCTGGAGCGGAAATGTTTAATCGAGAATATCTCACCTTTCCAACCAATATCCGAACGAGGTTGTCGGACGTGCATCGTTTTGAGACAATGTGGAAAATTTTGTACAAATGAAATTAAACCTTCGTGAAATCAACGCCTCACAATTAAACGAATTTTATAATTCTTTTTCCGGAGAAAAAACATTTCTTCAAACTTCTAAGTATGGTGATTTTCGAGAGAAGCTCGGCGAAAAGAACTTTCGATATGGGATATATTCTCAAAGTTCGAACTCAAAATCTCCAGAGCCTGAACTTATAGGGGTTTGCCAATTCCAACGCATTCCCGCTCGTCGAGGAATACATCTCCACGTACCACATGGTCCACTCATCTCCACAGATAAGTGGAATGAGGGGGCTGTTCTAAGATTCTTCCTCTCTGAATATAAACGCATCGGACGAGAAGAAAAATGCGACTTCGTAAGAATTTCTCCTCTCTTGGAAGGAGCACAAAAGAAAGAGTTTCAAAAAGAAAATTTCCGTCCTGCTCCAACTCACCTTGTGAATCCCGAACTCACATGGGTACTGGATATTACTCAAGACGAAGAGAGTATTCTTGCCAATATGCGAAAATCCACCCGCTATGAAGTACGACGAATTGAGAAATCCGGTATTACGGTACATATGGGAAATAGCAAAAAAGATCTCGATATTTTTTGGCAATTGCATACCGAAACAGTCAAAAGGCAACACTTCGTTCCCTTTGCCCGAAAAATGACCGAAACAGAACTTGATATATTTGGAAATGACGTGCAGATATTCAACGCACAGATTGAACAAAAAAATTGTTCAAGCTCTATCATTATCTTTGACTCTCATGCCGCCTACTATCATCAAGGTGCTTCTATCTACTCCAAGTTTCCTGTCACTCATGCAACCCTCTGGGAAGCAATCAGAGAAGCCAAACACCGAGGATGTGAAGAATTTAATTTCTGGGGCGTATGCGACGAAAATCAAACCAATCATCCTTGGTATGGACTCTCGAAATTTAAACGAGGATTTGGTGGGGAAGAACGTCGATTTCTCCATGCCCAAGACTTTCCTCTGACATCAAAATACTGGCTCAACTTTCTTGTCGAAAAGTGGAGAAAGTGGAAACGACACTACTAATTAGAGCCCTTGCAATAGTTGCTCAATCCCTCCCGTCCCGATATTTCCCACCATCGACTGAATCATAGCAGGAATGGACCAAATCGAGAGAAAGAAAAATCCAATAAGAACCACCCATTTCACTACGCCCCAAATTTTTTTATTTCTTTCATTGCGCAAAATTGCCTCATTTTGTTCCATAATAATCTTTTGATCACTCGCAATAGATCCCAAAAGTTCAAATATTTGATTATTTTTCTCTTGATTTGTTATATCCTGCGGCGACGAATAGATAGGATGCTCCATAGCTTGGATTATGACATGAGAAAAAAATTTCTCCAAACACATAGTACTTGATTTTCATTTGTTAAAAAATAAACTCTCTGCGATTCGTAATTGATTCGAAAATGGCAAAAGTGACTATTCGTGACAATGATGGGAAGCAAGTGGCTCAATTCGAGGCGAACGAGGATGAATCTCTCGGAACTCAAGCTCAGGACGCAGGAGCCCCAATCCCCTTTTCTTGCGGAGTTGGTGCTTGTCGAACCTGTGTCGCACGAGTAAACAAAGGTAAAGAATACCTCGACGAAGAAGCGGTTGGTCCCAAGCATATCACTACCGAAGACAATGAAGTCTTAACCTGCATCTGTGGGCTGCGAAAAGACGTTCCCAAAGATGCCGAAATCGATATAGAAGTAGAGAACTTATAGTTTGACATTTGTGAAATAAGTATTTAAAATATTTTTGTACAAAGAAACACAACGAGTTGTTTTTTTGTCGCTCTTTGAAAATTGAAGACGGTTTTTGTTTGCAGCATTGTGGGTATTCCTCGGGTACGCAGAATGCTGCAAACAAAAAATTATTTCACAAACACATAGAAAGGACCGGTTCGTTATGAAATCAAACAAAAACTTAATAATCACTATCGTGTCCGTTACGATGCTGATTATTGTCGTTATTTTGTTCAATATTTGGCCAAGTGACCGATACGATGTTTTGGAAAACATCGGTTACAAGTCTGGTCAATCATATTCCCAAAGTGAAGTTTATATCTTCATTTTGGAGCTCAAAGAAAGCTTTCTCTCTGGAGATGCTGACCTCGATACCGTGGTGGCGGCGAGGAATTCTCTCATTACAGAAAATTCTAAGTATTTCTCATCAGAAAAATCCTCATGGATTTACAATCCCCAGGATAACCCTGAACACCGATTTTTTGGGCCCTTCGATACAGAAGGGAACGATCTATCCCATCCAGAGGTAACAAAAACACATGAAACCCTTGCAAACTTAGGGTATCAAGTGGGAAATTTATACTCAAAAGAAACTATTTACAGCTTCATCGTTCAGCTACGATACAGCTTCCTTTCTGCAAACGATTTCGAGGAAATGTATGCGTTAGTAAACGCTCGAAGATCATTAGTCATAAAATATCCTCAGTATTTCAACCAAGAGTTAGAGACGAAATGGTCCAAAAGCTACTCAGGTATGATCGTACAGGGGCCCTATACTCCTGATGGAAAAGAAATTAAATAGGATCTTCAATTTTCATCGAGAAAGAACCCGAATCTCTATTCGGGTTCTTTTCTCATGGTAGAAAACCTTTGACAAAATTCACTTTCTCCATACACTCCCCCCGAGTTTTTGATTAATATTTTTATTATTTTCATTACTCATTCCTCATTACTCATTGAAAAATGGCTCGAGCAACGAAAAAACGCGCATTTTTTGCCCTCTTCTGTACCGCTTGTCACGAAAAAGACGGCAAACGAATCGAGAACTACAAAATCTTGATTAATACACAAAATCAGAATCCAAAAGAATTCACGCTTCGAAAGTATTGTTCTCGTTGTGATGCACACCAAGTACACAAAACGAAACAAATCTCTCGATCACAGAACAATTAATCTGTATTTATTCTTTGAACATGAAAAAAGTCCGCGTTTACATCGGACTTTTTTTATGCCACAATTTCGGCTGATGAAAAAGCTCCTTCAAGCGCTTTCGGAAAAATTCACAGAATTACAGACATTGCGGCAAAAGGATTCTTCAAAAACAGAGAAAATAAAAGTGAACAAAACTCCTGAAAAAGAGGAAAAAACTCAAAAAGTAGAAATTGAAATCTCTGCGAGAACTGTAGTAAAAGTACTTCTTATTCTCACTATTTTCTTTGTTTTGGGACAACTGGTTGTGGAACTCAAAAGCATTGTCGTTGTAACAGTTATTTGCTTGTTCCTGGCAATGGGACTCTCTCCTATCGTGAGTGCTTTGGAAGCACGAAAGGTTCCAAGACCTCTTGCTATATTTATTCTTTACATTGGATTTATTGGGATACTTACGATTCTTTTTATTACTATCATTCCTATTTTGGCAGAACAATTATTCTCCATTGCTCGGGAACTGAAGATCTTTTTTTCAAATACGGAAACCCCTAGCCAATTACCAATAGTTCACGATTTTTTCAAAACGCTTAATTTCGATACCAAAGAAATTCAACAATTTATTACCGAAAACCTCACCACCATTTCTCGAAACCTGCAGAGTATCGCTGGATCAACCTTTTATATTCTGAGTGAAGTGTTTAATGGGGTTTTTAACTTTATTTTTGCTCTAGTACTCCTCTTCTTTATTTTGATGGAAAGAGAGCTCATCGGTAATTTCATTGTGGTACTTCTCCCTCCAAAAGATCGCGAATATATTCGTAGAAAATCTATGCTAGTTCAATCCAAAATGTCTGATTGGTTTCGCGGACAAGTCATTTTGATGGTATCGGTAGGACTTTTTATGTATCTGGGCATGAAAGTATTTGAATATATATTTGGTATGCAATATGCCGCAACGATTGGCCTCTTGGCTGGAGTCATGGAACTATTCCCCTATATCGGAGTGATTATCACCGGTATTTTGGCAGGACTGATAGCCGTGAATATTTCTTGGATACTCCTTTTGGTGGTAATTATTTGGATATTTATCACTCAATTTCTTGAAGGAAATTTTCTTGTTCCCGTCGTTATGGAAAAAGCTACTGGACTTTCTTCGGTCGTAGTGATGCTCGCCCTCTCCATCGGAGGTGTTTTGGGAAATGCGATTGGTGGGGTTGCCTTGGCAATTTTGGGAATGATTCTCTCTATACCAATCGCCGCCTCCATTGGTATCTTTGTGGAAGAAGTTGTTCAGAAACGATATTAAGAACCTTTAACCGTTATTTGAGCGAAAAACACATTTCTTCCCGCGTCTTGAAAAAACTTTGTAGTATATTGTTGAAATATATGAGTAACTTCTTCTTTTTGTGAAGGAAGAAATTCTAGCCACAATTCGCGAAATTCGAATTTCTGATTTGCTATCTGCCCCGCAAACATACGAAGAACATCCAACCCATCACTTCCTGCAAAAAGAGCTCCAGGAGGTTCATTCAAGACCTCTGGAGCAAGTTTCATATTCGTAGGAATATAAGGAAGATTAGCAACGATTATATCAAATTTTTTCTCGGCCAGTCCCGCAACAAGATTTCCGTGCAAGAAACGAACATTCGAAATATTATTTTTGATGGCATTATGAGTCGCCATTTTGAGAGCCTTGTGAGATATATCCACACCTATAACAAAGCTATCAGGGATGTTCTTTGCCAAGAAAAGCGCTATATTACCAGATCCCGTTCCAATATCAAAAATCCTATGCGGAATAAATGATCGTTCCTGATCTATAATAGTGTGACAAAGAATTTCTGTTTCATCACGAGGGATTAATACATGCTCATTCACAAAAATACGCATTTCTCCCCAATCTTTGTAACCAATAATATAGGCCAACGGAATATGATCTTTTCTTTTTTGAACAAATTTTTTATACAACAATTCTTTCCAAAAAGGAATGTCTTTCTCCGGATGTGTTTTTAAGAAAACCCGATTACATTGAAGTACCTCTGCTAACAATACTTCCGCTTCCAATCGAGGCTTCTCTAAATTTTGAAATTGAGTTTCTGCCCATGTAATTATTTTTCGAATATTCATCGAAGTTATTTTGCCACAGAAAAAAAGAATACTGAATCGACTCTTCACTATTTCAGATTTCCTCCCTTAAAAAACGTTATCCAATAAATTGTTTCTTCTTTGCCTCAGATCGATGCCGCTCACGAGCTACTGCCGCTTCGCGGACAAGTTTTCTCTTTGGTTTTGGAGAGAAATAGCGAAGTGCTCGAAATTTCTGCATAAGTCGCATGGATTTCACATGAGAAGAAAAACGCTTTAACAATTTTTCTCCAGATTCTCCGTCGTGTCGTGTTACTTTAATCATAGCGGGCGAATTGTAGAGCCATAAAAAATTTTGTCAAAAAAATAATAAAACTCGAAGAATCGCCAATTTTTAAATTTACCGACTCAATTATGGTATAAATTGTATAGGTGCTAATTTTCGCTCCTCAAATCCGACAGGAGCGGTCCTGTACGTACCATTGCGACTCGCTGTTTCTTTCGCAAAAGTACTGATCATAGACCCATCCGACAAAAATATTGAGAGTTCCCCATTCCCCCCATTGGGATAAAATGCCTTCGAAGCGTCTGGTTTTAGCTTTACCCGAAAAACTCGCTCTTCTCCAGCAGGAATAAGTAAATTCAATCCCCCTATAAAAATACTTCCTGTTCGAGAAGCAATTTGTTCTCGAGAAACACCACCCCCCGTGAGTGAGAGATAAAAATTTTCAGCAGGACCAATGTTGGTCTTTTCGAAACGAAGCTTGAATTCAAGACTATGAAGCTGAACCCTATCGTCCAAATTATTTGCTATACGAAGCGTTCCAAGATCAGCAAAATCAGAATTAGAATTCAAGACAACGGTTTCCTCTCTTGGGACAGCTGTAATTTTGAGTTGTTTTTTCTCAACGTCATATCCTTGTTTATTGGGATTAAAATCTTTTGGTTTAATGGCCACTCGACGAGTGTCACGGTAACTCCCCTCAATAAGAATATTCGTTCCTGATTCTCCCATAAGACGTGGTTTTTGGAGAATTTCAGAAATAGTCCACGCAGCATCCGCACGACTCACTTCGGTATCAGGATGATAGAGGGTTCCTTTTTCTCGAATGAGATCATTTGCCACTAAATGAGAAACTGACTCAGAAAACCATACCTGGGAAGGAACATCTGAAAAATCCAACTCTCCTACTCTCGAAAGCTCGAAAACTCTCGACACTAATGTTGCCCACTCTGCACGGTTTATGGCGCGAGCTGGCCCAAATGTCCCATCCATAAACCCATTAATCCATCCATTGTCCACCGCTACTTGAACCGCTCCAGAGAACCATTCTCCTCTTGGAACATCCGAAAATGCTACCTTTGAAGTCCGTGAAGAAGTTCCGAAATCAATTTTTTTTGTCCTGAGCAAAAGCACTAACGCCTCCGCTCGGTTCAGAGACCTATTTGGACGAAATGATCCGTCGCCAAACCCTGTCATAATTCCTTCTGATTGTACTATCTCAATGGGAGCTTCTGCCCAAAGCGGAATATCTTGGTTATCGGTAAATCGCAAAACAGCTTCCGCCTGAGGCAAGAGAACAGCGAAAGAGAAAAGTACACTGAAGAACAAAACCCCTCTTTTTTTCATGTGTATTTGTATAAGAATCTGTTGGTTCTAGCCTAGAGGATTTGATTTTTTTTGCAAATTCTGATAGAAGGACTAGGTGAAAAAACAAAATATAGTACTTATTGGATTTCGAGGAGCAGGAAAGAGCACTTTTGGTCGTGCTATTGCTTCTGTAACCAACCTTCCTTTTGCTGATATCGATGAGGAGGTAGAATTCCTTATCGGAGAATCTGTGGGGAAGTTTGTCGAGAAACATGGGTGGCAAGTTTTCCGAGAAGTGGAACAACGCGTTACGCATGATTTTTGCCGTAATTTTTCAGGAATTTTGTCCACGGGAGGCGGAACTATAGAAAATTCAAAAAATCTCCAAAACCTAAAGAAAACAGGCGTATTTGTGTTCATCAATCCCGAGTTCAAGAAAGTTCGAAAATACCTTATCGAAAGTGATAAGGAGAAAAAAAGACCACGATTCAATCCTAGCATTTCTCTTTCGGAAGAAATCGATCAAATGTGGAACCAACGGAAAACCATCTATCAAGCAACGGCTGAGATTGAGATTGTTCCTGATTTTGACGGAAAATGTATGGATGAGGCCAAAAAAATGGTCAAAATACTGGAAAAACTCATTCCTCCTTCTCCACCAAAAAGACGCGTAGCAATCCTTTCTTCCAGTAATGGGACAACTCTTCAAGGACTCCTTAATGCGCAAAAAAAAGGTCGTATTCCAAATGTTGAGTTTTGTCTTTTTGTGACGGATCAACCCGAGTGTGGAGCTTTGGAAAAAGCAAAAAAAGCAAAAATTCCTCGCATTGAAGTATTGGAAGCCAAAAAGAATATAGACCGAGAAGAATACGACCGAGGTCTTATGAATATTCTCCGAGAGCAAAATCCCGATATCATCCTTTTAGCAGGATGGATGAGGATTTTATCAAAACTATACTGTGACCAATTCGGAAGTGTTACGATAAACGTACATCCATCACTTCTTCCTCAATTTGCCGGTCTCAAGGGAGATGAAGTACACCAAAAAGTACTCGAATACGAGGAACGCTACACAGGTTGCACATTCCATCGTGTCAGCAAAGATGTCGATACAGGCGAAATAGTCCTCCAACGAAAGGTGTTGGTTGAAGAAAACGACACCATAGAGTCACTCCGATACAAAGTCCAAAATCAGGAAATCTTGGGATTCTGCGAATTATTAGAGAAACGGTAAAGGTCGTTTTTTCCGAATTATCATTAAACAATATTCCTTATTCCCACATATCAAGGATGCTTTTTCCTGTCCCCCATGGGTTTTTTCGATAATTCAAAATTTACGAAACTGATAAACTTTTTTCGTAGTTTTTACCGTCCACCACGATAGTTTCGATAAAGTCCTGTTGGAATACCAGAAACCAAGTATCCTGATAACCAATCCGCTGATCCCAAGGTGTGTGGTCGTCCAGAATTATCTGACCAAATAAAATTTGCACCACTCGAACGCACTTGACTCAATGTTCCTACACTAAGCGAGGGATCTCCCAAAAGCTGGACTGCGACAGAATCCTGATCAGCATTTGCCCCTGCTATATCACGCATCTTTACTTTGAGCCAGAATTCCACTCGCTCATGGCGATGCAAAAAGAATTCTGTTGGAGCATCAAATGTGACAACGCTCCCATTGACAGCTGATGGGACGAAACTAGTTCCATTCACTTCTCTCCCGCTTTGTAATTGCTTTAATTCAAAATCATCTACTGATATACCATTCGGAAATTCCACTCCCCACAAACGCACTTCAAATGAAAGTCTTCCAATGGAAACGTCTCGGCTTCCTGGATTATTCATAATAAACCGATATACAGGTTCTAATGATTCCACCGCTGAAAATCCGTCTGGCTGAGAGGAAGATGCTGAGATATTCATACTCCCCCCTGAATCAACTACCAAAAATGTTTCTGATTGAAAAGAAAAGTTTTTATTACTGTCTGGAACTTCGTTCCCCGAACCCACACCCGAAACGACAACGTCAGCAGGGGCGATTTCCAGTTTGAATTGAGTACTCTGGCTTGCGAGATTCACACTATCAGCCAAAGTGACTTCAAAATACACCCGTGCATCTCCATTTCGTTGAACCTGAATTGGACGAGAAAAATGAAAACGAGCCTTTCCTCCCGTAAAACGGGCCTCTCCAATAACCCTTTCTGTATCATTATCTATCGCCTGAATTTTTTGGACAAAAGAATCTATGGAGTTATTGCTCAGCGTATCATGGAGAGTAATATCCTGAATAAGCATGTCGTCATATGCTGCTTGAAAATCAAGCGCCAAAACTGGTGCTTTTTCTCCTGCTGAAAGTGTTTTTCCAACAATTTGTTTTGGCGTACCGGACACTATAGGCGTCCCCGTGACGCCTCCAGCGGGGGTAAAAGTAATTAAATTCGAGAATGGAGTACCAGTGATTACTGGAGTTACCTTTTGGAGTGAAGTCTCTGTTTGAGCTACCGCATCCAAAACCCGGACCCTCAAGGCTCCATTAACATGCGGAGTGTCTTGAGGATTATCGACTTTAATTTCTACATTGAGCACCAAATCATCCCCCTTCGCCAAACGAGCATTATTGAATCTGAGTGTAACTTTTCCATTTGAACCAAATTCAAAGGACTGATCTTCTGTTTCTGAAACGATTAACGAAAAATTCTTTGGATCTGCGGCAATTCCCGTATTGGAATACATCTGAAATGTTAGTTGAGTCAATTGAATAGGCTCATTAAACTGTGTAGAATTCGCATTACTGGTATTACTCAGTCCAATTTGAAAAATACGAACTGGCTGAATGGTCAATTCCGTAACATCTTTACTTTGCTTGATAGGGAGAATATTAATCTTGAGTGATGTTTGTGGCTGTTGTATAACAGTGCCTAATGATGAAGTACGAGCCCGATAGATACGATTCGTATTACTTACTGGGGGAACATAGGTAGAAGGTTGTGGCGTCGTTTCCTTTTCCCATGAGCGTGGCGTAATGACCTTGCGCGTACGTGTTTTGTAATAATCAGCTCCATATTGAATTTGTGTGGTGCTATTACTTGCCCGATAGATTGTTTTCTGGGTGACAAAACGCTGTATCCAGTTTTTCCAATAGTCCGAAGTAGAAGTGGCACCTGAATAATCCAAGGCAAACACTCTTCCCGTAAGGACTACCATAAGAAGCAATACGAAAACGATTGTAATATTTTTTTTCATAACAAATCCATAAAAATACACCCCGAGTCTAATTTGTTCATACGAAAATGAAAAGACTTTTCTTTCACAAAAATATCAATTTCCCCACTTTCCTTACATATTTTTGTTTTGAATTTCTCTCAAAAAAATTTCATACAAAAAACCCTGGCTTTCAATCAGGGTTTTCTTGTGTGCTTTGGCATATTTCTAACCGGAGATATCCCCCTTTATTCTGCTTTTGCTGGCAAAATGCGGAACGAATCAAAAATCTTTTTACTGACACCTATGAATCGAGGAGCATTTCTTAAGGAAGTTTGTGTTTCGATAAGGTACACGCCCCCATCCGTTCCTGACACAAAATGACGTGAAATATATCGAGTTTCGCTTCCCTTCTGTCCAGCGAAAGATTCTGTAAATGTACGGGTCTGAATTTCTGGTGTATTGAGAATCGTATCAGAAAATTGAGCCTGTCGAGCAATAGATGTAACATTTATAATTTTTTCTGCTGGATTCTGATGGTTTCGATCAGTTGAGAGTGCAATAGCGCAGGTAGTAAAACTCACGTTCTGACAAGGATCTTCTAATTTTACTATAGAGATCGTGAAATCTTCTAATCGAGAATGAAAGAAGTGAGGTTCCGATGCCATAGGCACCCATCCCTCTGGAATTTGCAATGAAAATGTATTATTTTCATAAGTTTCAAAAGTTTCAACAGCGTCATTGACATTCTTTAGCGTAATTTTCCCTGTCTGAATCAACCGTTCTTGCCATGGCAAAGCAATCCGATCTGTCGTTGGGCGGAGTGGTAATTTCAGTTTTGCTTCTTCTTGAGAAGATCCTGGTTGAGAAAAGGTATTACGAGTATCCGCCTGAGAATATCTCAGATTACGGACAAGTCGCCCGCCTCGTCGATTAGAAGTAAAATCCCTCTGCAAAAGTTGTCGGGTAGTTCCCTTTTGTTCTGCAAAAGTACGCAAGGGATAAGGCGACACCATTCGTGTTTGAGTTGTCCGTGCTTTTTGATACAGGTAATTCTGATACGCATCTCGAGAAGCATCTGACTGAGTTACGACAGATCCTGCCAAAAGCGCTAAGCCGAAGACGGAAACGAATATTTTTTTCATAGGAAAAAAGAACAAATAAAATTAAAGTTGGAAACGGAAACTTTGGAATACTTTTTGCATAATTCGAGAAGCCTCATCTGTGTCTTTTTGGTTTGCCACAGCTTCAAGTCGGATAACCGAACCATCATGTGGATCAAGAGCGTTAAAGACAAGATATACATTATCAGAACCAAAACCGTTTGCATGGAAACTTTCGGTAAGTGTTGGATAACGAACCATTTCTGCTCCCAAAGTCTGATCCCAACGCACATCTCGTTTAAGTTGAGACATTTGTACTAACTGCTGATCATCTTTAAATCCTTTCCCTAAATCGATGGCACATTCCTCAAAACTCTGCTGTACACAAGAATATGTGTCTGGTGTCTTTACCAGTCGGAAACTTACAGAATTGTATATATTCTCATAATGACCATTTGCTCGAAGAACAAACCCCGCTGGTACCTCAAGTGTATAATCCTTCCCTAAATACTGCGTTTCTGGTCGTCGCGAAATATGAACAATTTCATCTTCCTGAATCCCTGCTTCCAAAGGAGAACGGTAAACCGAAACTGTATCTGGTTCGTAAACTACCGTAGATACTTCCGTATAATCACCATTACGAACAACTACTCTTTTGGTTCCTAAAAGATTTTCGTTTCTTGGATAAAGTTCTGGATGTTGGGCTCTATTGATCGCAAGATTGATACGAGCAGGAATGGTTGATTTCCTATATTGAGCATAGTACCAAACATCAGGTCTTCGTGATGGATGCGAAAAATCAAGATTTTGATGTAGTAATTCCGTACGTGTTGGAATTCTATTCTTAAATGGACCAATTCGATCAGAAAAAGGTCTTTCTCGTCCCTGATCACAACACCCTACACGATCAAAACGTTCTTTGCTGTCCACAAAATTCTGAAGACAAACATTGCAATCATTTTTATGCTGGTACGTATATCTCCAATAGCGAGAAGGAACCCCCGCTTGAGAAGACACAACTAACGCAGAAAGTGCTGTAAAAATTCCGAGGCCGAGAAAAAGAAGTTTTTTCATAAGAGTATTAAAAGAAGAAAAAAACCTACCAGCAAACACAAACGGAATGCTTTTGGTTTTTTTTTTATTTTTTCTTTTCTAAGTACGCTTTTAAATGAAAATTATATGCTTGTCAAATTTTTTTTATTTTTTTCTATTTATTGGCCTCTAAAAAACAAAGAAGAAAATGTTTTACTCTTCTGTCGTACGTCATTCCAAAAATAATTCACACCTTCTGGTGCCTCAATAAATATCTTCCACACAAAGCCATGAATAGGCTCAGAAAAAGTAAGAATTCCCTCTCTTCTTCCGTCCGAACGCATCATAAAAAGTCGGCCAATCTGATTCTTTGAACTCTGAGTTCGGAATAAATCTTTGGATGAATTTGCAATATCCTCTAATTGGAGAAGCATATTTTCATCCTGCAAGATTTGTCCTTTCTCAAATTGTTGTTGTAAATCTTTTGCGAACTGTGCGGCATATTCTTCAATACAACGACGCTTCAGGCGAGGTGTTTGATCATCACAAACATTTTCCGTAGGAGCAATGACCATACGGGAAGAATTTCCCTCAAATACCATTTCCCCAGTATTCCAATCTAATGAATCTGAAATCTGCTCAAAATAATTCGGTACCTCTATTCCAAACGAAATATTTTTCGCCTCAAATTTCTGAGTCTGACTCGCATCAAACCGCTCTGGGGATTTTCCCAAAACAGAAGTCCCTTGTTCGCTTCTTCGATCTGTTGTCACTAGTGCTCGAGCCGTCGGTTTAGAGGCTGCCGCATCCTTCTCTCCCATACTCAAAAGAGAAGAAAAAATATGCTGAATGACACGAGAATCCTTGAGAATACCTCGACTACTTTCTGGATCAATAATTTTTAACTGCCAAACATACTCCTTCACTGGATCAAAGAAGGTCAGGTGTCCAACATTGTAATTTGAAGAAAGCATTTCTACATACAATCCTCTATTTGTTTTATCGAGCTGTATCTTACTCAGGTCAAGCGAAACATCTTCGTTCTTTTTTAATTCCATTCCAGGAATCTGAGATCGAAGTTGCTCAATAAACTGATTCGATTCTCGAGATAAACAAGTACGCACAAACGTCGTTCCCCCATCACACCGATCGCTTGAGGCAGTAACTTCTATACGAGTGTTTTTTGCATCTTTAAAATTAATACTCCCCTGATCCCAATCCAATGTGTCGAAAACTTGCTGAAAATCAGAAGGCAATGTAATAGTGAACGGAATAAGTCGTGCAGAAAAGGTTTGGACTGCGCTCGAGTTTTCTTTGAGTCCTTGAACAGCCGATGTTGTTGTACGAGAAAAAGGAATATCTCGGCTGGAAAATTTTCTGACCGTTCCCGTTAGTGTTTTTTGTGCTTCGTTACTACTTCCTGATAAAGAAGAACGTAACCGCGGAGTAGAATACCTTGGTTTTTTCACTTCATTCACTTGTTGGGTAAATAATTGTATTTTTTCTAAATACCGTGTTCCCGACCCTCGGAATCGTGCTGCAGTATTGACTGCTTCAACCTCTATTACCCAAAAAGAGCAAAAAAATAAAATCCCGAATACCGACAATGTTTTTTTTATATTCATTTTTTCGTATGCGAAAAAGCCTTCCTA
The DNA here is from genome assembly GCA_021736215.1 of Candidatus Altimarinota bacterium. Classification (GTDB taxonomy): domain Bacteria; phylum Patescibacteriota; class Gracilibacteria; order UBA4473; family UBA4473; genus JAIPGI01. The sequence goes on from JAIPGI010000005.1 coordinate 14,166, forward strand.
GACTACTTAGTCAATTCTAGAAAGTCAAAAGATTCTCGCTCCAGAAAACATCAACGAGAATATCTTTATATAAAATCTATCTCCAAATTAAGATTGTCGAAGCACGTATTGCCGATACAGTTTTTCAATAACATCCGAAGCAAGTGTCAGAATCTCAGAAAGCAATTTTCGCAGATAGCGAATTTGTTGGATTACTCTTTCCAAAGCTGCTGCTGAAAAATGTTTCGTATTTTGAATTCTCTTTGCTTGGCGGAGCAATAATCCCTCTTCGTGTTCCAAAGAATGTTTGACCTCCTTTCGCTGAATTCCAACAGGAGGCAAATGAATTTCTTTTTTCTCTCGATGAAAGAGTAATTGTGAAACTTTTTGAGAAATACCAGAAAAATCAAAAAAACCTCCATTCGTTGATACTGCCGACGCATTTTCTCCATTTAATCGAGAAACCACTTCTGATACTTTCTCTCCACTCAAAAGCGCTTCGTTCAAAGCATCCTTTCCACCATGTTCGGCGGAAAGTTGCTGATGGAGACGCTTTTCAAATTGGCTATCCATGCGCATACAAAGGGTAATTCTTTTAAAATACTTGTCAAATCTTTCTAATTATAACACTTTTTTTTATTTATGACAAGCGTTCTCGCCATGTTCGAAGATGAGTTTTCTGTGTTCAAAAACATCATGAACCCGTAAAAAGGCTGCTCCCATATCCAGTGCTCTGCGAGCAGCACAAAGATTCGTATCTATTTCAAATCGCTTTTCTCCCAAAAATCGCTTACGAGAATGTCCAATTAAGACTCGTTCATTGGGAACTAGCAAAGGAAATTTCAGAAGCTCCCAATTGAGTTCCATGGTTTTCCCAAATCCAATACCTGGATCCAAAACTATCGCCGAAGCACTGACTCCCGATTGAAGCAATTGTTCTTTTCGAAAAAGTAATTCATCTCGAACCTGATTTATTGAACAAATTTTTTGTTCATGAACTTCGTCAACCGTTTTACCAGGGAAATGATTCACAATAATCATTGCGAATTGGGGAGCGATATCTCTCATGCAGGAATTACCGAAGCCCGAAACATCATTGAGAATCGTTCCTCCAAGTTCAAAAAACCTCCGAGCTGTTTCTGGGTGGAATGTATCCAAGGAAATTTTATTGGGATATGTTTTGAGAAGTGTTTTCAAGATAATTTCTTCTCTCTCCCACTCCTTCTGCCATGGAATATCTGGAGATCCTGGACGCGTACTTTGCCCTCCTACGTCGACAAAATCCGCTCCATCATCAAAGAGCTTCTGAGCTTGATCCAAAGCCAATTTCTCATCCAGAAACTTTCCTCCATCAGAAAAACTATCTGGTGTCACATTGAGAATTCCAAAAATCTGACAGTTATTTTTTTTCATCAGTATAAAAATACATTTCACATTTAAAGATGTCGAGAACTATTTGAATTTAAAATTTTTCATTGATAATTGTTCATTTATCGCGTCGAAGTTTTTGACGAAGACGGATTGTTCATTGATAATTGCTCATATGAAAGCGCCAATTATCGTCCTCGAAGGATTAGATGCGTGTGGAAAATCCACCCAAACACACCTCCTAGAAGAAAATTTACAAAAGAAAGGTTTACAGGTGGGATTTGTGCGATTTCCTGGGTATGAAGTCTCTCCTGCTGGACGGAGAATCGCTGCATATTTGCGGGGAGAATTCGGAAAAATGAATACTCTTGATCCACGTCTCATAGCAAATCTATACGCCGCGGACAGATTGTTTCAGATTGAAGCCATTGAGAAGTTACGAGATGAAAAGGATGTAGTTATTTTCGATAGAGGCGTAACCTCTAATTTAATTTACACCCCAGCCCGCGGAAAAAATGAAACAGAAACGGCGGAATTGGAAGCATTTATTGAAAAACTCGAATATGAGGTTTTTGGCTTTCCTAAAGAAAGCTTGGTTATATTCCTAGATGCTTCTCGTGAAGCTCGAAAAAAAATCCATGCCGCCAAGAACAGACTCGCCGACCTTCACGAAGCGGATGAATCGTATCTCGAAAAGGTGCAAACAGTAGCACTTGCTCGGTGTAAAAAAGATTTTCGATGGGTTCGGATTCCAGTTGATAGAAGTGGTGATTTGCGAAGGCGCGAAGAAATAGCAAAAGAAATTTTTGATTTAGTTCTGGAGAAATTACAAAAATCGAAATAACTACTCATCCCTTCCATTGTCATTCCGAACCTTCCTACCTGACAGGCAGACTTGATCCAGAATCTCATTATCCTTATCCTTCTCACCGTTGTGCAATGAGATCCTGAAACAAGTTCAGGATGACAATAAAGAAAAAATTACAAAATGAAAAATCTTGAAACCGAAATCCAAAAAATAATCGAACGCAACAAACGCGTTGAGATAGACAAAAAATGGGAAGTTTCTTTTGTTCGAAGGGTTTTGATTGTTGTGATAACTTTTGGTGGGGCATTTCTTTTCTTGCATATTATTGAAGCAGAAAATCCCATCTTGGGCGCCTGCGTCCCTGCTGGAGCATACCTTCTCTCGACATTCTCTTTTTACCCTCTTCGAAAAGTGTGGGAAAAATTTCAGAAATAATTTCTTTTTCTCTCCCCTTGAAAAGGGGAGGTGGAGGGGTTTTAAATCCCCCTTCAATTCCCCCTTTTTCTAAGGGGGAAAGTTTGTTTGATCATTAAATTTGTTTGTGCAAAACCCTTTCCTCATTACAATCGCAGTGTTTCCACCATGACAGCAAAAATTATTTCTGGTCGCGACATTGCTCAACGCATTATTGAGAAAGAGTTGAACCCTCGTGTTCAAAAATTAAAACAAAAAGGCATCACCCCAAAGCTCGTAGTTATTTTTGTGGGAGATCATTCAGCTTCTGCGAGCTATATCAAACAAAAAGAGAAATTTTCCGCTCTCGCAGGAGTTGTTTCTGAAGTACGACGATTCCCCGAAAGTCTGAGCGAAGAAGCACTCTTAGGAGAAATTGCGAAAATAAATGCTGATAAAAGTATCCACGGAGTAATCGTTCAACTTCCTCTTCCCGCGCACATCAATATGAAAAAGGTGATTGAAAGCATTGCCCCTACGAAAGATGTTGATGGATTTGGAGAAGCCAACAATAAAGATTTAGATGTTCGTGAATCATCGCTCCCTCCCTGTACTCCAAAGGGCATCATGACCATGCTCGAAAAATCAAAAATTCCCATCAGTGGAACTCGTGTGGTGGTTATGGGCAGATCTCATATTGTCGGTCGACCAGTAGCAGAAATGTTATTGTACAAAGGAGCTCTCCTCAAAGTCCTCCATTCTCAAACTCCCCCCGATGAGGCGGCTCGAGCACTCAAAGAAGCCCAAGTCCTTATCGTTGCCGTAGGGAAACCAGAATTGATTCATGGAGAACAACTCTCCAAAGGCGTCATCGTTATTGACGTCGGCATTCATAAACGCGAAGACGGATCAATGTGCGGAGATGTTCATTTTGATTCTGTTAGCAAAGTCGCCTCTCTCATGAGCCCTGTGCCAGGAGGAGTTGGCCCAATGACGGTTGTCAGTTTGATTGAAAACACCGTCAAAGCGGCCGAACAAAAACTCTAAAGATTCGTTTCTTCTCCCCGCTTAATTTTCCGAATGATGATGTCGATGCTCTATAGCCTCGGCTTGTTCCAGTTTTTCTTTATCCAGTTGTGCTCCACAGTTTTTACAGAATTTTGCATCATGATCGTGGTACGGATAATGACAGAATTCACAGTGGTGGAGTCGTTTTCCAAAAAAATGATCAATAAAAATCTTAGTAATTGTTGCTGTCATAATGGCGACTGTTGCCAATCCTGACAGAACGATCACCGATCCAACAATTTTTCCCATAACAGTAATGGGAACTACATCTCCATATCCCAAAGTTGACATCGTCACAAGTGCCCACCAAAGAGCATTCGGAATGTTATGAAATCCAGGGTTTACGCCATTTTCAAGGTAGTACAAACTGCAAGCACCAAATACCAGTACAATCAAAAAGGTCATAACAAATATCCGAATTTCATCACGGTAATATCGAAATGATCGAAAAAAAGACAGCATCACGTTTGAATAACGGACGGTCTTCATCATTTGTAAAATCCTCAAAATACGGAATCCTCTCAAAAACGCTAAATTGAAAAAACCTCCAAAAAATGGAAGAATTACGAATAAATCGATTAACCCTAAGGGGGAGAGCATAAATCCCAATCGATCCCGAGCAATAAGCACTCGAAGGACATACTCTAATGTAAAAGTAGCAACGACAAAAGCTTCGATATCACGAAAAAGCCAACCCCATTCCTGGACGAGAGAGGTCGTTTCAAGAATAAAAGCAAGAGTTGACCCGATGATAAGAGTAATCAAAAAATACGCCACCATTCGACCGCCACGACTCTCATGATGGTCAAGCCAATCACGCAGGATGTCTTCCGTCGTTTCGAGCCACTCATGAATACGGTTCATCATCTTTGTATTATACCAAATTCATGTAGGAAATACAACAAAACCCCTCTTGCACAAAGGATTAAAAAAAGTACAGTGACCTTCGACTTCCCTTTTTGCAATGCTGATTATAGAGAATCTCACCGCACAATATCAACAGAAACCTATTCTTAAAGGGATAAATCTTCGTGTTGGCGAAGGTGAAATACATGCAATCTTGGGACCGAATGGATCTGGAAAATCAACTTTGGGACGAGTGCTTCTCGGAGATGGTAATTACCAAAAAACCGCAGGGAAAATTTTATTGAACGATATGAATTTTGATGAGGCGAACCCTACTGAAAGATCAAAAGCTGGATTTTTTCTCAGTTTTCAATCTCCTCCCGAACTAGATGGTGTTTCGGCCAAAAACCTACTCCTAGCGGCGAAAAAATCAATGGATTCTACTTTTTCTTCTTCGTTTCGCCTTCGCAAAGAACTCACTGAAAATCTTAAGAAACTGCATCTCGGCGAAGAATTCCTTACACGAGAAGTTCACAAAGGAGCTTCTGGCGGAGAAAGACGGAAACTTGAGATGGTATCACTTTTGACTCTTAACCCAAAAGTAGCCTTCTTGGATGAAATCGATTCTGGTATTGATGTAGACGCAATGAAAGCTATTGCGGAGGTCATTCATGAATTCATGAGCCGTGGCAAAAAATCTATTATTGTCGTTTCTCATACCGAAAAATTACTTCAACTTATCCGTCCAACACATTTCCATGTGCTCTGCGGAGGTATTATCGTGCAATCTGGTGGCAAAGAAATTCTTGAAGCCGTACATCAATGTGGATTTTGCCATTTTGCAGATACAAAAAACTGTCCTCTTCACCATGAGTGACCCCCAAAGCAAAGTTCAATTTCAAGATATTTCTAGAAATGATCTCGATCGGGCAAATGCATCTGACTATGTCCATCAATTTCCAAAAGGATTGAACAAAAAAATTGTTCAAAGAATATCGGAAAACAAAAAAGAGCCGTCATGGATGCTCGATATTCGATTTCGAGCATTGGAAACTTTTGAAAAACTCCCTCTCCCCACATGGGGACCTGATTTATCAAAATTAGATTTCAAAAACATCAGGTATTTTTCGACCGCTAGTGAAAATCCGCACGCTAAGTCGTGGGATGAAGTGAGTCCTGAAATCAAGCGAACGTTTGAACGCCTTCGGATTCCCGAAGCCGAAAAGGCCGTCTTGGCAGGAGTCGGAGCGCAATATGAATCAGAAAATGTGTATCATAATTTGAAAAAAGAATGGGACGATCAGGGTGTGATTTTCGAAGATTTTGATGTGGCGGTTCAGAAATATTCTGATTTAGTACGAAAATATTTTTCAAAATGTGTTCCAATTCTTGATCATAAATTTGCGGCACTTCACTACGCAGTAACCTCAGGAGGAACGTTTCTCTACGTTCCCAAAGGAATTAAAATAACACAACCCCTCCAAGCCTATTTTCGAATGAACTCCATGAATCAGGGGCAATTTGAACATACCCTTATCATTGTCGAAGACGAAGCAGATGCTCATTACATTGAAGGTTGTTCTGCTCCCAAATACGGATCTCAAAGTCTCCATGCAGGATGCGTTGAAGTCTTTGTTGGGAAGGGGGCAAAAATGCGGTATTCCTCCGTCGAAAACTGGAGCAAAGATACCTACAATCTGAATACCAAACGCGCCATCGTAGGTGATCATGGACGGATGGAATGGATTGGAGGAAATTTAGGATCAGGAGTTACAATGCTTTATCCCTGCTCTATTCTTGTTGGCAATTACGCGCAAGCAGACCACTTGGGCGTTGCCTTTGCCAATGCAGGACAAAATCAGGACACTGGAGCCAAAGTCATCATCCACGGGAAAAACTGTCGAAGTAAGATTGTTGCCAAAAGCCTTTCAAAGGGGGGTGGGACTTCCACCTATCGCGGAATGGTCAGTGTTTCTAAAAATGCTCAAAATGCCATTGTAAATGTGGAATGCGACGCTCTCATGCTTGATGATCATTCTTTATCCGACACAATCCCTCATATAAAATGTGAAAATTCAACAGCATCCATTACTCATGAAGCGAGTGCTGGAAAAATATCCGAAGAAGTTCTCCTTTATTTTCAGTCTCGTGGAATTGATGAAGAGGTGGCAAAGGGAATGATTGTGAATGGGTTTTTGGACGAGATTGTCAAAACCCTGCCACTCGAATACGCCGCCGAACTGAACAGACTCATTGAGCTGGAGATGGAAGGTTCTATTGGATAACCCAATACCCTCCCTCTTTAGCAAAGAGGGAGTTGGAGGGAGATTTGAAACCCTCTATCATATAACAACAAAAACATGGTACTCCAAAATAACAATTAAAAAATCCCCCTCAATCCCCCTTTTTCAAAGGAGGAGGGAAAATACGATGAAATTAAAAAATCCTACAGGCACCAAACGCATAGTCATCGACAACAACGATGTAACAACGCGCCATGGCGCGCCCCTACAAATAACACTAGAAGATTTTGATAGAGGAAGTCGAGAATTTAATCTAGAAGTTATTCTCAAAGGAGAAAATGCTCACTGCGAAATTCAGGGACGAGCAACCGCGCAGGGTGAAGACAAGAAAATTTGGAATGTGAAGCAAGTATTTGAAGGCAAAAATCAAATCGGAAAAATCGAACTACGAGGAACCGCAAGTGAGAAAAGTTTTTTGCAATTTGATGGAACCGCCGAATTGACCCATAAATCAGTCGATGCCGATGCTCAAGTACGAGAAAAAATCATTCTTTTTGACGAAGCACGAGGGAAACTTCTTCCCATTCTCACCGTCAAGACAGACAAGGTTCTCGGGGCATCACATAGTGCTTCTATTGCCCCTGTAAGCGAAGATCAACTCCTCTACCTTCAATCACGAGGGATTTCGCAAAAAGAAGCAGAGAACGTCCTCAGGGAAGGATTTTTGAAATGAATTATTCTAGGCGGACCAGATTTCCCACATAATCTTTTATCCTCGTAATAAATTTCTGAAGAGGTTGATATTGTTTTTCCACTTCTGGATCATATTCAAGAATCGTAACTTTTTGTTTTAAACTTTCCGGAGTTTCTCCTTTCATATCTGACAATTCTCCTTTGTACTTGAATTTTTGAGAACTTCTCGGAGGGAATACCAATCGTTTCGATCCAATAACAACGACAATTGGTGTATCAGAATCGTTACAGATATAAATTTCCCGTCCGAAATTCACAGAAACTGGACCCTGTACGACAACAACAGGACCGAGGCCATCAGCATCTCTGTTATCTATTAGTTCTTTTGAAATTTCATGGATCGGCAATGGTTTTTTCAATTCCATTGCAATATTCATCGTGATTATTCTTTCAACGGAAGAAACTTTTTCTGGGAACATGAGCGCACTAATCAATTTTTCATCTTTTGAAAAATCAAGGTTATTTATTTCCTCTCCCGGTAAAAGTTTAACTACCGTATTCCCAATCAGAACCGAGATAGTTAGTTGTTTATAATCATTTTTGATAGAAATATCTTTCACTCCTTGGTATACGAATTCAACCTCTCCTTTTTTCATAGAAAAAGAAAAAGGAGTTTTTTCATTTAAAACAGTAAAAATTTTGGATGCCTGTTGGAATTCCTCCGTTTCTTTTTGAAGAAGTTCTCCTTTCTCATCAGAAACATCAATTACGGTTGTTTGTTCTTGGTCCATAGTATTTAAAAAAATAATTCTTTTGCAAAATAATATTTATTTGAAAATTGTCAATAAAAAAGCGCCCTCTCGGACGCTTTTCATTATTCATTCTTCATTATTCACTACTCATTGTTTCACGCGTCTTTCATCGACAATTGCGTTCGTCCCATTTTATCATTTCCCATAATCTTGACTTTGACTTTATCACCTTCTTTGACGAGATCGGATGGATGCTCTACTCGATGATTCGCCATAGCCGATACATGCACTAAGGCTTCCTTTCCTGGTAAATATTCTACAAACACTCCAAAGTCTTGAATCGATTTTACTGTTGCCTCAAAAACATCTCCAACTTTCGGTTCATAGACCAATGCATCAACAGCCGCACGAGCAGCTTTCGCATTTTCTTGGTTAGTAGAGGTAATCATGATTAAACCATCATCTTCAATATCAATTTTCACACCATACTCAGCACAGAGCCCTTGAATAGTTTCCCCTCCTTTGCCGATAACGATACGGATAAACTCTGGATTGATGTGGAATGAGTCGATGCGAGGTGCATACTGATTCATTTCTGCGCGTGGCGCAGCAATGCATTCTTTCATAACTTTGAGAATCCCTGCTCGTGCTTTACGAGCTTTTTCAAGAGCTTCTTTGAGGAGCGACAACTTAAGTCCCTTGACTTTAATATCGAGCTGCAACGCGGTAATTCCTTCTTCATCTCCCGTTACCTTGAAATCCATATCTCCATCAAAATCTTCAAAGGACATAATATCGGTGAGAATTTGATAATCCCCTTTTCCTGGATTCATCATAAGCCCCATTGCTACTCCTGAAATAGCTTTTTTGATAGGCACTCCCGCATCCATGAGGGTGAGGGTTGATCCACAAACTGATGCCATAGAAGAAGATCCATTACAGGTCATAATTTCTGAAACTACTCGAACGCAGTATGGGAAATTATCTTTCAATCGATCTGGCATCACGTATCTCAACGCTCTCTCTGCCAAAGCTCCGTGCCCAATCTCACGTCGTCCAACCCCTCGAGATCCTCGAACTTCTCCTACTGAATAAGGAGGGAAGTTATAGTGGTGCATATAATATTTCTTGGCTTCATCACGATCCGGATCGTCAAGAATCAAATTATCACCAGGCCCCCCCATAGTCGTCATAGAAAGCGCTTGTGTTTCTCCTCGTTGAAAGAGTGCTGATCCGTGAACTCGTGGGAAGAGTCCCACTTCACACTTCACCGGTCGGACTTCATCAATCGCTCGTCCATCGATTCGTTTTCCCGTTTTAAAAACTCGTTTACGCATTGTTGCAGCAAATCTTTTTTCAAAAAAGTAGAGGAGATCTCCCTTAGTCACTTCTTTATTTTCAATTTTGTCAGCACAAGCGGTAATAAGTTTCTCTTCTACGATATGCATTGCTGATTTTATTTCGTGTTTTTCAACTCCCTGAATAGATTCAAAATCGCTATCCGATAAAAGTTCATCAACGAGTTTGTGCGCAATTTCACTTGGTTCTTGGAGGATTGGTGTTTTTTTCTCAATACCTCCAACTTTCTTCACTAATTCCATTTGTGTTTTACAGATTTTCTTGATTTCATTGTGTCCAAATTCCAAAGCTTCAAGCATTTTTTCATCAGAAATGAGCTTGGCTCCCGCTTCCACCATAAGAATAGCGTCTTCTGTTCCTACGAGGATAAGATCCAGCATCCCATTTTCGGATTCATCAAATGTTGGATCAAGGAAAAATGAACCATCCTCTTTCATTCCAATCCTTACCGCTCCTACAGGAGCTTCCATAGGCAAACCAGCCAATTGCACCGCCATGGAGCAAGCATTGATTGCTGTGGCTGAAGTGGTATTTTTTCCGTTTGCTTGAAAAAGTGTTGCTGAAATCTGAACATCATTGCGCATCATTTTGGGAAACAGTGGACGCAAAGGACGATCAATCATGCGACTCGTCAAAATGGCACTCTCTGGGGGTCTCGCTTCTCGTTTACTAAAACGAGAACCTTTGAATTTTCCCGTTGCATAGAATTTAGGATCATAATCAACCGTCATTGGAAAGAAGTCCGTTCCTTCTTTTACTTCTTCGCTCATTCCTGCCGCCGCAAAAACAATTGTGTCGCCATAGGTAACCATAGCGGCTCCTTGGGCTTGATACGCAAAACGTCCAGTCTCAAAAATGAGATCGACTCCCCCGACCTTTACCGATACCGATTGTACATTTTTCATGTAGCAGAAGATTAAGATTACATCCTCCGCACTGAAGTGGTATTTTCGGAACAAAATTTAGGAATTTTTCTCAAAAAAAGAAAGAAAAACGCCCCGTCTTGCTCCGAAAAACTCTCTATTTACGGAGACCAAGTGTCTGCGTTACTTGGGTGTATTTTTTGGCATCATGCATCTGAAGATATTTTAACATCTTTCGACGCTTACTCACCATACCCAAAAGTCCTTGACGAGAATGATTGTCTTTCTTGTGTTCCTTCAAATGAGCGGACAAAAGTTCGATTTTCTGCGTCAAAATAGCAACCTGCACTTGTGGGGATCCTGTATCCTTGGCATGCGCTTGATGCGACTTAATGACTGCTTTTTTGTCACTAACGGTGACTGCTTCGACGGCTTTTGGAGCTGCCTTCTTGGTGGTGGTTTTCGTAGCTTTTGTTGGCATGAATGAGTAATTTATGCGCGCAGATTGTATTTTTTGCACAGCAATCGTCAAGTTTTTATATAGGAAATTGTCTATTTTCTATTTCCCATTGGCAATTGACAATTGAAAATCACGAATTCCCTATTCCATACTTTCTTTCAAAATTCGACGAACAACATCTGCCCTAACCGCAAAAGAAACTTTTCGTGACATATCCCCTCCAACCAAAACTCCAAATATTTTTCCAGTTGCATCAAATACTGGTGATCCAGAATTCGGCACATCCGAAGTTCCAGAAAGAACTAAGACATCTCTTTTTATTTGGTCCTCTCCTAACTCCGCAATGGAATGAACCTGCTCCTCTGCAATCTCTGCTCCATCAACCCAAAAGATTGCACTCCCCACAACTGGCGGACTATCACTCCAGATGGCTTCATTTCCTACCCATCGATCTAATGTAAAAAAAAGCAGGTCATTATCAAAGTCTCTTGCTAAGACCTGTATCTCCTCTCCTTTCCAAAAAATATTTTCATATGTTTGCAATAAATGGTCCGCTGTAACGAATATTTTATCCTGAATAGGAATCGCCATCCCTACCACATGATTTGTTGTATCAGAAAGAAGTATATGGAATGGTGTTCTGGGTGGTATCACAATGCGCGCTTCTTCCTGTTGTTGCATCCCACACCCGTATAAAAATACAGCACATAAAATTAATAACTTTTTCATTTTTCGTAGTATACACAATAAAAAATGGTCTACCAGTCTTGTTCCGTTACCCAATCCTACATCCAAAAGTCCACCATTCCCGAAGTCATGGTACACCAAAACATTCTTTTGGGATTCAAAAGAAAGAAAAATGGTGAGCGATAGAGGATTCGAACCTCCGACCTTCCCGCCATGGCGGGACGCTCTAGCCATCCGCCTGAGGCGGATAAACGTTCAAGATTTTTTTAAAATCCTCTCTCCTTTCGAATTTTTTAACACACATACAAAAAACATACCATAAACCTTCCCTTATAAATATTCTCTTTTACAAGGAAGCAATGGTGAGCGATAGAGGATTCGAACCTCCGACCTCCTGCGAGTCAAGCAGGCGCTCTAGCCAGCTGAGCTAACCGCTCTAAAAAAGCGGAGGAGTTTTACCGATTCCAGCTCCAATTGTCAAAAGAAATTCTAAACTTGACTTTTCTCTCTAACTCTCTACATTTCGCCCGTCAATTATTCATTGATAATTGTTAATTGATTTTCATGCCTATCATTAAATCAGCCATCAAAAGAGTTCGTCAAACGCACACTCGTACACGACGAAACACCATCGTAAAGAAGTCTTATAAATTGTTGGTAAAGGATTTTCTTCTGCTTATTGACCAAAAAAAAGTGGAAGAAGCAGCAAAACTCTATCCACAAATCCAAAAAGCTATTGATTTGGCAGGGAAACAAAACATTCTTCACCCAAATGCCGCCGCTCGGAAGAAATCCCGTTTAGCAAAACTTATTGCCCAATCTGGCGTTTCTGGAGTAAAGGCTGCTGGAGAAAAAAAGGCTTCTCTGAAGAAAGAAATTACCCCAAAAGTAACAACTCCTAAAAAGGAAACTTCTGTTAAAAAACCTGCTGCTAAAAAGAAAACAGCAAAAAAATAATTTCTTAATTGTCATTGCGAGCGACCAAATGAAGCGCGGCAATCTTCTTCGTGTTTTTTGAGATTGCTTCTTTCCCTCCCCAACGAGAAAAGGAAGCATCGTCTTTTTTTATGACTTGGCCTTATTTAATTCATACCAAATAAAGAGTACTACCCCCGCAGTAATCCAAATATCAGCAAAATTAAAGATAGGTAAATCCCAAAATTTCAAAAAATCAGTCACCGAACCATAGAGGACCCTATCTATAAAATTTCCCGCAGCTCCCGAAAAAAGGAATAAAAATGCGACGGTTTCGATTTTAACAAGTTCTTTGGTAACCAAAACCCATCCCAATATCCCCAATAGTACTGCTGTCAAAATCAGAAGCAACAGTGGCGGGAACGGAAAAGAAAACGCAATACCTGAATTTTCTGTCATGTGGAGCGTCAGAAACGGCAAGACTTCCTTTGGTGGAGTAAAAAGAAATCGTGCGACAATTTTGGTCAGTTGATCAATCCCCAAGAGGACAAGGAAAGCAAAGATTATTTTTTTCATATTTGTGCCAGCACCCTTTAATATACCAACTTTGTCATGGCAAGCAAAGCAAAGGGAATTACCACATTTCGTATCATCATTGCGATTGTGTCTGTTGGGAACCATCAACGTGTGGCAATCCTTTTGAGATTGTTTCGCCATCCCATCGGCGGAACTCTTTGGTAATGACAACCCAGATACAGAATACTGGATACTAGATACGAGATACTTTTTTCAAAATTTCTGCCTTCTGAAAGGTTTCTTTCCACTCTGCTCTCGGATCTGATTCATAAGTGATGCCTGCCCCCACAGGAAATTCCCATAGGGAACCCCCTTCCTTTTTTCTTCCTCCCCCCTTGGGGGAGGGCTGGGGAGAGGGCTGTGAGGAATTCAAAAAAAGAGTCCTAATGAGGATGTTAAAAATGGATTCGGTCGGTGAAAACTTCACACCAAATGTCCCCGTATAAAATCCTCTCTCAAAACTCTCGAGTTCTGAAATGTACTCCATAACTCGTTTTTTGGGAGCCCCAGAAATCGATCCCGCTGGAAGAAGTTTTCGATACATTTCCCATGTGAGATCTGCTTGTGGACCAAGTGAAGCAAAAACTTCAGAATGCGCGTCCCAGAAATCTCCCCGATTGACCAAAACTCGTTCCTTCTCAACCCAAACACGTTGCGCAATTTGTCCCAAATCGTTCCGAAGGAGATCCGTAACCATAGCAAGTTCTGATATTTCCTTTTTGTTTTCCTTCAAATAAGAAAGCGTCCCCGTTCCCTTGATGGGAAACGTCGAAAGAGTCTGTCCTTTTTGGTGGAGAAAGATTTCCGGTGACATTGAACACATTTTTTGTTCATTAGTAAAAACCACTCCCCCGCAATGATCTTTTTGGAGTTTTAGGAATCTATAAAAAAGTGATAAAAGGACCGTTTCATTTTCCATTTTTCCCGACAATTGATGCGCTAAATTCAAAACCCACACATCTCCATTTTCCGCCGCATGGCGCACTCTTTTTGCTTTTGCGACAAATGATTCCTCTGTTTCATTTGAACACTGAGCCAAGTCAAAAGTTAATTCCCCAATAATATTGTTTAAAACTTGTGGAAATTCTTTATTCTCAAGTTCTGCACATTCGATACTAGAAAGAGTGTTTTCGAAATACCAAAAGTATTTCATGTCGCCTTTGAACGATGTCAAAGAAAAGAATGGAAACGGTCCCTGAGCAAAATCCACGTTGCGTTTCTTCCCCCATCCAAAAATCCATCGTTCCTGATTCCCTTGTTTTTCAGAAAAAAAGACTCCCTCATTCCCTTCTAAAAGTTTCGATGCAAATACAGAGAAGGCTTGAAGGGAAGTACTTACGATTGTTTCATCCATTTTTCTTTGTGAGCCAACGCATCAGCGGCCGCCGTGATTTGAGCTTCTTTTTTTGATCCTCCTTGTCCCTCTCCTGCTTTTAAATCTCCAATGTATGCGGCTATAACAAATGTTTTTTCATGATCCAATCCACTTTCCAAAACGACTTCATAGTGGGGCGTGACACCAAGCTCTCCTTGCGTAATTTCTTGGAATTCTGATTTCGCGTCAATATGCTCTCTCTTGGCAATAATAGTATTTAAGTCACATAAAACAAATTCAGCAATAAAACTTCGAACTTTTTCAATCCCCTGATCCAAATAAATAGCTCCGATAAAGGCCTCCACAAGATTTGCTAATAAATAGTCCTTATCAGCACCCCCTGAACGCTCTTCCCCCTTCGAAAGCATAAGATACTCCCCCATGCATAGTTTCCGAGCAACCTGCGCCAAATGATCTCCTTTGACCAATGCCGAACGCAAATTCGTTAATTCTCCTTCAGGAGATTCAAACATGCGAAAAAGATATTCCGTCGTTACTAATTCCAAAACAGCATCTCCCAAGAATTCCAAACGCTCATTGTGAGAGGGCAAACTCGAATTCTCATTGACGGCTGACCGATGAGTAAACGCTTCCGTCAGAAGTTTGGCATCCGAAATGGAAAACCCAACTCGCTTAAATAATGGTGCAAAATCCACACTATTCATTTTTCATTCCTTATTAACTATTTCTATTATTCCCCATCTTCGCGTTGTTTGCCAATACTTTTCCGAAAAGCATCAAGGACCCCATTAATAAAACTTGCTGATCGCTCTTCTCCAAATTCCTTGGCAATTTCAATGTATTCGTTAATAACAACAATGGGGGGGGTATCAAAGTATTTTAATTCACAAACGCCTAAGATAAGGACAACTCGGTTAATGGGAGCTATTTTCTCAAATGGGAACTCTGGGGCAAATGCTTTTACAATCAAACGCACCTTCGCAATATTTTCCAAAGCGGTGTGAACCAATATTTCAGCAAAATCATCTTTTTCCTTTTCATCCACTTCTACAACATGAGAAAAAACATCTTCGAGTTTCACTCGCTCCTCTCGAGATAAATACACAAAAAGCGTCTTGACCGCGATAATTCGGCTTTCATGACGCTCCTTTTTATTTTGAGACATACATTCTGGTTTTTAAAAAATCAAAACTACTGCGTATGTATTTACGCTTCGATTTCTCGAATAGGGTCTGTTCCTTTTTGCTTTACATCAAAGACCTGTCGTCCTCGATATTTGCCGCTTGGGGAAGCAAAATGTCGTAATTTCGTCTCTCCTGTTTCAGAACATTTATCAAGAACCACAAGGTTTTTTAAATTCTCACGCTGATTTCGAACCCAAGCTGCGTGACGAGAGCGGGTAGAACTCACCGCTTGTTTTTTTGAAGGTACTGGTTTTTTTGCCATATGAAGTAAAAATTAAGGTTTTATTTTTTTTGCTTTTGAGAGGTGAAGCATCAATGAATATAGAAACGTAACGATAAGGGGCGTAAGGATAAAGAAAGAAAAAAGCCCGTCAAGCACCAGTATCCATGTCGGTTGGTATGTTTGTGGGTATCGACTAGTATAATCAGCCCAAATCTCAAAATTCATATTCCATCCATAATTCATCACAAAATCAGGAACAAGGAATAATCCCCTTGTTATGTTCAAAAGAGCAAAAAAGCCAACAAAAAACAAAAATACTTTCCACCAATTTTTTTTGACCATATTGAGCCCTGCATCGAAGGCCTTGGCGGACGACGATACATCAAAATGAACGAGCGTTGGAGCAACGAGTAAAACATTTACAATCCTCCAAAGGAAGAGTCCCCCCGCCACAATGAATCCTGCAAGTATTGGAAATCCAGGAACAAAACGAGCAGCAATTCCTCCTATAGATAACACCAAAATAATCGGCCACATAATATACCAAATGATTTTCAATCCCGTTAGAATATATCTTCCAAAATATTTCCAGCTGTGAACAAAATAAATGGAGAAAGGATTCTTTGATTTCTTCCCACTATGATTCTTTAAGGTCAACCAAATCGAAATCTTTCCAACAATCGAAAGAACGATAACTCCCAACAACCATACCAAAGCAAATCCTCCCAAAACCCAAATTTGAGGCATGATTTTTCCACCAAATTGTAAATTTGCAATGATTCCCTCGAGCGTGTCACGAAAAATCAAAAAAGCAATTCCCACCAACAATCCTGAAATTACGACAATAGACAATAGCGTAATAATATTAACCAATCCAATACGCCACCAAAGTTTCGGAAAACCGATGAAGGCTTCTTTTACGAATGTTTTATAAGTACCGAATGGCAGGACCGATTTTTTTGTCATGGAAAAAAATTAATCAGTTTTTTTAACGCGCTCCATTTGTCGTTTGAATTTTTCAACACGACCAGAAGTGTCTACCAATTTTTGCTTTCCAGTAAAAAATGGATGGGAAGCCGAAGATATATCTAAACGTACCACAAAATGCTCAACACCCTTTACTTTTTCGACTTCGTCAGAAGTAAGAGTAGAATACATAAGAAAATCCTTTCCAGCTCCCGCATCGCGGAAAATCACAGGATGAATCGTTGGATGAATGTCTTTTTTCATAATAATTTCCGAAAAATCGGGCAAATTGTATGAGTTAAACGGTGAAAGTCAAACTTTTTTGACTTGTCATTCTGGCTTGTCCAGAATCCTAATCCCAAAGCAATATTGTATAGAGCGAAGCGATAACAAATAAAAAGGATAATTCACTCCTCTCTCCGAGAGGTCGTTCAAGAAGAAATTTTTATACTCACAGGATCCTCGACACCCTACTACGCCATAGCTACGCAGCGGCGAAAGCGAGGATGACTTTTCTTCTTTTACATTTTTCCCCTTCTTCTCTCCTCTCTCTCATCTCTTTCTCTGTGGTACGGTAAAACCTTCCGGATGCCACCGGCTCAGCCGGTGGTCTCTTGCGTTTTGATGACTTTGATTTGCTTACAAATTCTCTCTCCACAAGGAAAAGCCGCGACCCCTCACGGCTCTCCCATCTTAACCCACAAATTCCCACTATGCATCAATGTTATTGTCGGCCTTTGGCTCCAAAAACCATAAGACCTAAGCCCATCGCGGCGAGTCCTACAAAAAGTCCAGGACCCGTACTGGGCAAAAGCGGAGCAGATGAATGATTTTCTTCTCCTTCCATACTCGTTTTAGGATTATCATTTCCTTCACTCGGCGCCCCTGATTCAGAACTTGCTGAATATGTATTGATTGCAGAATTTGCTCCAAAAAAACTTCGAATCTGGAGCAAATAGTTCAAAAATCCATCTTTCGTGTTATCGACATCTTCTTCGATAGACACTTCTTCTCCATTGTTTACCATTTTGAGTAAGGCAGCATTTTGGCGTGCAATTTGGTCTTTTTTCTGACCTTCTAATCCCGTTGTATCCAAATATCTTCGAGCTTGATCTCCGGCTCCTGTATAGCGAATATATCCGGGACGAACTGGCTTAGGTTCTTCTCCCTGCAGATCTGTTCCTCCCACCCCTTCATTACCAAAATCCCCCCCTCCATCTACATTAGAACTCGAGGCAACACATCGGTTTCCCGTATCATTGAGGATATATCCTTTATTGCATTCAATCTCACAACTGGGAGGACCACTAATAAAACCATTTTGAATTTTTGTGTCTGATGAACGAGAGCGAGGACACTTTGAAAAGAATTCCTGAACTAAAGTCACTTCATTCATTTCTTCTCGATCAGTAATACACATTCCATTCTTGACAACGCAGAAATCTCCTTCATCAATGATCCATTCGGTTTTACTCCCACTCGTCTTTTTAAAAGCATACCAAACTCGTTTTCCATCAGGAAGTGATACCACAAAAGAGAATTTTGCTGGGGTGGAAAAAGAAAATTCCTCATTACTCAATCCCATTTTAAAGGTTTTGACCGGATACACAGTACTAAACTCATGATTTCCTTCGACATCAAAGACGATATCTGATGTCATAGGATTTTGACTCACTAATGGCGCGGGAAGATAGCCCTCCCATGCTGTTTTTTCGTCATCTTCTCCCCATGTTCTTTCTGATTTGATAGTTGTTCCTCCGAAAACACTAATCCTCGGATATCCACCTCCTGTTTGGTAAGCAATAGTTAATGACCCCGCTCCCGAAAATTCCACAGAACTTACAAACTTATCGCTCCCCAAGTCTTCCGGCAAATCCACTCCATCAATAAGTACTTCATTGTAAAAAAACAAATCCTCATCTGTTTCTCCAAAAATCACATTTGCTGCAAAAGTGGTAGTAGAAAGAAGTACCAAGAGGAAAAGAAACGTACGCCAATCAAATCGTTTCATTTTTTTATACGAGAGTAAAAAATTTATTCACCCCATATTAAAGTAAATTACTTGAACATGTGCAATTTTTTTACTCAATTTCTTGTGGCGCAATTAAGTGTTTTGTTTTCTTTTGATATTTCAAATATTTGCTCATTCTTAACTCCTTCGTTTACAATGATGGCATGAAAGTTCTCTTGTGGTTTTGTGGACTCATATGCTTTCCTTGTATCACTCTCGCCGCGACAGAAAATCCCGTTCTTTCTTGTCCGACGGAGCGAATTCCC
Organism: Candidatus Altimarinota bacterium; assembly: GCA_021736215.1. Classification (GTDB taxonomy): domain Bacteria; phylum Patescibacteriota; class Gracilibacteria; order UBA4473; family UBA4473; genus JAIPGI01. The sequence continues at coordinate 33,162 of JAIPGI010000005.1, forward strand.
GATTTCAAGATGAATGCTGATTGCCAAGCAAACCAAACTGAAAACGAAAAGACTCAAGTCTCTCGCATCCAAGAGATTGTCGTTCCACAAGAATTACAAAAAGAATTAGACATTTATCAGCAGACACTCGATACGATTTACCAAGACAACACATCAAATCCGAATTCAATCGCAGAAATTGGCATTTTGGAATTGCGAAAACACAACGAATGCCTCCGTGAAATTTGCTATGAAGCTTTTCTCAAGTGCACAAAAGATCTTTCTTCCGAAAAAGTGTTTTCTCAAGGATATGGTTGGTGTGATGCAAAATTAGCAGAAATGGATCTAATAGACCAAACGAAACTTTATTACGTCATCACACAAAATCAATCCAGAAAAGAAGTATCCCTGCAAAAACAAAAATGGGGAGCCCTTGAAACTCGCTCAAGGCAATATTTTCACCACTGGATTTCAAAATTCGTAAATGATTTCAGAACTTTTGTAGAAAAAGTATTTAATTTTATTACTACTCCAGTAAGTTAGGGAGAATTAAGAATTAAGAATTAAGAATTAGTGAAGACTTGTTTTTATGATTTTGGAAATACAAAAGATTACTCAATACTTAATCCAAAAAATCGAATCTTTTTTTGTTGACACTTGATAGAAAAAAACTTAGATTCCCCCCCGCTGTCAATCACAAACCCCACACGAAAAAATGAAAAAATTACTCAATGATTTAGGACAAAATGTTGCTATTTTGGGAACTCAGTGGGGAGACGAAGGGAAAGGGAAATTGGTAGATGCACTCGCGCCAAATTTTGATATTGTTTGCCGAAGCGCTGGAGGAGCAAATGCTGGACACACTATTGTTACGGAAGGAAAGAAATTCGTTTTTCACGTTGTTCCCTCAAGCATGCTCCATGCCTCCCCAATTGGTGTTATCGGGAATGGGACCGTGGTAAGCATTCCTGATTTATCAAAAGAAATAGAAGAGTTGGAACAAAACGGACTAGAAATAGCCTCTCGTATAAAGCTTTCACTACGAGCACATATTATTTTTGATTTTCATAAAAAAATTGATGCCGAACTCGAAGGACGAAAGGGTGATCAAAAGATAGGAACGACCTGTCGAGGGATTGGTCCTGCTTATACTGACAAGATTTCTCGTATGGGGATTCGTTGCGAGGACCTGTTAGACACAGAACTTCTTCTTGAAAAAATTACGCAAAACTGTGAATTTCACAACAAAAATCTTGGGATGAGTCTCGATTCCAAACACGAGTTCGATATCGTTATGGAACACCGAGAAAAAATAAAACCTTTATTGTCTGATACAAGAAAATTCTTAAATGATGCCATTCATGCAGGAAAAAAATTAATGTTTGAAGGGGCGCAAGGATTCTTCTTGGACATAGATCACGGAACCTATCCATTTGTTACTTCTAGCTCCACGGGAGTAGGCGGCATATGTACGGGTCTTGGAGTTCCTCCTAAATCAATTTCTGGAATTATTGGTATTGCAAAAGCCTACACAACACGAGTTGGTTCTGGACCATTCCCATCAGAATTAGATGACCAGTTGGGAGAGCAAATCCGCCAAGCAGGAGGTGAATTTGGTGCAACGACTGGACGACCACGTCGATGCGGATGGTTTGATGCGGTTGTTGTGAATAATTCCATAGAAACAAACGGGATTGATGCTATCAATCTTACAAAATTAGATGTCCTTTCTGGACTTCCTGAAATCAAAGTAGCAACAAAATATTTTTTGGACGATACAGAACTCTTCACTGTCCCTACTACAAGAAAGGCAAATCGAAAACTAAAAATCCAGTACGAAACGTTCCCTGGATGGGAAGACTCTTTGGGGCAATGTAAAACATTTGAGGATTTACCAAAAAATGCCCAAGCATATGTTTTGGGACTTGAAAAAATAATTCAAACACCTATCCGAGCCATTGGTGTAGGGCAGGATAGGAATGATTTAATTTTTCGATAAAAAAACTCACCCCTGAGTTATTGTTTCCCGCCATACACACGGCAATTCTCGACCCACAAATCCCATGTCTTACCAAGATTTCTCCCAAGAGATTCTCAATATACTCGAAAAAGAAAATGCTGATTTCCAGTTTTTTCGTCACGAACCCGTATTTACAAAAGAAGAAATTTTTGCCCTTGCGAATCGATTTCATTTCAAAGGAGAAGAAATGAAAAACTTACTTCTCTGTGATAAAAAATCTAGAAATTTTTATCTCGTGTTGACTCTTGCAAGGAAAAATCGCACAAACCTTGAAAAAGTTGAAGAACTTCTCAATGAAAAAAAACTTAAAATGGCATCTCCTGAAAACGTAGAAAAAATAGCAAAAGCTGTCCCAGGATGTGTGTCTCCTTTTGGTTTTGATGACACAATAAAAATCATTGCTGATAACGAAATTTTTGAACCCGAATTTTTACTTTTTTCTGCAGGAGCTCCTGATAATACCATAGAGTTGGCTTCTCATGATTTACGGAAAATCTTAGAAAAATTACCGAATGAAATAATCTTTTCTTCTCTTTAATATGGATAAAACACAAGTGTGGGATGCTGTTTTGACAAGAATGAGTGAGAAAATCTCACGGATGGAATTTTGTACTTGGTTCCGAAAGGTACGTATTGCTGAGATTTCTGGAGCCGCGGTACTCATCAGTTGTCCCACGGAGATGAACAAAAACTGGCTAGAAAGCAAATACCACGGAATGATTCTTTCAAGCCTTAAGGCCGTATTGCCAGAAATTGATAAATTATTTTTTAATGTGGATCTCTCTTTGGCTGATGCTCCTTCGAGTAGTCCTGACGTTTTTGAAAAACCAAAAAATCCAAGAAAACTACCCAACAAACCCGAAGTTCGATTCTCCCAGGGACTCGAATCTCGGATTGTACAATCGAAATTTACGCTCTCTAATTTCATTGTCGGAGAAGAAACTCGATTTGCCCATGCGGCTTGCATGGCAGTAGCCGAAAGCAAAATCAATGAAGCTAAAAAATATAATCCCCTCTTCATCTACGGAGGGGTAGGCTTAGGCAAAACACATCTCCTCCAAGGAGTTGCTAATGAAATCACACGCCGAAACCCCGACAGCGTTATTATTTATACAACAGCGGAGCGATTTACGAACGAAATTGTAAAAGCCATACGAGAACGAAATACTGAAAAATTTCGAAGGAAGTTCCGTCAAGCCGATGCCTTAATTATTGATGATGTACAATTTTTCGAAGGAAAAGAGCAAACACAAGTAGAGCTCTTCAATACGTTCAATGACCTGCATGACCTCAGTAAACAAATTATATTTTCAGCCGACCGCCCACCAGCTCAATTAACTCAAATTATGGATCGATTGCGATCAAGGATGGAATGGGGGCTCAGCGTGGATGTACAGATGCCTGGATACGAAACGCGACTCGCTATTGTTCAAAATAAATCACTCGAACTCGGCATTGTTCTCCCCCCTGATGTACAAGAATTTATTGCGGCAAATACACGCCGACACCTGAGAGAATTAGAAAATGTACTCAATAAGATTTCTGGAGAAATAGAATTTACAGGGATATCTCCTACGATACAGTCTGTCGGAAAGATTTTTCGACAATTCAACCCTGAAGAGGACATAACCACTATTGGAGACGCAAAAAAAGGATTCGTCAAAACTCCTGATGAAATCGTAACAGCTATTAGTGATTATTTTCAAATCCCTGCCACAGAAATACTGGGAGATTCACGAAAGAAAGAGATTGTTTTCCCTCGTCAAATTTGTTGGATGCTCTGCAAAGAAATTCTTAAAATGAGCTACGATGCCATTGGACGAGATTTCGGGGGAAAAAACCACACAACCATCATGCATGGAATTAAGAAAGTCCTAGAGCTTAGCCGTACAGATTCTGCTACGGCCCGACATATCCACGCATTGAAGAAGGATTTAGGAGTGAAGTGAATGACACTCCACGAGAAACGAGTGGCTAGTGGAATTCATCCCCGCGAAGGCAGTGATCTAAGCGCCTCCTTTGGAAAAGGGGGACTACGGGGGGATTTTTATTTGAGAAATAACTGTTATTAGTATTTTTCAAATCTCCCTCCAACTCCCTCTTTTCTAAAGAGGGAGGGGGTTTTTATCGAACACATTTATTGTTCAATAATTATTTTTTCCCTTCCGCCTTCTTTTTGACCTCCATCCATTTCACCTCTCGTATCAAATCCTCATACCAAGTTACCGGAAGTGCTGGCAAAGCGAGTTTTATAGCATTCGCAGTAATCACCCATTTGAGTTTGGTATTTTGTACCAATCCAAAAACCTGATCAGGAGTAAATTCTCGCCCCATACGCAACACTACCTCATATGATTTGTGTGAAGACTGAGATATTTTTACCCCGGACATATTGGCTTTCCGCAAAATCATCTTGAGAGCAATAACACGACAGAGATTTTCTACTTCTCGAGGAAGCGTTCCATAATCCTCTCGAAGTTCGTGTCGAAGTTCGTCCAACTGCTCTGGCGTTTCGGCGGAAGCGAGTTCCTTGTAGACTTGAATTTTCTCATCTGCCCGCGGAATAAAACTTGACGGAATATATGCTGACAAAGGAATTTCGACCGTAATATTTTCTTCTTCGATTAATTCACTCGCCACTTCTCCACTCCGCATTTCTTCAATTGTTTTGTGAAGTAATCTCATAAAATGCGACACCCCAACTGTTCGGATAGTTCCCGATTGGGACACCCCCAAAACCTCTCCTGCTCCTCGAATTTCTAAATCTCTCATCGCAATCTGAAACCCTGATCCCAGTTCTGAAGCTTCGACGATAGCTCTGAGGCGTTTTTTGGCCTCAAGCTCAAGCTTCTGCCCTTGGTAGAGGAAGTACGCATAAGCCTGTATCCGTCGCCGTCCTACACGTCCTCGCAATTGATAGAGTTGAGACAACCCGAATTTTTCAGCGCGATTCACGATAAGGGTATTCGCATTCGGAAGATCAATACCATTTTCGATAATGGTTGAAGCTACTAAGACATCTGCCTTCCCTTCTTTAAATTCTCGGATTCGCCCTTCTAGTTCTGTTGAGGAGAGCTGTCCATGAGCCACGATAAATCTAGCCTCTGGTATAAGAACTTGAAGTTGAGCCGCTTGAGCTTCAATCGTCTGTACGCGATTGTGTAAAAAATATATCTGTCCACCCCTCTCCACCTCGAAGAGAATTCGTTCACGAATAAGATTCAGATTGTATTTACGAACCTCTGTTACCACTGGTAATCGACCTGGGGGTGGCGTCGTAATTGTCGATATGTCCTTGAGTTTATTAAGACTCATATTAAGCGTTCGAGGAATAGGCGTCGCCGTCATCGTCAAAATATCCACTGAAGCTCGAAGTGTTTTGAGTTTTTCTTTTTGTTTCACCCCAAATCTCTGCTCCTCATCAATCACTAAAAGTCCCAATTTATGGAAAACAATATCATCAGATAATAATCGATGTGTCCCAATAACTACATCAACAAGCCCTAATTTAATATCTTGAAGAATTTTTTTCTGTTCAGCCGCCGACTGAAATCGAGACATGAGTTCAATACGAATACCATAATTCTTATCTTCAATACGTTTTAGAAAGTTTTGATAATGCTGTTCTGCAAGAATAGTAATTGGAGCGAGTATTGCGGCCTGCATGCCTGATCGAAAACACTTGAATGCAGCTCGCATAGCGATTTCTGTTTTTCCAAATCCCACATCCCCGCATACCAAACGATCCATAGGTCTTGCGGTTTCCATGTCTCGTCGCACATCATCCCATGCCTGAGATTGCCCAGGAGTAAGCTCATAGGGGAATCCATCACAAAAATCTTTAACCATATCATCATCTTCAGAAAACTTCTTCCCCTTCGAAAGTTCCCGAGAGGCATATAATTTTAATAAATCTTTTGCGATACGCTCTGCCTCAACTTTTAATTTTCGCTGGGAAGTTGCCCATTCCGAAGATCCTAATCGCGTTAAACGCGGATCATCATCTCCAATAAATTTCGTGATTTTCTCAGCAGACTCGACTGGAACAAATAATTTATCATTCTCCGCATAACAAAGCTTTAAATATTCTCTTGTTCCAAAATCTGCTCCCAAATCCCGTCTCACAATACCATCAAACCGTGCCAATCCGTGATCCACATGAACAACAAAATCACCCGGTTTCAAGCTCGTCATCAAATCTAAATTCACTCCAGCGATAGCCTTTTTTTGACGAGAAGAACGATGAAACTGAAAAATCTCACGATCCGTAAGAAAAAATATTTTTCTATCATTGTTTTGAAATGAATGCGGTAAAAATTCTTCTGATTCCGTACGGATGATTTTGACAGTAGAGGGGGTTCTGTCATTCAATTCTTCGGTAAACATCACTTCATTTTCTCTAAAAATTCTCTCAATTTCGCTATATCGTTTTGTCATAAGCACGATATGGAACTCCCTTCTTAATCGTTCTTTTATATCCACTACAAAATCCTGAATGGTATAGAAGGGAAGCACGGAAAAGAAATTCAAATGAAAAAATATCTCATCTTCTCTTGGAAAAGTTGTGAATTTGATTTTGAAAAAATCCCCTTGTGGGCAAATATCATTGTCCAAATCATCCGAGATAAAAAGGGAATGGTTTGACCCTTCGATAAAATCCATAAACCGACCATTTAATGCCGATTCAAATCGAGCGGGGAATATTTCCAGTGTCGTACATTTTTCATTGTTTGGGAGACGAGATGAATCCGTCACGTTTTCTGCTGAATTTGTGGAAATTTGTTCAAATATATCGATATTTTCAATCACATCACCAAAAAGTTCTACTCTGTAACAGTGAGAAGCGTTGACGGGGTAAATAAATAGATTCTCCCCTCTTCTTACAAATTCCCCCTGTTTTAATATTTGATCCTCTGCCGATTCATATCCATGAAAAGACAATTGCTCAAAAATATCAAAAATACGAATTTTCTCTCCCGCGGTGAGGACTATTTTTTCACTCTTTATATTTTTTTCACTGGGAAGCGGCTGTGCCAATACTGCTTCTAAATTTTCAAAAAGGAAAAGTGAGTTACATTTATTACTAAGAAGTCCTCGCAGATTATAGAATTGAGCAAAAGTGAGGACTTCTGGAACCAAATGAACATTCCCATCAAAAAAAAGCTCTGCGGAAGAAAATATCTGATCCGCTTTTTCGTCTGTCGATGCCCAAAAAACATTTTGAAAGTTTGTACTTTTCAAAACATTCGAAATCACAAACGACTTCGCTGCAATGTTTCCCAAGTTGACCAAAGTTAGTGACTTTTGTTTCTCTAACAGTGCAATTTGCTCTGCCAAATTTAGGTCAAAAGGAAGTTGAGTATGCTTATGAAATGCTGTCATACAGACAAAAACATCACCTTACAAAAACTCTGCTTTGCTCTTACAGCTTAAAACAGAAAAACTCTCACTCAAGTAATAAAAAAGAACTTGAGTAGGAATTTTTACATTTTAAGAGGCATAATCAAGTGAATGAAGTCTTTTCCTTTTGTAGGACCGATAACAGCAGGGTTCATCTTCCCTTCAAGCTTCATTCTGATTTTATCTTCTCCTTGCAAAGCCCCCAAAACATCCAATACATAATCTGAATTCAATGCAATAATATTCGTTCCTCCATCTAATTTGACCGCGATAGTGGTTTTTTCTTCACCGATTTCTGTAGCATCAGTGGAAACCGTAAGTGTCCCATCATTCAAAAACTCCAATTTCATATGCTGATTATTCTCTTTGGCAAAGATAGATACTCGACGTACCGCCAACTCAAAAGCTTCTTTCTCGATTTCTGCTGTAGTAACACTTTTCTTCGGAATAATCTGTTGATAATCTGGAAACTGCCCCTCGATCAACCTCGACGTCAATTCCGTTCCATTCACAGAGAACATAACCTGATTCTCTACAATGGTGATGACAATCTTTTCTGCGCCAGCCGCTAATCTATCAGCTTCAAACACAGCCCTTACGGGAATAACACAGGAGGTATCCACCACTTCCTTCTCTAAGTGGAGTATTTTCTCACTCAACCGATAAGAATCGGTAGCTGCCATGCGAAGTTCTTTTTGCAAAGCATGGAAATACACTCCAGAGAGAATCGGTCGTGAAGAGTTTTCTTGAGCCGCAAAAGCAACCTGATGAACGGATTCTCGAAAATGTTTTCCGTCGAGTTCAAGTTTCACCCCTCCTTCAACCCGAGTAATTGCGGGAAATTCATCAGCAGCAATTCCCTTGATTTTCGTTTTAGATGTTTTGGATTTGATTTCCAGTGTCGTTCCCGCAGAAACTGCGAGTTCAATATCTTCATTCTTATCCAGGAGTGAAGCATAGGAGGTCAATATTTTGGATGGAACGGTAATCGCTCCTTCGTTTTTCACCGTTGCTTCACAAGAAGTAGATATCGAAATTTCAAGATTCGTAGCAGCAAAATACACTTTCTTTCCCTCACTTCGAATAAGAATGTTTCCGAGTACGGGGAGGGTGTTTTGCCCTGATACCGCCCGAGATACAATCTTGAGGCTTTCCAAAAGTGCTTCTTGAGAAATGATGACTTTCATGTCGGGGTAATTGTACACGAAAACGAAAGCTGTCAAAAGATTTTTGACCCTTTTTTATCCCATGATACAATGATGTCCCCAAATATGAACGATATAATCATTCTTGTGATACTACTAGCTCTCTCGGGATTCTTTTCAGGGGCAGAAATAGCTCTTTTTTCTTTAGGATCTGAGCGTATTCATGCCGCAAAACGCAATGCCAAGAACAAACGTCAAAAAAATCGTATTACGAAATTAGAATTTCTCAAAACTCGCCCCAATAGGCTTTTGGTAACGATTTTAATTGGAAACAATGTTGTAAATATTGCCGCTTCAGCAATGGCAACCGTCTTGGCAATGGAATTTGCTACACAGCTTGGATTTGAGGATGACTCAAGTCTTGTTGTGGGAACGGTAACAGGCGTGATGACTTTTTTGATTTTAATTTTTGGAGAAGTAACTCCTAAGGCTTTTGCTCATCGATATGCACTTAAGGTCGCTCTTTTTTCAACACCGATTATTTCCGTGCTCCAACTCATCCTCTACCCCATTGTTGTGCCACTTGCTTTCTTGATAAAAAAAGTTTCAGGGAATCATCAAATCGCGCAGGGAATGTCCGAAGACGAATTAAAAGCCGCCATAGAGCTCTCTGAACGAGAAGGAAAAATTGAAAGCGAAGAAAAGGAACTATTCGAAAAAGTGTTGGAATTCGATAAACACCCCGTTGATTCCATTATGACGCCTCGATCAAAAATATTTGCCCTTGCGAATAACACATCGCTTCTCGAAGCACATCGTTTTGTTGTTGAAAACAGATTTTCGCGCATCCCTATCTACAATGAGGACTTAGACCAAGTTATGGGAATTCTCACAGTACATACTCTCTTGGAAGAAATACAAAAACGGAATTCGAAAGAAAAGAAAGTTGCCAATCTTCCCTTACTCAACCCAATAAAAATTCCTCCAACTATGAAAATAGATACGCTGTTGCGAGAATTTCAAACACAAAAAATGCACATGGCACTTGTCTATGATGAACACGGAGGACTCGTGGGACTCATCACTATGGAAGATGTTTTAGAAGAAATTTTTGGAGAAATTCAAGATGAACAGGATGAAACTGAATTTTTCATTCGACGTATTGGAAAAAATAAATTTCTCTGCAACTCCAATACCGAACTAGAACATATTGAAGATTTTATTGAAAAGAAATTAAATCTCGATATTGAGCAATTCCCTTGGGAAGTCGTTGATGAAAACAATACTCTCAGTTATTTTCTCTTGGAAAAACTCGAACGATTCCCTCAAAAAAACGAATCTTTTGAAATCGCACTAGAACACCACCATTTTAAATTCACTGTCACCAAGACGAATGAGGAACAAATCGAAGAAGTTGAAGTGGAAGTGAAATAAGAAAGAAGCGAGAGGGAAGGGAAAAAACAGAGAAGAGAGAAGAGAGAAGAATTATTTTATTTTTTGAGATTGTTTTCAGTTGTGAGTTTGGTTTTACCAAGAAGCCTAAGAAGCTCTTCTCAGTCTTCTAAAAGAGATTCTGCGAACCCTTCCTCTATTATTTTTGAATCCTTGAGTAAACGAATCCAAAACTTCGTCTCGCGCGCTTCCTTGTAAGAGATGCATATTTTTGCAAAAAAATCTTTTCTTGATTGACCGCCCATCGATTCCTCGATATTAGCACCAATCGAAGTTCCTGCGCGAAGCACCTGTTTAGCAATTCCAAATTCCTTCTTTTCAGAAACTAAGAATTTATATAATTTCACCATACGAATAGCGAATACGTAACTTTTTTGTTGCAGAATATTTTCTGATTTTTGAATACTATAAACCATTCTTCTCTCATTCTCACCAAAATATAGCAGTGGCACAAATATCCAATTCATTTAAATTTAATTTTTCTCTCTTCTCTCTTCTCTGACTACTCTTCTCTGCGCCCCCCCTTCTCCGTCTCAAACATCATTTTTTGATATTTTTGAAGTACTTGATTGAGCCCATTAGCATCGAAATGTTCGACGTTTTGATCAGTCAAAAATCGTTTCAACATTTCCGAAAACTCTAAAGATAAAAATTCCACAAACACTTCTCTGTGTTGAAAATCTTGGAGCCTCGTGGAACGAGACACATGATCGGCCGCAAAAATATACGTCCACCAAAGAGAAATCCTTTCTGCCGACTTTTCATCAAGCTTTGCAAGAGAAACATCCGCTTTTTCCTCAATATATTTATGAAATTCCATATGACAGATTTTCCCCGCATCATTGGATTCCAGTGAAATCATCGCCAAAATGGTCAAACTCGGAATATCGTTATCTATTAAAAAAACAACAAGCTTGAGGGTATGCCGGTGAAGTCGTGGAATAAGTTTTGCCAGTTTTAGGTCAAAATCCTTCGACTTTGATTCATCTTTATGAACTTGCGCCAGTTTCGCTTGAGCCGCGGCCAAACGTTCACGGAACTTCTCATCTGATTCACGAACCCCTTCGGAGTCATTCCCCATCATGAGATCATCGATACCTCCAACACTTTCTTCGCCCATATTCAAAAAATAATCGGATAGAGTATGACTCAAAAATTATATTTTTCAAAATATCAATCTACAACTTGATACTTTGTTCCTCCAAAATATTCTGTACTTTTAAAAGCATCGATTTTTTAAATAAAACTGGGTATCCACATGCCTCTTGTCTTTTTATAAAGTCGGGAGATGGCAAATCTTCTTCTGGGAACGAGCCAATAATTAAACTCACCATTTTATTGCTATAACAAGGGATCTCTAAATACCCATCAGAATCAACACTCCCCCCTAAAAAATACCCCAAATCCGATAGCTCAAGTTTTTCTACCATAAGATTTTTGTTTTTAAAAATGTGATTTTTGCGTAGAGAAACTACGCTGTTTCGATATTCACGAACCTCTTTTCGTAGCGACGTCCATCAAATCGACGAACGGCCTTTTCTGTATATTTCACCTTCCCAGTCGCAAGTGCAAAAAGAGTAAAATCGCTTCCCATACCGACATTTTCTCCAGCAACAAATTTTGTTCCTTTCTGACGAACAAGAATTTCACCAGCTTGGACAAATTCATCTCCAAACCGTTTCACGCCTCGGCGCTTGGCTTTCGAGTCTCGTCCATTTCTGGAGGAACCACCGGCTTTTTTGTGTGCCATGTTGGGAAAAGTTCGTGCGGATTGTACGAAGCAGAAAAAAAGTGTCAAATTAATTTTCTACAATCACAATCCCGGGTTCTGGAAATTCTTTGAACCCGGGATTTACGAAAATATTACTCCCCCACACACTTGACTTTTTACTATTTTTGAGTAAATAATAATCGCTTATCTCATCTTCAATACAAAAATACTTTTTCGTAAAGTGGATGGAAAGCGCTCTTTGACAGGTCGGGAGTTGTGCGAAGAACTTTGCTTACTCGTGCAGGTAAGGCTCTTCGCACAAAAATAACTAATTAACTTAATGTAACAAAAAACATCGGAGGAAACATTGTTAACGAACACAATTCATACGGAAATTGGGAATCTTCCCATATGGACAGTTATTCCATTTATCGGAATTTTACTCTCTATTGCCATTGTCCCATTGATAAACGACAAATTGTGGCATCACAACTTTCCAAAAGTTTCTGCTTTCTGGGGAATCTTGGGGCTTAGCTTATTATTCTGGCAGGCCGAGACACCTCATCTTGTAACAGAAATTAAGCATGTGGGACTCGAATTTTTCAGTTTCATAAGCCTTATTGGTTCACTTTATGTCATTGCTTTAGGTATTTACATTGAAGGAGATCTTCGTGCACACCCAGTCGTAAATGCAACAATAATGTTAGTAGGATCTGTTCTTGCTAATCTTATGGCCACGACTGGAGCTGCAATGATTCTGATTCCCTTTTTGGTAAATACAAACATTGAAAGAAAAAATATTAAACACACAATAATGTTTTTTATTTTTACAGTAGCAAATACCGGCGGAAGTTTAACCCCAGTAGGAGATCCTCCATTATTTTTAGGATTTCTCAAAGGAGTCCCCTTCCTATGGACACTCACCCTCATCCCAAATTGGGCATTTACTGTGGGCGCTATAATTGTAGTGTATCTTATTGTAGATACTTTGATGTACAATTCCGAGCCCAAAAGCGCAATTATAAAGGATGAAACACAAACTGCCGCTATAAAAATTCACGGTGGCGCAAACTTCTTTTTGGTCCTAGCTGTGATAGCTTCTGTTATATTTCTTCATGAAGGACTAAGAGAACTAGTCATGATTGGTTCTGCCATTATCTCTTTGATTATAACCCCTATAAAGGGCGTTGAAGGAAGAGTAAACACAAGAAAGAAAAATGAGTTCACATGGTTTCCTGTAAAAGAAGTAGCCATTTTGTTTGCGGGAATATTTGTAACCATGATTCCGGCTCTAGCAATTTTGAAATCATCTGGAGCTAGTCTAGGCGTAGATAGTCCCATAAAATTCTTTTTTGCTACGGGTGCACTTTCTGCATTTTTAGACAATGCACCAACTTATTTAGTGTTCCTCTCCACAGGACAAGGAATCCCTTGGCCAGCTGGATCAGAACTCATAGTCGATGTTCCCGTAAAGGTTTTAGCAGGAATATCAACTGGTGCTGTTTTTTTTGGAGCCATGACTTACATCGGGAATGCTCCGAATTTTATGGTAAAGTCCTACGCTGAAAGTCGTGGGATTGAAATGCCATCATTTTTTGGATACATGCTTTGGAGTGTTCCAATATTAGGAATCATATATCTCGCTCATTCTTATATTTTCTTAGGATAGTTAGTTTTCCCCTCCCACCTGTCCCCGTAATCCCGGCACCCTAAAAAGTGTCGGGATTCATTCCATACCTCATTCATTGAACACATTTATTGTTCAATAAAAGACAACGCCTATTGTCATTGCGAGGGAATCCCGCGTACGCGGGACAACCGAAGCAATCTTATGTTTTATTTGAGATTGCACCCACTTTAGCGGGGTTCGCAATGACAATAAAACAATAATTATCCCACTCGCTTTATCTTCGCCCCCAGTTTCTTCAAATTCTCGTCAAAGTGCTCATATCCACGATCAATATAATTAATATTGGTCACCTTTGTCATACCTTGGGCAATGAGCCCTGCAAGCACCATCGCTGCTCCCGCTCGCAAATCCCAACTCTGTACCTCTGTCCCCTTCAAACGAACAGGACCTGATACTTTGGCCTGATGGGCATTGATAAATTCGACACGTGCGCCCATTTTTTCCAGTTCGTGGAGATAAGTCAGACGGTTTTCGAAGAGTGTTTCAAAGATCACAGACTCTCCTTCACACTGCGTCAGAAGAACCCCGAAGGGCGATTGCAAGTCCGTCGAAAACCCTGGGTAAATGGCCGTTTGAAGCTTGGGAAGTGCTTTAAGTTTAAGAGAAGGAAGTATATGAAGCGCGTTCTCTTCCATTTCAAATTTCGCGCCAATCCGTTTCAACGTTCCATAAAAAGAAAAAAGCTCTGGATGATCCACGTTGTGAATCAGCAACTCCCCCCCTGTCAAAAGCCCTGCAATGGCATAGGTTCCAACCAAAAGTCCATCAGGAGGAATGACGAAATCCCCTCCCCGAAGAGTCTCTGTCCCTATGATTTTGAGATGATGAGTGCCAATACCTTCAATGTCTGCACCCATTTGAACCAGCATTTTGAGCGTCGCCTGCACGTGTGGCTCCGCCGCACAGAAGAAAATTTCCGAAACTTCTGCTTTCCCAGACAAAAACATCGTCAAGTTCTCCGTTCCTGTCACAGAAGCTTCCGAAAGGAGAATTCTATTTTTGGCAAGTTTTTTTCGTGAGAATTGAAGAGACAGAGCCTCTTCTTCCTTCAACACTTCTGCACCTAAAGTTCGTAGTCCATCTGTATGAATAAAATTGGGCCGAGCTCCCAAAATACATCCTCCTGGTTGCACAATTTCTGCTTCTCCAAATCGGGACAAAACGGGACCCAAAATCAAAATAGACGCTCTCAATTTGCACACCTTTCGACACTCTCGAAGTTTTTTGAGATTGACGGAGAGAGCTTGAATCGTGACTGTTTTTTTCTTGATATCACGAGAAACATAAACTCCTATTTCTTCAAAAATACTCAAGAGCGTTTCAATATCTCCAATATCAGGAACATTGTGAAAGATACATTTTTCACTGGTCAGAAGTGCCGCACACATCATTGGCAAAGCTGCATTCTTCGCTCCAGAAATAGAAATCTCTCCGTGCAAAATGGAACCGCCTTGGATTTCAAAATGGGACATTTTTTTCAATTATCAATAAACAATGAACAGTGAGCAATAAAAAACCGATTATTCCCCTTCTTTATTGGGAAATATTTTTGTTTCTCAGCAAAGCCCAAATGCGAGAAATATGAATAATAAAATAGATATTCCTTCATTACTTATTGTTTATCGTTAATTGACCCCAAAACCGCTCCGCAAACTCATCCGTCATCCCAGCGATATAATCACAAATTCTGCGTTCAATCGATTCCCCTTTCATAAAATCCGAAGGAATTTCGTCTTGGTGTGTAAACAGGAAATCAAATATTTCACTAATAATTTTCTTACCGCGATCTGCATTCTCGCGAATTTCAGAAGAAAGATAATATTTATCC
This sequence comes from Candidatus Altimarinota bacterium, assembly GCA_021736215.1. Lineage (GTDB taxonomy): Bacteria > Patescibacteriota > Gracilibacteria > UBA4473 > UBA4473 > JAIPGI01. The sequence goes on from JAIPGI010000005.1 coordinate 48,387, forward strand.
CAGAGGAACTGTTTAAATGATTTAAATTTTTCGAAAAATGCAGGAGCAAATGCAACGATTTTTTCTGGACATTGTTGAACCTCTGATAGCGTGTGAATATTGTGTTTTTTTAGGTTTTCTTTTGTATCGCTAATAATCTGAGACAAAAGATGTCGGATAATACGCCGAATAATCGCTGATCGATCTTTTTTTTCCGAAGTATCAAGCGTCGCAATCGCCTCACTCGGAATTTCAACCGTTGATAAATCGGGAATCTTAAAAAATCCTCCTCGCAAACCATCTTCTAAGTCTGCCGACAAATACGCAATTTCATCAGCAATATCTACTAATTGTCCCTCTAAATGTGGCCAAAGGATTTTTTTTCCATCCCCTCGATCAAAGAATGTCTCATGCTTCTGGATACCTTCTAATACTTCAAATGTAAGATTAAGTCCTGGGAATTCCTGATATCGTGATTCAAAAACCTCAACCACCCGTAAACTCTGCTCATTGTGCTCAAAATGAGATTTGTGTTCTTTCATTTTTTTGTTCAAAGCTCCCTCTCCCGAATGACCAAATGGGGGATGTCCCAAATCATGTGCTAAAGCAATTGCCTCTGCCAAATCCTCATTAAGTTGGAGAGATCGAGCCAAGTCGCGAGCAATTTGAGAAACTTCCAATGTATGACTCAATCGATTTCTAAAATGATCTCCCTTGAGGGGAGAAACGACTTGCATTTTCCCTTTAAGTCGGCGAAACGCTTTGGTGTGAATAATACGGTCTCGATCTCTTTGAAAAGGAATCCTGCTAGGATCTGGAATTTCAGAATAACGACGCCCTCTTGAATTGGTATTATGTTGAGCATAAGGAGCCAACTGTGAATCAAATTGGGTGGCGAGAAAAGCCCCATCAAGAGTTTCTTTGCTCATATGAAATAAGAATTGTACAATCTGCATGGTAATTTGTACCGCTTCAGATAAAAATCGCAAATGAAAACTGAGAAAATGTTGAGCGAAAATATAGAATCGTCGTTTGGATTTACCATTGAAAAAGAAAATATACGTTCTACTCCATGGGATCAGGAAATCGTGAGACGTTCTCAGTCTCTTTGGGGACGCCGAAGCGTAGAAACTTCTCTCAAATTCGTTCAAGCACATGAATAATTATTTTCGTGAACAACCCTATCCAAGTGGCTGGACTGGTCCGAGCACATGGGAAAAATTCTGGGGAAAATTTCTCGAGCTCATTCCAGAAGGGGTACGAGAATTCCTCTGGAGGAGCATTCAGTGGTCTCTCCATATATGGGAAGAATATGCCGCATGGATTCTTCTTACGATTGTGATATTGGCACTTATTAAGTTAATACTCAATACAATCCGTAGACGAGAAAAAAATATTCAAAAGTTATGGTCATTTGTACTTTTCTTTTTATCAAAAAGACAAATGATGCTCCCTCTGGTTTATACCCTCGCCAAAAGAGATCAAATTCTTGGACAAGAAAAACTTGAAGAGCTCCTCCAAATACGAGAGGAATGCCGCAATACATCATTACGCTCTCATCCCGCACTTCGACTCCAAAAAGAAGCGACTATTTCCCGTCTTCTTTTCGAATATTTTTCATTCTTGGAAAAACAGGGAAAAATAAAACCAAAATCTCAAATGGAAAGATTGATGCATGATTTTGAGTTTATTGATCAAAAACTCATTGAATTACAAAAAATATACAACGCAGAAGCAATTTCGTGGGATAAAACGTATGATATATTTTTTATCACGCTCTTAGGGAAAATATTCTGCTTCCAAAGGTTTGATCCCTTTAAACAAAAATGAATAACTCTCTACAAAACACTATATACTATATACTTGACGTTCAATTATGATCTGGGATTTCAACCCGATTGCGTTTTCTATTTTGGGGCTTGACGTGCGTTGGTACGGGCTCGTATATATCGGTGGATTTTTACTGACGTTATGGCTTGGATATCGTCTTCAAAAAATAACTCTCAATTCCCCTTTTTCCAAAGAACAATTTGAAAATGCTATTTTCGGGGTATTCCTTTCTGGAATTCTCGGTGGAAGATTAGGAGAATTTTTGTTTTATAGTCCACACACACTGCTGGATAACTTTTGGGAAGTTTTTAAAATATGGCATGGAGGGATGTCTATCCATGGAGGGCTTCTGGGAAGTTTAATATTCCTCATTATTTGGACGAGAAAAAACAAAATTCCACTACTGTCTCTGACAGACATTCTCGTTCTTCCCCTTGCTATCACACTTGTTTTCGGAAGAATTGCTAACTTCTTGAATGGCGAACTCGTTGGTCGCCCTACTGGAGGCGAATGGGGAATGATATTTCCCCATGTAGACAATATTTTTCGACACCCAAGCCAATTATACGAATCAGGGAAAAATGCTTTTTTAAGTATATTAATTGCTTATTTTTTTATGCGAGGTTACTGGAAAAAAAGAGGGGGGGGGACTGTTCTTTTTGTGGGAGGGTACGGTATTCTAAGATTTTTTATTGAATTTTTTCGAGAACCAGATGGAATGATTGGATGGCTTTCCACAGGACAATGGTTATGTTTAGGAATGATTTTCTCTGCTTTTCTCCTCGCAAAAAAAGAAAATTTTTGGCACAATGAATAGTGTATCTACTTATACGTATTCATGAATAAAAAAATATATTTTTTGATACTTTTCTCGGTTCTTTTCCTTTTGGGATGTGGAGACATCGGTCGATTTGAAGAAATTTCAAAAAGGATTGATGGTGAGCGGGATAAACTAAGTGACTTATTTCCTCAAGAAAGATTTGTCACCGTTGCGATGTATTGTGACTTTGGGTCACTTCTCTGCAAACAAAGTTTTGAAGACTTTAAGTCCATAAAATCAGATTTTGGAATACGGGTAGATACGATATACAAGCATTTCCCCGTAGATAAAAATTTCGAGATAGTTTCTGAAGCCTCTGAATGTGCTAAAAACCAAAATAAATTCCAAGAATTTATCGATGGGTATTTTTCAAAATACGCTGGTTTCCATGATGAAGAACTGCTCCAAGAACTCGCACTGGAATTAGGATTAGATATAGATGAATTCGATCTTTGTCTTAATTCACATTCTACTCATGATCGCATTGCTCAAAACATCAAAGAAGCCAAAAAGTATCGAGTAAATGAGGTGCCTTTTTTCGTCATCAATGAAGACATTCAGGTCCCTGGAGCTATTCCAGGCGATACTCTTCATAATTTGGTCGATAAACTTCTCCATCCCGAGAAAAAAACGACTTCCAAAAATGAATCTAACTGATTGGGAAACTACTTTTCGGGAGAAAATTAAAAAAGATTCTATTGCCTATTTGCGTGTAAAGATAATTCCGAGTAGTGCCAAAAGCGAATTAGTAGAAATTTTGGATGATGGAGAAAAAACGCTCAAAATACGAATCGCTGCTCCCCCAGAAAAAGGAAAAGCGAATAAAGAGATTTGTAAATTTTTGGGAAAATATTTCCAGTGCCAATGTGATATTATCTCTGGTGGAACAACGAGTGTGAAATTGATAAGGTTATTTCGTTAAAATCCATCAATTAATTTGGAGGAACGAAGAGCAGTATATTTCCAAGTTTCAGATAACTCGTGTTTCCGAAAGTTATATTTGGTGCAGTTCCAATAGTTGTATAAATCTTGTTCATCATGAATGATGTGATTGTGAAAGGATGATTGCCATTGAAAACGGGAGAATTTATTTTGGGAACATCCATATTTTTTCATAAAATAGTTTCTCCATGTTTGAAGGCGAGAATCCACATTCTCGCCAATGAACCGATATTGAGGTTGTATATGGCGACATTGTGGAATGTCGCCTTCAAGGGGATTTAAACCAAACAAAATGCATACAATTCGATTTTTTTTAACTCTTTGCATAATTTCAATTCTTCAATCCATGGAGTAATATTTTTTGAGATTTATTTGTGTAACAAATAAGTCCAAAAAACGACATCCCACTCAGTGGAGCAAATCACACAGTATTTCATTCCAGAAATAGGGGGCGTTTACCTTTGCCTTGGCAGTAAAATATTCTTCTAGTATGCGTCTTTGAGAGTTTCCATATGAGTTCATATCAAAAACCCCGAGAAGCATTTCTCTGTTTTATACAAATTTCATTTTAAAAACTTTGGGAGTGAGAGAAATTTTTCATTTCATCACACTCAAAAGATACTCTCAAGCGATGGTTGCGAAATAGCGAGAACCCTCACAATGAATATCTACTTTTTCTTCCGGGTCAATATAGTTCCGTGTCCCACAAGGGGATAAAACATTACTTTCCCCGAGGCAGGAGAAATAACACCCACGAGGAATACACCCCCATATTTCTTTTGTTTCTACGACGATTTTCATACGGACTTCCCTTACTATTTTGTTGAATAAAAAATGTTTCTCTCCCAAAACCCTTAAATTCCGATTGTATAAAGAACAATTATGATTTGAGAACTTTGGGAGATGAGAAGTTTGACTTCAAGGGAGTTTGACTTTTTATTTAATTAAAAAGTCAAACTACTCATCTCTATACAACAATTAATTTACTCGGGATTTCTCACAGTAGAGTCTATCTTCAACAAATTCTAAAAATTGTTGAAGGTTTTTCTCTGGAGAGATGCTTCGTTTTTCAAAATCTTTTACAATAAAGTTTAAAATCATCTTCCCCTTGGAATGGATTCTCATGTTTCCTCTTAATTCATAAAAAAAATTTTTCTGACTAAACAGGTTTACGATGCCCCGCAATATTTCGGGTACTTCCCGAGGCGATCCATTGAGTATTTCAACCCTAAATAGATAAAATTGATCTTGGAAAACTCGAGCTCCCAAGCTTTGGATTAAAATAAGGTGATTTTTTTCGGGCAGATTTAAAATCTTTAACCCAGTGTTCATTATTTTATTAAGTTTTTGTAACATATTCATAATGATTCTCCACCATTGTTTTTTTAGAAAAAAAGTCGTCAAACTCCTCCCAAAATTCTCAAACCGTCCTGCAAAAGAACTATTTGTATTTTAAATAAAAATATGAAAAAAGTCAATTTTTATAGATTCTTTAACACCTTCTCTATCGCATCACTATCTACTCCAGAATTGTGATAGAGTTGTGCGGATTTGCCTGACAATTGATATTCAGTAACGGCTAAAGATTTGAAAAAGTCGAGCTCAATCCCCTTCTCGCGAGCCCACAAATTCACTGCTGTGGTATATCCAGAGAAAGGATTATGATCTTCGACAACGATAACTTTTTTCGTTTTTTTCAACGATTTTTCAAGTGTTGCATCAAATTGTTTTGGAGAACTCACGATAATAATTTCAGCATCAACACCACTTTTTTCACGGGCTTTGAGAGCTTCTGAAACGAGTGATCCACTCACCACAATGGTAACTTTGTTCCCTAACCGAAGCACATCACACTTCCCACATTGGTATTGATAGTTAGCATCATACAGAATTGAACCATCTTCTTTGGTTAAAATTGGCAAATTATGTCGTCCCATTCTCACGTAGAAGTTTCCATAGTGGCTCGCTACATATCGAATCATGTGATCGCAATGATTAGCATCAGCGGGTTCCAAAACATGTGTGAAGAAAAGTCCCATCATAGATCCCATATCATCAATCGCCTGATGAGTGGGTCCATCCTCCCCGACTGATAAACCACAATGGGTAGAGACCATTTTTACATTACAGTGATTGATATCATTGACTCGTGCTTGATCTTTGGCACGAGATGTCATGAACGCTCCATACACAGAACAAAAAGGAATCAACCCTTCCAAACTCATCGCTCCATTTATCGTCATCATATTTTGCTCAGCGATACCAAACTCAATAAATTGTTCTGGAAGTTCTTTCTCTACCAAGTTGGTACACACTGATTTAGAAACATCTGCCGTCGAAACATAGAGTTTTTTGTTATGTTGGGCTAAATCTAATACTGCTTTCCCATAGGCCGTACGAGGAGCTACTGATTCTCCTGCCGCATAGGAAAAGTGTTTTCCCGTATTAACATCATTCATTTTTTTCAAATCCTCACCAAAAACTTCTTTCGATGGATGAAAATTCCTCTCCTTTCGAAATGCTTCAAGTATTTGATTCTCTTCTAAACTCACATTTAACCGTGCCAACATAACCTCCGCTTGTTCAAGAGTTGGTGGGATACCATGCCAATCGGATTTCAGGGCGACTCCATCTCGTTCCATTTCCTCAATCCCCTTTCCCATGATGGTTTGAGCCAAGACTAATGTGGGTTTATCTGATTTATCCGCCTCTTGCACAGCGTGCCAAATAGCTTCTGCGTCATGTCCATCAATACGCAAAACATTCCATTTCAAAGATTGAAAAATTGCTGCAATATCAATAGGCATCACCTCATCCAAACTTCCCGAAAGTTGCACTCGATTGTAATCTACAAAAATAACTAAATTATTAAGCTTATATTTATTCGCAAAATATCCCATTTCGTATACTTGTCCTTCCTGAACCTCTCCATCTCCCATAAGAGCAAAAACTTTACCGTCCTTCCCTTCAAGTTTCTGTGAGAGAGCAAATCCTGCTGCCGCAGAAACGCCAACTCCCAAAGGACCTGTCCCATAGCATACCCCTGGTACATGACGATTGATATGTCCTTCAAATGGAGATCCAAATTGGCGATAGGTGTGAATAAGATTTTCACGATCATCTATTGCCCCCATTTCATAGAGCAATGAGTAAATCCCTGGCGTAATATGACCGTTGGAAATAACAATTTTTTCGTGTGTTTTGGCAATGCGAAATGCATACAAAACCGAAAGAATATCTAAACTTGAAAGCGATCCTCCAGAATGTCCTGATTGAGCGGCCTTGAGCATTTCAATCATGGTTCTTTTACAAGACTTTTTAAAAGTTTCCAAAAACGCTAAACGCTGGGCACCAAGCTTTTCACCGTGAGATGGGTACGAAAAATCCATGTGGGACGAACAATACTAAAAAATAGGGTCGGTCGAATTGTAAGGATTTGGAAAGAAACTACAAGAAAGATATTTACTCTTTCCTGAGTAATATGTGCACATAAGACCACAAATTATCGGTAATAATACGATATCCTGCAGGATTTGGATGAATATTATCCGAAAGATTATATTCCGATCTCAACATCACCCCAGATAAAAGCGAAGGCATAAGTACCGCATCAAATTCTCGTGCTAATTCCTTATACATTTCTTCGAAAGCCCCGATATAAGAAAATCCTCTTGTCGGAGGCGGAACAATCCCTGCAAGAATAATTTTAGCTTTATGATTCTGAATTTTCTCAAGGATTTTTTTAAGATTTTTTCGAGTCTCCTCAAGGGGAACTCTTTGAAAAGCATCATTCGCTCCCAACGCAACAATAACAATTTCTGGCTGGTGTTCAAACAGTGTTTCAGTTCTCTCTAAACCATCTTTAGTAGTATCTCCATCAATTCCAAAATTTAAAACATTGTAGTGCGGATACCCTTCTTGATTGAGCCGAAACTGCAGCAATGCCGGATAATTTTGTTGTTCCTCAACTCCATGTCCAGCGGTCAGACTATCGCCAAAAACAACAATCACTCCCGAATGAACAAATTCATTGGGATTACCATCTGGAATGCTGTTGGAAAAAAACCAAAAATACCCGGCGAGAAGGATAATAACGATAGACACCCAATACTTTTTCATGACGAACGAAGTATACTCTTGAATAAGAATAGAAAAAATAAGAAAACTTGAACAAATTATTTGTTCAATGGAATATTATTCATCCTCCCTACGTAAAAAAACTGAACCAACATGGTTGTTCTCTGATCTCTGTTATTTGTCCGGCGGTATCCCTAAATGCTGAAAAAGAAACTCGGCAACTCTCCGAAATGTTCCTGCAGCAGTTTCCGATCCCCACTGCGAAGCTTTTGGATAGTCATATTTTACAAGGATGAGAAATGCTGGATCTTTCAATGGACCAAATCCAGCAAAAGTTGTAATCGTCGTTCCAACCCCCTCCAGTGCTTTTCCATTTTTATACGTTTGCGACGTTCCGGTTTTCCCCATGACTGTATAACCCCAAACACGTCCCCCACGAGCAATTCCATTGTTAACAGTATTGAGGAGCATGGCTTTGATAGTATGATAGGTTTCATCAGATATCACTCGACGCACACGTTCTGGATAAAACTTCTTTTCGGTCCCATCGGGGGCTTTAATATCTTCTATCAAGAGTGGTTTCATTAAATATCCCCCATTGGCAAGTGCAGAAAAGGCCATTGCCATTTGAAGAGGTGTTCCCGTAATACCCTGTCCAAATCCTCGAGTGATCAATTCCGATTCGGACCAGTCCTTCCAAAATTCAATCTTTCCATCGGCTTCTCCATCCAATTCGATATCGGTGTATTGACCAAATCCAAAATTTTTAAAATATTCATACAAAAGTTGTGCGCCCATTTTTCGGGTTATGAAAGCAATACCGGTATTCAATGATCTGTTCAAAACATCAATCATACTTGTCATTCCCGCATATACTTCATCTGAATTTCGGATTTTGTATTCATCTACTTCAATCGGCCCATTGTCATCATAAGTCGTCTGAGGAGTCACCTCATCAGCATTGAGTGCAGAAGCCATTGTTACGGCTTTCATAACCGATCCTGGTTCATAAGTATCGGAAATTGTTTTATTTCTAAATACCGCTGGTCCCCATTTATTAAAGTAACGATAATACCTCCCTCCATCTACAACCGTTGGGATGCGTTGGTTAAATTCCACATCTTCTCGATCAGTTGCTTCTTGTTCAGAAGTAATTTCATAACGGGTAAATGCTTTTCCAAATTCATTAGGGTCAAAACTGGGAGAATTTGCCATGGCTAATATTTTCCCTGTTTTGGGTTCAATCACTAGTACTTGTCCGAAATCAGCATCGAATCGTTTTCTATCTTCTTCAAGAAATTTTTCCACTTGTCCCTGAATAACCCGATCAATCGAAATAACAATATCAGATCCATCACGAGCACGAAGTATCTCCGACTCCTTCGCCAAAATACGCTGTCCACGAGTATTAATGGCCCCGAAGATCATTCCGGCCTGTCCAGCAAGCTCCTGATCGAATCTCCCTTCTATACCGTATTGCCCCTTCCCTGTGGAATCAACAAATCCCAAAACCTGTGCTGCCAATTCTCTTTCGGGATAATACCTCCAATGTTCATCTCGAAGCTGAATCCCACGTAAGATGTCCATATACCCAGGATTTGACTTGAGTTCCAGAATTTTTTCGGAAACTTCTGGGACAATTTTGTTAGTAATTTCAACATATCGTTTTGGACGACGTTCTAACATTTGTTTCAATTTATCGGTCTCTAAATTCAGTAAGGGTGCTAACTGCTCCGTTACCTTATCCAAATCACTGATAACCGTCGGATCCGCAATAAGTTTGTCATTCTCAAGCCATACTCCCGATAGTTTTAAATCTCGAATCATCTCAGATCGAGTGTCAGACATGTCTGTTTCCAAAACCACCCTTTTCCTTTCTATCTCCAGAAAAATTTTTTCCAGTTCTTCTCTATAAGCTTCGATAGCTATCTTTTCAGAAGGAGTCCACTTCGTAGAATCAGTCTCAATATTGCACCCTTCCACTTTTTCGCAGTGAGCATGGATAAGGAGCGGAGCAAGAAGTTCTGCCACTAAAGCAGGATTCCCCTTTTCTTGCTGAAGAAAATCTAGGCGAGGATTGTAGTTGGGATATGCCAAAACAATTGGATCTACGAAAAGCATTTTGAGGGTATTGTTTGTCGCCAAAGGCGTTAACTCATCTGTCAAACGATTTTTGTGGACAAGTATTTTCCCACGCTGAGCAGGAAGAATCGATCTTTTTTCGTGTTGTGCACGAGCCTCTGCATAATATTCATCCGCTTTCAAAACCTGTAAATCAAAAAGTCGTACTAGAAAAACAACAAATACAAATACGAAGAAAAATTGTAAGGCACGAATCCGAGTTGAAAAATTCGCCTCCATGAATCGGAGGGAATGGTACAAGAATTATCACGAAAGTCGAGGTCGTTTTTTATAAAATTCTACTGATTATTATTGGCAACTTCTGCTTTTATTTGTGTTGGCTCTTCATTCTGCTCAATCCATGCTTTTCGAGAATCTGGGTTTTTGATAGTAATACGAGAGCGTTTAATCGTACTCTCTGCATCGACGGTTCTATTCTGTGCCCAAACTTCACTCTCCAAGGCATCTCTCTTCGCGATTTGTTCTTTGGCATTTTTAAATGTAGCAGCAGTCCCCCCATGTTGGAGTTCTGATTGACGAAGCGAATATCGTGTTGTTCGAGTTTTTAATTCTACTGGTTCCAAACGCCTTACCCCCGCAACACGACGACTCTCAAGAGTATCCTTTGGTTTAGCCATAGTTTTCGTTCGGACAGGAACCGCAACTGAATTTTTTTGTAAGTTTTCATTGAGCGTTGATGTGCGCGTCCAAGGAGCAGCGCTCTTATACTGACTCCGCGCAGAAAGAAGTTGATAGTTAGGAGTGGTGAGCGATTGAGAACGAATCCCCGAACGCTTTTTATTACTAGCAGTACGACGTTCGTACGCATATTTTAGTAAATCTTCTGTTTCTAGATCTCCAGCCTTATATCCATAAAAAGTTTCTATTCCATTTCTATTTTCCCCTAAAAGTACTTTTGTTGTATCATAGAGTTCTCCTTCTTTTTTTTCTTTTGCATCATCCACTGAAGTTTCTTGTTCGCCATCAGTAGAAGGCGTAATTACCTCCTTTTCTGAACCCTCTTCCCCAAGAACTGAAGCTGTAAGATATTTCCCTGGATTATCGAAATAAAAAATCCCATTCAGCATCAGAACAAATCCTGAACAAAGAGTGAGTACAAATTTCGTGTTTGGATGAATCATATTAATCTCTCTATTATAACACATAGAGCGACTAAAAGCAAACCATTCTCCTCCTTAAAAAAATTGGATAAACTAAAAAAATCCTATGACAAAATACCATTATGGAAGCAAAAAAATATAATTCCCAAGACGCACTCAAAAGAATACTTAAAAATATTGAGGAGTATTATCCAGGATTCAATGATGCTCAAAAAAAATTGGTTATCAAAGCATTTGATTACGCAAAATTAGCGCACGAGGGACAATTCCGATCTTCTGGTTTCCCCTATTTTAGTCATATAACAGAAGCCACCGAGATACTCCTCTCCATAAAGCCCGATATAGAAACTATTTTAGCCTGCATCCTCCACGACGTCTTGGAAGATACGTCTGTTACGGGAGATCAACTCGAAGCAGAATTTGGATTAAAAATACGATTTTTATGTGAAGGTGTCGAAAAAATTTCGAAGGTACAACTCAAAGAAAACGAAAATTTTTCTCATGCGGAAAGTATTCAAAAACTTTTCATAGCCGTTGCCCAAGACATTCGAGTAGTATTTGTGAAGCTTGCTGATCGCATTCATAATCTTCGCACACTTGAATTCGTTCCCAAAGAGAAACAAGAACGCATAGCCCAGGAATCTCTGCAAATATATGCTCCAGTTGCAGATAAATTAGGTTTGTTTGAATTCAAGATACAGATAGAAGATTTGTGTCTCAAACATCTTCAACCCGAAATCTACCGAAACTTGGAGCGAGAAATTGCGAGTGTAAAAAGAAAAAAACATGGATTTTTGGAACGAGCAAAAAAGGAAATTCTAATGGCATTTCAAAAAGAAGCACTTCCTCTTTTGGAACTACAAGGACGTCAAAAAAATCTCGCTTCTGTATTCAATAAGATGAAACGAAGGAATTATAACTCTGTGTTGGAAATTTATGATTTATTCGGATTTCGCGTGATTGTAAAAACAAAAGACGATTGTTATCGTGCCTTAGGGATTTTGCATACATATTGGAAACCTATGCCAAATCGATTTAAAGATTATATTGCTGTTCCCAAGCCCAACGGATATCAAAGCCTTCATACAACACTGTTGGGAATATCTGGAAGCAAATTCCCCACTGAAATTCAGATACGCACTCAGAAAATGCACGAAGGAGCCGAGTTTGGACCATCCGCACATTGGGCATACAAAAAGACACGCCATTCACATTTCGATGAGGATTATCTCAAGCGAACTAGTTGGTTTCCCCAAAATATCCCGCAAGAAACAAAAAATAACCCTGATAAATTTTTTGAAGAAATATCTCAGACCATTTTAGCCGACCGTATTTATGTCTTTACTCCCAAGGGAGATATACAAACTCTCCCATCTGGATCAACCCCAGTTGATTTCGCCTTTATGATACATTCCGACGTTGGAAGCACTTCCGTCGGAGCCAAGGTCAATGGAACTATTAAACCTCTTGATTATGAACTCCGAAATGGTGATATAGTCGAAATTTTAACCCGTGAGGGACGCACCCTGAATCCCGCTTGGCTTGAATTTGTAAAATCATCACACGCACGCACACATATTCGCGCCTTCATAAACAAAAAACAAAGCGAATCTACAGAGAAAGCACCTTCAGAGATTAAACCTAAGAAAATTCCATCTCCCAAATTAAAATCTGCTTCTTCTTTTTCCGTTCCATTAAAATCTAATTATACGACGATAATTATTGGTGGAGAACGAGACATCCCCTATAAAATCGCCTCTTGCTGTAATCCTCAAGCGGGAAAAAATATTATTGGGTACAAATCAAGAGGACCCCATTTCACCATTCACAAAGCAGACTGTAAACAGCTAAACCGATTGGATCCATCTCGATTTTTAGAAGCCTATTTTATTAGTGAAAACAAATTCGAAATTAAGGCTTTTGATAGGGTTGGGCTTACTCGAGATCTCTCGACAATTATAGCCAACAATGGCCTTAATATTGGAGAACTCTCCTCTCATTATGAATACAAAGAAGATAAACGTATTACTGTTTGGAACTTCTCACTGGAATCGGTCTCTCAAAATGAAATTGAAAAACTTATACGAGAACTCAAAGACGTAAGAAATGTCTTTGTTGTAAAGCAATTGACATAGCCAATCGATTGACATACAAGTCTTTTTGGAAGATAATTGTCTTCCGTTCTTTGACAAGGAAACTTGTCCCTACACGAGTAGAGGGTAGTTGAGTACGAGTAAGACGAGCGCGTGTAACAAGCGAGTCTGTAAAGCGAGTACGAAAATCTCTCTACGAGTGAGAGGAGGAGCGGGCGAAACAAACGAAGTTCTGACTTGTCAGAACAAAGTAAGTGCAGACCGCAACGACGAGGGGGTGTCTGGTTTCGACAGAGAGAACTGAAATGTATTTTCTGCGAGTTCAGCGCGTACGGCCGCCGGTATATCCGCTGTACAACGATAAGTGCAAACTTCATCAAAAATACAGTTGCTCAAGCAAAAGCCCTTTTGGCTCCCGCTTACGCAATTGCTTAATATAATAAATCTTACTTGAGCCTATCGCTCGTGAGTGAAAAACACTTAATGATCCTAGAATGTTTTTCAAATTTTGGATCTCATCCCACACCTTTTGCCAAGGTGAGGGAGACATCTTCGGCAACCTCTTTTCACTTTTTGTTCATTTTCAAATGAAGAGAGTAAACAAATGAACTAGACTTCGTAGACGGAACTATGTTTCCTCCCTGGACGAGGGTTCAACTCCCTCCACCTCCACCACTAAAAATATCGATATCCCTTGTGGATAGCGAGGTTTTTAGATGTTAGAATGAGGAGAATCCGTATATGTACAGGGTTCGATAGGACGAAGTGAGGAAATGAAAGCCTGCCTGCCATAGGCGGGCTTGCTTATAATTTCCGAACGAGGAACTCACGACCTCGCAAAGCGAGGGAGTACTCCCTCCACCTCCACCAGTCTTCGCGACGAGCAACGCGAGGAAGAGAAGACTGCCGCGCCGAAGTACAACGAAGGCGGGCTGTTTTTGCATATCACTACGACTCGGCTAGCTAAATAAAATTCCAATTGTAGGGGCGCAGCATTGCTACGCCCTCGTTTGATTATCTGTAGAGACGCGATTAATCGCGTCTCTATCAACGGATATAAAAACAATAATTCAAGTGAAAACTTTTTTTGTATTTTTTATAATGGACTTTTAATATTTTTGAGTTTCGGATTTGTAACATGAGTGTATTGTTGTGTTGTCCGAATATTCTGATGTCCGAGCAGTTCCTGAACATAACGAATATCAACTCCATTTTCGAGTAAGTGTGTAGCAAAAGAGTGTCTGAGCGAGTGAAAAGTCGCTTTTTTTTGGATACCAGAAAGATGCAGAGCTTTTTCAAAAATTTTTTGTGCTGTTCTGGTTGTTAGTTTTCCACCTCGTTCACTCTCAAAAAGAAGATCATTCCCTGATTTTCCCACAATTAAATTTTTCAGATTATCGACCAATTTTTCTGGCAATACACTGATACGATCTTTTTGACCTTTTGCTTGCTTGATATGAAGAGTCATTTCTTCTAAATCCATATCCTGAACCTTGAGAGCAATAACTTCACTCACTCTCAAACCTGCTCCATAAGCAAGCGATAAAAGAAGTTTGTGTTTTGTGTTTGGAGGGATTTGTAAAATTTTTTCAATTTCACTTCGAGAAAGAACCACTGGTAAACTTTTGGGCTTTTTTGCCGATTGTATTTCTATTTTTTGTGAATTTTTTATCACATTTTGGTAGTAAAATTTAATCGCATTCAAAAATAAATTTCTGCTCTGAGGTGAAATTTTCCTTCTTTCACAATTGAGCAAAAAATCTCTCATGTTTTCTTGATCAAGTTTTGTATAATCACAACTCTTAAAAGAGAAATATTCTCGTAATCCATAAAGATAACTTTTTATTGTTTTGGAACTATAATTCCTGATCTTTAGTTCTCGTTCGGTTTTCTGGAGTTCAGTTTGCATAATTTATTGAAAAATAGATACAATGAGGGTAGTTTTTATACGACTAAATTCCTCATTATTTCGCATAATACACAAATTATCGCTTAAATCATGAAAACATTTCGCATAAAAACGAGTTAGGCGAAAGAATAAAAATTCATTTAAAATCCTACGGATTTTGTTTGGCAAAAAATTTTAAAATTTATAACTTCAATATGAACAAATTTGAACAACAATCTCAGCCAGATCAAGAAACAGGAATATCAAGAAGGGAATTTCTTAAAAAAGCAGGAATGGGTATTTTGGCATTAAAAGCATTTGAACTTGGATTACTAAGTGGCAACAGTGAAGCGAAAGAAAAAAATACTGAAGCACTCAATGATTTAGATAAATTAATCAATGGCTACATAGAACAAGACACTTATTTATCAGAACAGGAAATTAGGGAATCTTTAGAAAAATGCGGTTTTATTGAAAATTTTAATATTCAAGAATTGCAGATAAAAAATCCATGGAAACCATTTACCAAAAGAGATGTTTTAAAAGAAGCTTTAAATGAAGCAATATCTACTGACAATTTATCATTAAACGAAGACAATTTAAATATAGTACAAACTGATTTTAACAAAATCGGAGCTCTTTTTTGTGGAGCATTTTATTATGATGAATATAAAAGTATTTTTATAAATCAGGAAAATCCAAAATGGAAAAAAGATAGAATTGAAAGCTTGATTTATAGTGAAGTTATTTCCAGTGAGTATAAAAGAATTGAAAGCAGTTTTCATAATTCAGATATATCATACATTGAAAAAGACCAAAAAAGAGCTTCATTAGATGAATGGTTTGATAAAAGCATGAAAAATCCAAAAAAATATACAGAAATTCCTGACTTAGTTTTAAGACATAGGGAATCAATAATAAAATCAATTAGAGCATTCCGCACACGAGAGGCAATCAAGCAAATAATTACACAAACCGGCTTGCCACACGAGGCTTTTCATTATTTTTATGAAACAGGATTTGTGAGAGAAGGTTATGAAGGACCAAGTGTAAATGAGTTATTAGCTATGGCTATTCGCGGAAAACACCAACGATTTGGAGATAAAGATCCCGGGTACGCAAGTATTGGATATTTTTTAAAAGATATTGATATTAATGATAAGGAGAAATTAAATAAATTTTGTAAAAATATTATTGATAAATATGATATCACATCAAATCCAAAAAAATACAGCCAAGAAGAATGGAAATATCTAAGTGATAAAGAAAAAGATGATTGTTTGATACAAGAATCATTTTTTCAATTTTTAAACGAATATTTAGCCAGAATTTATAATGGAGCTGTTGGGAATGATCCTGTTAACGTGAAAATGAAATTAGAAGAAGCTGTCATTCAGCAAAATGGCATATTGCCACAATATGATTTAGAAGATTTGTACCATGATCCAACAGACGAAGAGTTGGCGTTTCTTAAGCAAATGAAATGGAAAGGCACCCCTATTTTGAAAATCAAGGAATAAATTTTAAAATTTTTTGCCAAAATTCTGCTGTTGCAGAATTAATGAATTTTTATTACATCGCCTAACAGCGTGTATGAGGCTACGGCTTTTTACAAAATCCTTCGCCCAAATTGCTTCGCAACTTCTCATACACGCAAACGTTATATTACTAAAAAAGACCCACTCTCGAGTGGGTCTTTTTTTTGTATCTCAAGATTCGTTCCTATTTTTTTATCTCCTCTTTTTTTACTATATCCTTCACCAATGGGACAATCACTGATTGTGGACGAGAGTAGTACGGTTGGATATCCACTTGGTCTTTGTTTTTTTCGTCATCGTATTGGATTGGAAATACGAGTGCTGGAACAAAATACTCATCGCTCACTTGATTATTCTCTCCGTATTTTTGTAAGAGGGTAAGTTGGAGACGAGGATCGGAAAGTTTCAAAGTGACCGTCTCATCTGGGCTTGCGTAGGAAATTCCTTGCATTCCTCCCTGATGAGCAACCTTCAAAATATCTTCTTTGCTATTTACGACATACTTACTGCTTTCGAGGAAAAGTGGTTCCATAGAGGCACTGGTGACTTTTTTGAAACGCATATTCACACTGATATACGTCCCTAATTCATTCCCATAATTGTCCATGAGAGGTGCCCCATCGACTACATACGGATAGAATACTTGTAATTCATCAGGCCAAAAATCTGGCTCTGTTGGCCCCTGATAATATGCCTCTTCCCAGTATTTTTTGACCTTTGGTGTTCCCCAAAACTCATGCTTCATGCCATATGTTTTGAGAAAAGCATTGGCAATACGTATCAACTCATTGTCTGGAAGCATATCTGATTTCTTGAGTGGTTCAGGACCAGGACAATATCCATTTTTACAACGGTTCAAAGCTTGGTAGTACTTTTCCCACGATGGATAGTTTTGGTACAAGGAAAGTGATGGATATCTGAAATTTAAACTCAGGGAGTACCCCATTTCCCGATCTTCAACAAGAGATAAATTCTCAATTTCTAGATTTTTGAGCGTCGTCACGTCGAGAAGCTCTAAATGAGGAAAGTTGAATTGTGAAATATCAAAGGGCGTTCTCCACACATCTTTTTTCTTGTGGTACACAAAAACCTCTTCCGTTAATTGTGGCATATCTCCTTCATACACGTATTCATGATTGATACGTCGTCCGTATGGATCATAGGGAGGCATGATTCCCATACCTCCTCCCCCACCCATTCCCATTCCACCCCCTCCAGATTGGGGACGAGTTGATGATGCCATCTCAGGCATTTCAAGCGTACCAAAAGCATTTGCTGATTTTTCTTCAATAGTTGCGAGCGCGACCTCTTCTGACGCATCAGAGGCGAGAGATTCCTCTGTTCCTTCTCGTGCCATCATTTTGGAGTTTGTCATTTCTCGATGCTCAGGAGCTTTATTATTTTCCCCTCCTGAAGAAGGAGACATTATCATCGGCAATACCACAAACGCCGCTCCCGCCAAAAGGATTCCAGCCGCAAAAGGTTTTCCATAGAAATGGAAAAAGTTTCCCCATCCACCATAAGCATTGTTTGAATGTACTACTCCTCCACATCGAGCAAGTATTTCTTTACGCAATGCTTTTTTAAAGGAATCATTGATGTTTGCATTGGGACGAGACTTAAGAAATTCTTCAATAAATTTTCTCAAATCTGCTTCGCGACCCGCTAATTCTGGATGTGATTTTAAAAGTTCCGAAAGAAGTTGTGTCACTTGTGTTTTCATAGGTTATAAAGAAAAAAAAGTAGAAAAAAACAGAAACAAAAAGAATTCTTTTTTGAGCTTCGCTATGCCTCGTGAAGCGGCCATCTTAACGCTTGCTTCAGACTTGCCAAGAACTTCCGAAATTTCTACATAACTCATATCCTGCCAAAACCGCAGAGTGAGAATTTCTCGTTGTTCAGTTGTAAAAGACTGTAAGTGTTTTTGAAGCCTTTCGTAAGCGAGTCGCGCATCTGCTTGCATTTCCACATCATCAGAAGAAGCAATGTCCCAGACATCTTCTATATCACTTTCCGATTTAAATGTACGATAGTGGTCAATGACAGTATTCCGAGCAATGGCAAAAATCCAAGTTGAGAAAGAAGCTTTTTTGGGATTATAGGTTGATATTTTTTCCAATGCCTTAAGAAAAGTTTCACTCGTCAAATCTTCGGCAGTTTCTCGATGGAATGTTTTGTGAAAAATAAAACCATATATCTTTTGAACATAAGCATCGTAAAGTAATGCAAATTGTTCATGATCCCCTTCCTTGCAAGCAATGATGATTTTCGATTCGTCAATCATAGAAGAAAAAATTTTCAGCCATCACTGTATACGAATCTTTCTAAAAAAGGTAACAATGTTTTTCTAAAATCGAGGAGGAAACATCTCTTCCGGTCGAGGAGGTCTTATTGGAGGAATAAGTTTATTTTTAGCTTTTTGTAGATCAATAAATTCGCCTCTTGGTCCCATCTCTGGTACAAATCTTCGTTTCCAATGTCCGCCCATCCAAGGACGAATCCCCAATGCTTTAAATTCGTGATCAGAAATTCTCTCTCCGATCATTTTCACTTTCTGACCCTCTTTTAAGATTTTATCTGACCTATATTTACTTTCCGAATAATCAACCACCCATTCCTGTTCGTGTAAATCATCAAGCACCAAAAATGTATCATCTTCGATTTTTATAATAGTACCAGCAAGAAATCCATCTTCCGCATTCGTCCAAAGATCATGCCTTTGTTGATTGACACTTCGATAAAAGGTCATATGACGAGCCATCCCATCATCAAGTTCCTCTCCCACCTGAGATTGTTCCAGGAAAAATCCCGCTACAATCTGTGGTAAAAAGATAATTATCGCCCACAGGATGAGTGAGACTTTGTATCCTTTGTTTGTGCGTTTCGCAAACATTAAAGCCATTACTCCAAAAAACACAGACAAACCTATCCATAAGAGTGGCACCCCCAAGAAAATCACCTTGGCAAAAATACGAGGGCTTTCCAAAAGGAACTCTAGAGATTCAGAAAAATTTAAGAAGTGAAAAATGATAGCCGATGCTAGAGCCCCGAAGCAAAAGAAAAGGATTCCCAAAATCATCCCCAGTATATTACGAAGAATAAAATACCAGCGGCTTCGAGGGACAATATGTTCCTGTTTTATTTTCTTGAGAACCGAGTCCGATAAGTGTTTTTTCATTTAAAATGAAATTTGGTGACGATTAGAGATGTCTTTGAATTGCGTTTTCGCTCTATTAATAAGGGTTGCGATGGTACCAAGGGGCTTTTGGATAATATCTGATATCTCTTCATAGCTTTTTTCTTCAAGAAACTTAAGAATTAATATTTCTCGATACTTCACATCCATGAGAGCGAGAACTTCCTGAATATTTTGAACAGACATTTTTTTATCTAAGTCTCGAACAAAATCTATTTTGTCAGGAACAAATAGTTCTTCGATAAGTTCTAATTGTTGATCTTCTCCTCGGGATTTCTGTTTCCGGTAAGTGGAAATTGTTTCGTTGTGAGCAATACGATAAATCCAGCTTGAGAACTTCACACTCTGATCAAAATCATTGAGATTACGCCAACATTTGAGAAAGGTATCTTGCAAAATCTCTTCTGCCGTTTCTAAACAAAATCCAGAGATACGGATGATGTAATACGTCAATTTCTGTTCATACCGCTCCATAAGAACCCGGAACATCTCTGTGTCTTTGAGAGATGATTTCACAAGTTCTTCATCAGAGATTTTTTTGATATCCATATAAACACAGTTTTACAGGAATTTCCATTTAGAATCAAAGAACTGAAATCGAAACACTCTTTTCATCTCCTGTACTTATACGCAGAACAAACATTTTTCTTTCAAGAGCATAAGGAAAACCCCATTCGCCTTAGGCGGACAGGGTTTTTGACTTATCCCATAAACTTCACGATTCCTTGTTATTGACCTCGGAAGGAATTCCAGAAACCTCCCCCTCGTTTTCCTTGTCCAGGTTGATCTGTCGTCAGAGTCGCACCATCTGTTTCATTTTTATCCTGTCCAAATCGCCCACCACGTCCAAATCCTTTTTTTCCTTCTTTGCCATCCTTGCCCCATCCGAGCCCTGTGCTTTCATCAGAATGACGCGTTTGAAGTTTTTCGATCATATCCTCGTCATCGGATGTAATCGTTATACGAATACCATTTGAAATATTTTCAGTAACCTTCGTCACCCCCTCCTGACGAGGTTCTTTTTCGTTTTCTCGATATTGCAAATGAGCTACTGCATCTGCATTGTCGGAAGTCATGGTAATAACAACTCCATTGTCGATATTTTCAACGTTTCGAGTGATTGTTTCACGAAGAGTTTGCATTTCTTCGTGTTTTGCTTTCATCTCTTCACGTTTGGCTTCCATAATTGTTTTGAAAGACTCAAATGTGTTATTGGTGAAGAGTTGTTTCATTTCTTCGAATTTTTCTTGGGTGAGATTGCGTCCTTCGCCTCCCCCCCAGAAAGCATTTGCAGAAGAAAGAAAAAATGTGGCAATAAGTGCCAATGATCCGAGTACGATATTTTTCGTTTTCATAAGAGTTAATAAATTAAGAAACAAAATCCGAAGCTTCACCCCCTTATACGTCGGTGAGATTTTTTTTCTTTCAAGAAAATTTCTTCATTTTTTAACAGTGGGTTTAAATCCACTGCTAACTTTATAAAAAAATTCTTGACGGAATTTATTAGCACTCTATAATATGGAGTGCCAATTTCTTATTTTTTAACCCTTTTTCTCATGAAAGAAAATCGCAATCGGCAACGGCAAGACAATTGGTTGACCCCTTTTGAGGGAGGGGGCTTCAACAATTTTTTCGATGATTTCTGGGGTTTCCCTTCATCCCTCGACCGTCCTCGTTGGGGTATGACGAGAAATGAAAATTTCCTCCCCTCTATGGATATCAGTGAAACTGATAAAGAGTTTCAGATCACTGCTGATCTCCCAGGATTTGATCCCCAAGATGTCAACGTTGAAGTGGAAGAAGATGGCATTGCCATCAGTGGAAAACATGAATCCGAAGAAAAAAAAGAAGATACCAACTACTTGCGTTGTGAACGCCGTTCGGGATCTTTCTACCGCAAAGTAGTCCTTCCTCATTCTGCAGATTTATTGAAGATAAAATGCAAATCTCGGAATGGAGTATTGCACGTATCAATTCCCAAAAAAGATGATTCCAAGCGCAAGTCAGTAAAAATTGAAGTGGAAGAATAATCTTTTTGGTGGGGACAGGTCGCGACCTGTCCCTACCGTCACAATTCGTAAAAAGTTTGAATGTGCATATAAACAAACCATTTACTTGATGAATATTTGACAATCATTGCTTCCTTTCCTAATCTAAAGTCGATGAGTTTCTCACATTTGATATTTCAATTGCGTCGCCGCGGGGTCACCCGGGTCTAATTGATATATCAAATGTAATTTTGACCCGTACGAATCTATCCGTACGGGGGTTTTTATATGTTCGCTTAAATATCTCTTAAAAACTTCTACACTATGAAAACAGAAACTCTCTATCATAAAGTCGCTTCTCACGAAGCAAAAAAAGGCGAATTCAAAAAATGCCTCCTCCTTTATTCAGGAGGTTTGGATACCAGTACCATCCTTAAATGGATTCAAGATCAGTATGAATGCGAAGTCATCACCCTCACAATTGATATTGGTCAAACCGCCGATAATTTGGATGCCATTAAGCAAAAAGCACTTTCTCTCGGCGCCAAAAAAGCAATCGTCTATGACGCCAAAGATGAATTCGCCGACATTCTCCTAACAGAAGCCATTATGGCAAATGCTGATTATCAGGGCGGATATGCGCTCAGTTGCCCCTTAGGGCGTGTTATGATTTCCAAAGTCGCCGTTAAAATAGCTCACAAATATAACTGCCAAGTTATTGCTCATGGTTGTACGGGAAAAGGCAATGATCAGGTACGATTCGAAGGCTACATCACCACTCTTGATCCCAAACTCAAAACCATTGCCCCCGTAAGAGAATGGTCTATGGGAAGAGACGAACAAATTCTCTATGCCCAAAAACATGGAATTCCCGTAAAACAAAAAAAAGACATCCCCTATTCATACGATGAAAACATGTGGGGCAATACGGGAGAAGGCGGAGAAATTGAAAATCCTTCAGAAATTCCTATTGAAGAAAAAATTCTTCAATGGTGTGTTTTGCCCGAAAAAGGAAATTATCGAAACGAAATCATCGATATAGAATTCGAAAAGGGAAAACCCATTGCCCTTAATGGAGAAAAGAAAAAACTCAGTGAGATCATCATGACCCTGAATAAAATTGGAGGGCAACATGGCGTCGGGATTGTCCATCTTATTGAAGACCGAATTGTTGGACTCAAGGTTCGAGGTGTCTACGAACAACCGGCCGCAAGCATTCTCATTGAAGCCCACAAGAAATTGGAAAAACTCGTTTCCACCCGAGAAGAAAATGAACTGAAAGCTTTTCTTGATAACAAATGGGCATATCTCACCTACGGGGCCAAATGGTACGATCCTGTCATGTACCACATTCATGCCTTTATTAACAGCCAAAATAAAAAAGTTACTGGTTCTGTAAAAGTAAAACTTTACAAAGGCAATATCACTGTCGTCGCACTGACTTCTACAAATTCACTTTTTGATCACAATCTCGCAACTTTTTATAAAAATGGCGCGTTTAATCAAAATGCTTCTGCAGGATTTATAGAGATTTATAACCTCGCCCAAAAAACAGCATTCAACCTTCACGACTGGGAAAGCGACTTATACAAAAACTGATGAAGAAACAAAACCCGGGTTCCAAATCCTAGAACCCGGGTTTAAACACATATTCATTGAACACATTATTTGTTCAATACTACATCAAGAACATCAACATTCCTGCCATGTAGAGAATATACAACCCCAAAAGGAGCATAACTACGCCCCCAACCATAGCCCATGTTTCGGTGCACATACACTTTTTCCAGCCAGACATCCAACTCGGGAAAAGTAACAAACAAATCCCTTTGAGAAAGGAAATCCATGCCAAAACTGTGATAAGAACGACCCATCCACCAGTCCAAATATTTCCATGGTACAGAACCATCACTAAACCGGCTATCATAGTGACGAGCCCTGCGAAATACATCAATGCACCATTTTTGAGAAAGTCTTCCATGACTTTCTTGTAATACTTGAGATTAAAAAGCATCCCAAGTCCGGCAACGACAAAAAACACACCAAATACTTTGGCGAGAAAGTAAGTTGTTTCCATGAAGGAAGGGGTTAAAAAGTAAGTCAACTTAAATTGTAGCATGGATACCCCAAAAAATGCAAAAATCCTCAATTTTGTCATTGCGACCCACCTCAGGCGGAGTGGCAATCTTCTTTCTTGTCATTCTCTCGCTTGACGACAGAATCCATGTTATCCAAAAGGTTCACAAATCCTCTCCAAGACAGTTTCATTCTTCATTCTTCATTCCTCATTATTCATTGATCATTGATAGCACTGCTCTCCCATTGACCGTGGCAATGTCTACCAACTTATCCACATCATAGAATCTCGTCGTCTCAATCAAAAACACTAATTCCGTAAAAATATCCCCATCAATAAACGGACAAAAAAAGTCGTGTACATTATCCACTCCCAAACATACCCTCACTCCAGCCTCTAGTAAATGTGGTACTGGGGCAATGGAATTATGTACAGGAGCAAGTTTGTGTCGGGGTTGCTGATTATCAATCATCGCTCGGGGACAAACAATGACATTCATATCGGCTTCCTTGAGCAACTTCGCCACCTCACGAATATACTCGTCGCTCTGAGCAGCAAGCGAACAAGCATGTACTGCATTCACCTTTCCCTGCATTCCGTATTTAAGTACGAGCTTGGCCAGCATCTCGGTATCCCGTTCATCAGGATCATTATTCTGATCAATGTGCACATCAATCATCTTGTTGTGTCGTTTGGCCACATCAAAAAGAAATGCCATATGCGCTTCTTCGTTGGGTCTATCACGAGAAGGAAGTCCTGCCAGTAAATCCATGTAGGGAGCGGCCTTCTCCACCATCTTTTGAGAATCAGGACTGAGTGCTCCCTCCAGCACTTGAGAGGCAATCTGAATTTCAATTTTATCTTTATATTTTTCTTTGACCTCCAAAGCCGCTTCGACGCATTTCATTCCAACCGTGCTATCCACATCAATATTTGTCCGAGTGATATCACACCCTTGAGCGATCATGGTTTCTGCCGCAAGGGAAATACGATGAACTAAGTCTTTGTGAGTATAGTTTTCTTTCACCTGTTTCCAAAGATCCCATTTGACCTCCATATGGTCATTACACATGGCTAAAGTTTCGGGAGTAATTACATACGCTTTATCAAAGTGCGCGTGACAGGAGACTCGCCCCCCTTTGGCTTTCACTTTTTCGCGCAGTAAGCCGAGCATGTTCCAAGAGTCAGTCATTGGGGTCAAAGTGAGAAAGTCTACAAGTCTCTTAAAGATTGTATGAATTTTGAAGTAAAAAACAAACCGCCATCTTCACTGATAGGTTCTTTTTTTGTATTCGTTTTCCTTCCTCTCCCTTTACGGGAGAGGATTGAGGAGAGGGTGGAATTATTCCCCCGCCCCTTACTCCCCTCCCGCATGGGGAGGGGAATCCTATCGTTTCAATTTTTTAATTTCCTTTTCCAACTTCGCAAGTCCCAAATTTCCCGTCCCTCCCTGATGAGTGGACATCTTGAGCCATTTCCGCACTTCAGCAGGCGTGACTTTGATTTTGGCGATATTGGAACCCACCTCTCTGTACGCATCTCGAAATGTCATTCCTTGTTTTACTTTTTCGAAGGCCTTGTGAGCCGCAAAAAGCCCTGGACAATCTAACATGGATTTCATGAGAACTTTTTCATTGGGCGTGATATTGGCGACAATAGCACTCATTGCATCCAAAGACATTTCAGTATAGCGAAGTCCCAAGAAGAGTGGACGTTTCATTTCCTGCCCATCACGGTGATATCCAGAAATTTTGTTCAAGACATTCATCGTGATTTCATTCCGACACGAAAGTACGGTTGATGTTCGTCCACGAATGAGCTCTGCTACATCAAGATTTTTTTTCTGAGGCATAATGGACGATCCCGTAGAAATACTGTCATCGAGATCAAAAAAACGGAATTCCTGCGTCGTATAAAAAAGTAAATCTGACGCTAACTTATTGAGTGTCATCATTATCTGACAACACCCTTCAAGTACCAATCCCTCAATTTTTCCACGAGAATTATGACAGTAAATAACATTATTTTGTGTTCGTGCAAAACCAAGTTCCTTACTCAATTTATCTCGATCGAAGTCAAATGGAGACCCATACCCAGCCCCCGAACCCAAGGGATTCTGATCGACAATTTCATCTGTGATAGATGTCAAAAGCCGAGCGTCATCAAGCAAGCTTTCTGCAAAGGCAGAAATCCATGTACCGACAGTCGTCGGCATAGCCTTTTGCATATGAGTATACCCTGGCATCGGTACCATCTCATAGTGTTTGGCAAATGCAACAAATAACTCTGCCAGTTCTAATGTCTTGCGGCGGATAGAAACGGTTTTGTTTTTGAGAAAGTAACGCATCATGACCAAAACTTGATCATTTCGACTCCGTCCTGTATGAATTTTTTTGCCAGTATCCCCAAATTTCTCGATTAAATATTCCTCAATTTTGGTATGACAGTCTTCGTCTTCGATTTTGAGAACAAATTCTCCCTTTTCCCAGAGCTCCAAAATTTCATCAAGTCCCATCTCCAAATCTTTGAGCTCTTTTTTATTGAGAAGACCGTGTCGCTGCAACATTCGCGCATAACAACGAGAACACCATACATCGTCTGGTATCATTTGCTGATCATAGAGAATATCCTCTCCAGCATTGTACTCTTCGACGATACGATTAAGGTTGACAGCTTTATTTTTGAACCAAATTTTCTTCTTTATAGAAGAAGTCGAAGATCCTTTTTTTGTAACCATGGGGTCATGGGAAAAGATAATTTTTTTCATTGTAACCCAAAACAGGAAAGGGAAACAAGTGTTTAAAAAGCGCTTTTCGTTTGCTTTTTTGAGAAAAATTAGTAGCATCCCACCGTAAATCGTTGGTATCGTGAAAGTGTTTCCTGGTTCTTAAAGTGCGTACTCCACTCTCTAAGGTAGCCCATGAATGTCGCTCAACGAAGATCGTATGATTTACAAAGTATTTCTTTCTTTCCAATCAATGGATAACAAAAAATTGTACGTAGGAGGGCTATCCTACAGTGTGAAGAACGATGGTCTAGCTGCAGCTTTCGCTCCAGCTGGAACCGTGGTATCTGCTCAGGTCATCATGGATAAATTTTCCGGACGATCAAAAGGCTTTGGTTTCGTAGAAATGTCTACTGAAGCAGAAGCTCAGGCAGCTGTTGAAATGTTCAACGGAAAAGAAATCGATGGACGCACGGTTACCGTGAATGTCGCTCGACCTCTTGCTGAACGACCACCACGACGAGACTTTCGTCCTCGAAACGATCGATACTAATATCTAGTAACATCGAATCAAAAAAGAAACAGGTTGAGTACGCCTGTTTTTTTTATACCTTGAAAAAATTCATAGATTGAGTATAAATTGCTGGCTATTTTGGCGCGTATCGTAAATAGGATTACACGGTCCTGCTCAGCGGGACTGAGATACAGAGTTTCTCAGAATACAAATTTTTCTGTCAGAGCAATAATTAGCGCGTATCGTATAATGGCTTTTACACGGCCTTGCCAAGGCTGAGATACGGGTTCGATTCCCGTTACGCGCTCCACGAAAAATATCCCAAGTCCTTGTGACTTAGGATATTTTTTGTGTGGCAACGAAGTTGCTGAATTGAACCCACAGGGTTCGCGTCCACAAATGACCCTGAACGAAGTTGAAGGGGAATATTGTGGCGTTCTCGAACAAGCCCTGCTTTTGCGGGGCGCCGTGAGAGTTTCCCGTTACATGTCAAGCGGGCGCACCTCCAAAGCGGGATAGCCGTCTTTTCTTATGATCTGCGAATCAGGTTGAATCGAACACCCATGGTTCGCTCTGAAAACTGAGCGACTTTCGTCAGAAAGGAAGCGATGATTTGAAAAGTCTGACTGAGTTTTGATTTATCAAAACGAAAGGGAAGACCTTCCCGTTACCTGCCTGCCGACAAGCGCGAATGACAGTACTTTTGTCATCCCCGCGTAGGCTGGGATCCAAACCTTTCAGAATAAAAAAAGCTGTACTAACTTTTGTCAGAGCTCATGCCATAGAATAGAAGCTTTAGATTCATGCCTCTCGCCGCACTAGCGCTGGCGTAGCAGGCCGCAGGATTGACAAGAGAGTATTTTTTAAGTCTGGACTCTAGGGGGAAAAATACAAAAATCTCCCTCAATCCCTCTTTGCAAAGAGGGAAGAAGAATGAGATTACTTCTCCCGCGGACGCGGCACAAAAAAATAGTCCCGCTTTATGCGGGGCTATTTTTTATTTCAATCTCAAACTTAATACACTAATCTTTTTCTTCAAAATCATCTTCAATTTCTGGCTCTTCTCCGAATTCAGAAATTATATCTTCCTCTTCTTCCGAAGGCTCTCCTTCTTCCAAATCTCCTTCTTCATCTCCAATGGTCATTTCTGATTCTTGCTCAATTTCTCCCTCGTCAGTCACTTGTTCTACATCTGAAGACTCTTCAATGAGTTCTTTTTCTGCGATGGGCTCGTCCTCTTCAAGTGCGGCAGTAACAATTTGTCCTGGTAAAATTTCCTCATCGTGCATCAAATCAACCTTGAGACAAAGAGCCTGAAGTTCCTTAATCAAGACATTAAACGACTCTGGAACAGAAACTGACTCAATTAACTCTCCTTTGACTAATGCTTCATATGCTTTGGCACGACCATGGACATCATCGGATTTAATCGTAAGCATTTCCTGCAAGATATGAGCCGCACCGTAAGCTTCAAGTGCCCATACTTCCATTTCTCCAAACCGCTGTCCTCCATTTTGAGCCTTTCCTCCAAATGGTTGTTGTGTAACAAGCGAGTATGGACCAACTGATCGAGCATGCATCTTATCTTCGACAAGGTGGATCAGTTTCAACATGTAAACCACTCCCACAACAGTCGTATGATCAAATTCTTCTCCTGTTCGTCCATCATAGAGTTGGAATTTTCCATCTTCTGGGAATCCGTTTTCTTTCAAAAATTCTTGAATTTTATCGACACTAATACCGTTCAGCACGGGAGTAGCAATTTTGATACCCATTTTTTGAGCAGCCATTCCGAGATGCGTTTCAAGTACCTGTCCGATATTCATACGGGAGGAAACTCCCAATGGATTTAAAATAATATCGACGGCTGTTCCATCTGCCAAATGTGGCATGTCTTCAACTGGAACGATACGAGAAATAACTCCTTTGTTTCCATGTCGTCCTGCCATTTTGTCTCCTGCTTCCAAATGTCGCAACTGAGCGACTTTGACCTGAACACGTTTGATAACACCTGTTGGCAAATCATCGCCCTCTGAACGATCAAGAACGGAAACATCAATTACTTTTCCTCCTGATCCTCGTGGAAGACGAAGTGATGAATCTTTAACATCATGAGCTTTCTCTCCAAAGATAGCCCGAAGCAATCGATCTTCTGCCGTCAATTCCGTTTCTCCTTTAGGTGTTACCTTTCCAGCCAAAATATCTCCAGCCAAAACAGTCGCTCCTACACGCACTAATCCGTTTTCATCCAAGTCTGTCAACTTCACTGCCGCAACATTGGGAATGTCGGAAGTGAGCTCTTCTGGGCCGAGTTTTGTATCTCGGACATCCATTTCATATTTTTCGATGTGGATAGAATCAAAAAGTCCTTCACGGACGACTCTATCCGAAACAATAACCGCATCTTCATAGTTATACCCACTCCAAGACATGTACGCAACGAGCAGATTTTGCCCAACACCCAATTCTCCATTCTGAACCGATGCTCCATCAATAAGGACATCTCCTTTTTTGACTTTATCACCTGTCTCAACGCGAGGACGTTGTGTAATACAGGTTGATTGATTCGTTCGATGAAAGTTAATAATCGGGAATGTTGTTTTCTTTCCTGATTTCCCAACAAAAACAATTTCATTCGCATCCACATATTTTATCTCTCCGCTTTCGGGAGCACGAACACATTGTCCTTGGGAAGACACAGCTTCCATTCCCGTTCCTATAATTGGAGAATCTGGTTTAATAAGTGGCACCGCTTGTCTTTGCATGTTTGATCCCATAAGCGCACGAGTATTGTCGTCATGCTCTAGGAATGAAATCAATGCCGTAGAAAGAGACACAATCTGTTTTGGAGAAATATCCATATGCGTAATTTCTGCTTCAGAATACGATCCTGGTTCGTAATTTTTACGAGCCGCAACCGTGTCTTTGGCAAATTCCCCCTGTTCGGTGAGAACAGTATTTGCTTGTGCAATACTCATGTCTTTTTCTGATTCAGCATCGTAGTAATCAACCTCGCTTGTAATATAAGCACGTACTGGAACGGTCTTCATCTCTTTTAACTTTTTAATTTCTTTCGCTGTTTTGGCATCAATAATATGTCCTCCTTTGGCTACAATTTTTCGCCCGTCTTTAATATCTGTTCCAGCCGTACGACCGACAGCTGATTCTCCGTCATTGGGAACAACATGAGAGACTGTTCGATATGGAGTTTCAATAAATCCGTATTCATTGACCCGTGCATAAGAAGCCAAGTGGAGCACCAACCCAATATTTGGTCCTTCAGGCGTCGTTACTGGACAAATACGTCCATAGTGAGAAGGATGCACATCACGAACTTCAAACGAAGCACGTTCTCGTGAAAGTCCTCCTGGACCCATGGCAGAAATTCGTCGCTTATGCTCCAATTCAGCAAGAGGGTTTGTCTGATCCATGAACTGCGAAAGCTGTGATGAAGCAAAAAACTCATGCATTGCTGCGGTAATTGGTCTACAGTTTACAATTTGCGTTGGAGTTACCGCTTCCAAATCGACAATGGACATACGATCCCGAACAATTCGTTCTGTTCGAAGAAGTCCAACACGGAATTTATTTTGAACCAGTTCTCCTACCGCACGAATACGTCGATTAGCTAAATGATCGATATCATCAGCTCCTGGACCTCGTCCATCATTCAACACAATTAATTCGCGTACCATTTCTACAAAATCCTCAATACGGAATACGCGACCGTTCCCATCGTTTTTGACATTAAGTTTGAATCGCTTGTTTACTTTATAACGAGCGATAGATCCAAGATCATATTTTCGGAAGTTATGAAACATATCCTCAATAAAGTTCCGAGCATTATCTGGCGTTGCCAAATCTCCTGGACGGATACGTTTGTATACTCCTTGCCATGCGCCTTTTTCATCATCAGACTCATCTTTTTCCAATGTTTTCAAAATTGGATTTTCCATCATGTCCTTAACTTGATCTTTGAACAGATCCAATATTTCTTTATCTGTGGCATACCCAAATGCACGCAAGAACATCGTGACGGGAATTTTTCGTTTTCGATCCACTTTTACCCAAAGGAGACCTTTTTTGTCGGTTTCAAGCTCCAACCAAGCTCCTCGTTTGGGAATCATTTTGGCACTATATTTCCCAGGCATAGCGGCACTTACCGCAAAGAAAATACCAGGACTTCGAACAATCTGAGAAACAATAATTCGTTCAATACCGTTAATCAGAAACGTTCCATCTTTCGTGATTCGTGGAATTTGTCCAAAATACACATCCTGTTCTTTGATTTCTCCTGTTTCAAGGTTGGTCAAAGCCACATGCGCTCGAATAATAGATTCATATGAAAGCCCTTTTACACGACAGGTTTCGATATCGTACTTTGGAGCTTCTATCTCATAACTCTGAATTTCGAGTCGTAACTTTTTCCCCGTTACATCTTCAATGGGGTTAATTTCATCAAGCAGTTCCCGAATACCTTTATCAAGAAACCACTGATAAGAATTTGTCTGGACACCGATAAGATCCGGAAATGGAAAATCTTGTTCCACTTCTGTAAAAAAATACCGACCATTTTCTTCTTTGGTCGGATGTAATTTCGCGGGGAAATTGAGCGTTTTTTTTGCCATGCTCTTTTTCAGTTAAGAATTAAAGTATGTGGCAACCGCTGAACGAAATCACTTCTTATTTAGGAAGTCTTTTTCCCGTAAAACTTAGTGCCGAGATGTTTTTGAAGTTTTGCAGGCGCGCGCTTCGAGTGCGAGTGTAGAGAGCGAGCGGAAAATGTCAAAAGATTTTGATGTCTTTTTACAAAGGAATAGATATATCTATTTTTTGGTTAGGGACAGGTCGCGACCTGTCCCTACAGGCGGAATTATTGGTTGAAAAAAATTGCAAGAGACACGAAAACCAGTATGGTGATACACAAGAGAATTCCCAGTGTTCCCATAAGAAGCTTTATCGCTTCTTTTTTCTTCCCATCGAGATACCACATTACGGGTCGCCCAAACACCAAAATCCCTGTTATTGCCGCAGAGCAGACAAAAAGTAAAAGCATTCCGATAGGAATGAGAACCATCTTGGGTTCTTCTTTGCCGAACAAGTGTTCACCAAAGGAGAGAAGCGTCACCACGCCTCCCACATAAAGGGCTGTTCCCAAAGCATGAAGAAAAGCGTATTTGAGATATGTTTTCATAGTTAGAGTATAGGATATTTCCAAGTGTGTGCACAATAGTGAAGCGTCAAAAGGTTTTGACGAGAAAGTTTTGTTGTTTACAATCGCCGCGCTCTTTTTTGAATTTTCAACGCGAGTATGGGGTAGTTCCAAAGGAAACCTCCATGCGAGCGAGAGGAGTGGAGACGGAATGCAGTCTCCTAGCGATAGATGGAGAGGTCGCATAGTGGTCTAGTGCGCTCGCTTGGAAAGCGAGTAACTCAAAAGGTTCGGGGGTTCGAATCCCCCCCCCTCCGCCAGGAGAGGAAGTCCGTGCATCCCTTGTGGATGTAAGGACTTCCTCTTTTTAGAGGTGGGGGATTAA
>JAIPGI010000006.1 GCA_021736215.1 Candidatus Altimarinota bacterium
AAAAAGTCATGCGAGAAATTCCGACTCTCCGACACGCTGTCTCAATAATCGGAGTTTTTCCCAAAATTTCACAAATCTTGTTTTTCATCTCTTTTCTTTGTTTTGCCGTGAACCGTGGTTTTCTGCTCATAATTTTTTAGATTTTTGATGTGTTAATTTTTCCCAACGATCGATGATCACTTGGCAGTAGTCAGGAGAGATTTCGACCATCAAACATTTTCGCTTGGTTTGCTGGCAAGCGATCAAGGTTGATCCACTTCCTCCAAACGGGTCGTAGACGAAGTCGTTGGTTTTGGAAGAGTTCAAAATGAGTCGTCGCAGGATAGAGATCGGCTTCATGGTTGGATGCAGATCGTTTTTCTTCGTTTTTGGGCTGATGAGCACCGACTTG
Organism: Candidatus Altimarinota bacterium; assembly: GCA_021736215.1. Lineage (GTDB taxonomy): Bacteria > Patescibacteriota > Gracilibacteria > UBA4473 > UBA4473 > JAIPGI01. Next base: position 392 of record JAIPGI010000006.1, read on the forward strand.
TCTTTGGATTTCAGAAATTCGTGTCGCCCTTTCCATCCGTAGGCGATCAATTCGTGTTGGGGGAGATAGTCGAGGCGACCGATGACCGCCCCTGTTTTGACCCAAACGAGAATTTGAGAAAAGTTGAAGCCCTGCTCAAGCAGAGCTTCTCGCATGGGGAACATCATCTTGTCGGAATTGAAAATGTAGTAGGTATTTTTCGTTTCGAATCGGTCTTTGATTGGCGCAAGCCAACGGTTCGTAAAGCTCCGAAACTCTTCGTCTGACTGGATATGGTCGTTCTCGATGGGAGCGTGTTTTTGTTTCGATTTGGTAAATCCTTGTTTTCCTTCTACGAGAGCGACTCCGTATGGAACATCTGTCAGAAGGAGCTTGATCGAGTCTTTTTCGAGGAACTTCGAAATAATTTTGGGATCAGTCGCATCACCGCAGAGAAGTCTGTGGTCGCCCAACTGAAAGATATCGCCGTAGTTAATTACATTTTTTGACATTGTTTTTTGAGTTAAGAGCTAGGTATCGTTGGATGATGACATCGCAAAAACGGGGGTCTTTTTCGACCAAGAAAGCCGTCCGTCCGAGTTGTTCGCAGGCGACCAAGGTTGATCCTGATCCTCCGAATAAGTCCAAAACCGTGTCGCCAACCTTGGTACAGCGTTTAAGAGGTTTTTCGTGGAGCGTAACGGGCTTTTGTGTGGGATGCAGGTATTCCGAGGTTGGCAGTCTTTTGATCATCCAAATATCGAGCAGGTCGAGAATGTCATCAATCGTTCGGTTACCCGTGTCTATCTCTGTGTTCAGGATTTCTGTAAAATTTAGCGATTTTGGGGAAAGGTACGGTTTCCCGATAGTCCCGTATACACAGGGTTCAAAGCATTTGTTGAAGGCTACCTGTGGGGTGACGTTTTGGTTGTTTTTTATCCAGAGACAGACTCGCTTGTTATCAATACCGTGTTTCCGATACAAATGTTGGAGCAGTCCAATGTACCGCTGGTCGCACCAGTAGAAGATGTGGGTATTGGGTTCGCAATGCTTCAGAGCATTGAGAAGGGTCGCTTCGAGAAATTTTCGGTATTCTGCCCGTGAAAGTTTGTCGTCGACCTTTTGGCATTTGTACTTATCTTTATCGCCCAACCCCTTTTGGTAGTCGTAGTCCAAATTATACGGAGGGTCGCAGTAGAGGGTATTTACCTTTTTCCCTCCAAGTAAGGTTCGTACCGTTTCCGAATCGGTCGAATCTCCACAGATCAAAAAATGGTTCCCGAGCTGAAACATCTCGCCATCTTTGGTTTTTGGATCTTCGATTTTTTTCAATTCCTTCCCTACATCAAACTCGTCTTCTTCGAGTCCGAGACTTTCGTCCCAGATAATCGAAAGGTCGGAGTCATCAAATCCAACGTCGAGCAAAAGACTGATGTCCATCTCCTTCAGAAGTTCGTAATTCCACGATCCGGTATTTCTGTTGAGCCTGAGATTGAGCTCCTTTTCTTGTTCGATGTCGGGAATGTCGAGGTAAACGACAGGAACCGTTTTGAGACCAATTTCTTGAGCTACCTTCAGGCGAAAGTGCCCTCCGATAACGATATTCTTCCGTTTTGCTGATCCGTTCACGAGGATCGGGTCCACGAAGCCGAACCGCTCAATACTTTCTCGTAGATGTGCGGTCTGTTGTTCGTCCCACTTTCGTGGATTGTAGAGGGAGGGTTTCAGTTCTTTAATCGGAACTGAAACGATTTTTATGGTTGCCGATGCCGATGTGTCTTTAGACATACCAACATTCTAAAAATCCTAACTTTTAAAGATAAGACATTTAGGGACAAAAAAAGACACTATTTTGTCAGAAATATAACCTCTTTTGAATACCTTACAGTATCGCCTTTTCGAGTTTGTTTTTCAAGTTTTTTATTAAATCTTCGAACGACTTTTTCAAAATTTTCTGATTTATATGAACTTGGTTCTCCCTCAGGGTAGAGAACTTTTTCAAGATCTTTCGTTTTAAAGATAGCGTTACTTTCTTCCGCAAAAAGAACTTTACATAATTTTAGCTCAGATATCGTTAGCCGTTTCAATTTTCTTCCTTTGTGATAAAGGCTCAAATCATGTTTATTAAAGTTAACGAAATCTGTTTCAACTAGATTTGTAATTTCTAAATTCTTTGTTGTGCTAGGGGTTGTATTCTGATTTTTTTGAATTTTCCAAGGATAAATTTTCTTTTCTAAATCTTTTGCAAACTCTAAAAGTGGCAAGTTGTAATTAGCAGCTTCTCGCCCCATTCGAACAAGCATATTTTGAGTTTCATTGAAACTATGGATCATTTCCCCCAACCATTTTGAATTCATCTGCAACGCACAATCCATCATTTTTTATCTTAATTTCTACACCTAGAACATATCAAAAAATAGATAATGAGTAAAAGTATTTTTCTAAAGATCAACAAGACCATAAAGAAGTATTTCTACGGTGTAACATTTGTAACATTATGAATATTTGATAAAATTAAAATAAGCAAGTTAAAGGGTAGGAGTTCTACTGTCACCGCCAGGAGAAGAGCCGTATGTCACCCTTGTGGTGGCAGGCGGTTCTTCTTTTGAAGAAAGGATTTGAACCTAGGTTCGATAATTTGTACTGAGGAGCTCTGCGACGAAGATACAAATACCTCGATTTGTCCGCCTCAGGTGGACATGAGAGCATCCCTCTCTCCACCAAAAAATTGTAGGGGCGTGGCAATGCTACGCCCTCATTTAATCCGTAGAGACACGATTAATCGCGTCTCTAGCAATGGGAAGGAGAACTCTCCATTCCCTCCACCCGAAACATTTGAGTTTTGGTTTTTTTGGCGTATAAAAGCGACCGACATGGAGGAGTGGCAGAGTGGTCGAATGCGGTGCTCTCGAAAAGCACTATGCCTTCACAGGCATCGGAGGTTCAAATCCTCTCTCCTCCGCCAGGAGAAGAGCCGTATACCACCTTTTGTGGTGGCGGTAGAGCTTCCTTTGGGAAGTTGGGGTATTATGGATTCTCTCATCAAGTGAGAGAATGACAAAAATGAAAGGAGGCGTATTTTTTCTATTCCCTGTTGTTTTTTTCCAAAAAATTCAGCATGATTTTGGGTAGATGGAGAAAAAAAATAATAGAAAATTGACTTTACGCATCGCTCACAAACTACGAATGCGTTGTAGTGACTGTTTTTCCCCATGGTCTCCTTCTGAACGAGGATTCAAAAAACGATGGGAAAAAATTCAGAAGGTACTCTTTTTCCCTCTTCTGAAACTTTTTGTAAAACTTCATATTCGTCCCAATACTATTAGCTATCTCAGTGCCCTCGTCGCTATCACGGGATCTATTTATATTGCATATGACCTACACACAGCAGGAATACTTATATTTATATCACTTATACTGGATGGACTCGATGGCCCCCTCGCCCGATATACTGATGCCACCACTCCCAAAGGAGCTATTACTGATTGTTTTACCGATGAAATCAGTACCGCTAGCCTGACAATTGCCATGATTTTGAATCAATTAGTGCACCCACTCATGGGGTCTTTATATCTCTTTTTGCACCCCATTGTAATTATGTTTACGGTCCTCAGGAATGTTCTCAATGTACCCAACAAATTTGTATTTCGAGGAAGAATGATTATTACTTTCGTCTTTTTGTATTATGTTTTCGGTGGAATAAATTACCTTGACCTCGTCTTCCCTCCAACAGTTGGAATACTTCTGGGGTACTCGCTGTGTGACTTTGTATATCTCCGAAAAATGATACGGTAGAAAAGTAAAAAAAATCCTACTTTTGTAGGATTTTTAAAGATTTGATATGGAATAAGAAATGCTCACGATTCCTCTATCAATTCCCCTTTTAATATCAAGCGCTTTTTATTCGTTCCCACAGGCGTACAGGTCATAAGCGTGATGATTGATTTATCATTCGGTTGATTGAGAACTTCGGTATCCGTTGGCAATACCACTTCTTTGAGAGAGAGCTTGTATGTGTACTTTTTCCCTTCCCAATACACTTCAACAATGTCTCCTTCAGCTACTTCATGAAGGAGTGCAAATACGTCTTTGAATCGTCCCTGATCCCAAGCGTAATACGAAGAGTGTCCTGTGATGAAGAAATTTCCATAACTTCCCGGAGCACGAGAAATCGGATGAACAACGACTCCTTCTCGAAGTCCTTTTTGAATATTTGTTTCCAGTTGTTGCCAATTTTTGTGAGTAGGAACGGTAACTAAGGGAACATTTTTATCAATTCGTGGAATATACAAACGATTGTCTGATGGATACACGGGCATTTTTTCAAAAGTCTCTTTTGCTTGATTCTTTGGTTTCAATGTTTGGTTTTTAAATAAAGACTGTGTGGCTTTGGGTGTGACTTTTTCAAGTTTTGTCGGTTCAGTATTTTTAATTTCTTCTTCAAATGCATTCAGAACTGATGCTTGCAAACGGTTCATACGATATTTTGTAATCTGTGCAAATGCTTCATAATTGAGTGCTACATGCGTCATTCCCCAAACACCTCCTACGGTGAGGACAAAGAGTAACATGTCTTTCCACAAAGGTCTGCGTGGCTTGAATCCAAAGTCGAATTGATTGCGATTTTCTTCCATAAAAATTGATATAAATCCCTCCATTATATCAGAAAATAAGTCATTTTTCAAGTGCATGAGGTTCGTTTTTCCACAGAGGTATCAATAAAAATTGACTTTTCAATGAAATTTAATATAAGTCAACATTGTTTGTTCTTTCAATTTTTTAAAACGAAAAAAGGAGGTTTTTTGAAAACAAGAAATATTTTATTTCTTCTTATTTTCCCGGTATTGATGACAATTGTAATGATTGTTCATCACTGGACCATAATTCCTGAATCCTGGTCAGCATTTGATTATCCCTATGTGACAATCAAAGCCGATACAACACGCCCTCATCAGGAAATATTTCCAGTTGCTGTTCGTCGAGCAACGAAGCTCGGTGAAGAAGATGATTGTGACTACGAGGCGGTCTTTATCACGCCTTCCCAACAAGCTAATATTTTTGTCGAAGGGAAAAGTCCTGTTATGCGAATCGCCCTTCAGCACTATAACTATTCCCTCGCTTGTCGAATGGTAAAAGACAGTGTCTATCTTCTCTTGGGAGATAAATGTTTGGACGCCCTCCAATGGGATGTGCCAAACTTCCTCAAAAGAAAACTCTTTATTGCCATTCCGAAAGAATAAACAGGAGAGGTCTCGTCACACAGATCTCTCCTTTTTCCTTATTTATACAAAAAGGATTTTATTTAAGTAAAAAATAATTTTCTTTGAAACCGAAAAACTATTTCGAATATTCCCTACCTACCGGCAGGCAGGTTCGTCCCGCATTGGCGAAAATCAAAAAGACAATCGATAAACAGGCGTATCAATGATACGCCCCTACAAAAATAACAATTCATAACTATACTAAGTGCTTTCCGCTCAAGCCCATTTTTTCTCGAACTTGAGAAAGTTTTGCTTCAGCAATGACATTCGCTTTTTGAGCACCTTTTTCAAGAATTTCTTGAACAAATTTTTTGTTCAATAAAAGATTTTCACGCCTTTCTCGTGCTGATCGAAAGTAGTCCCAGACGAGTTCAAAAAGCATTTTTTTGCTATCTCCATAGCCAATTTTCCCGTTTTTGTATTTTGATTCCAAGTCCTTGAGATGTGGATTTCCAAAGAGTTTATGAAAAGCGAAAACAAGACATTTCTTCGGATCCATTGGCTGTCCCAAGGGAATCGAATCTGTCTTAATAGACATAATTTTTTTCTTAAGCTCTTTTTCTTCTGCAAAAATATCAATGGTATTCCCATAACTTTTGGACATTTTCTGACCATCAAGACCTGGGATTGTTTCTACGTTTTTGAGTATTTTTGGTTCTGGCAAAACAAAAGTCTCTCCGTAGTGGGCATTAAATTTCTGTGCGATATCCCGCGCCATTTCCACATGCTGTTTCTGATCCTTGCCAACAGGAATTATTTCTGCGCTATAAAGTAGAATATCTGATGCCATAAGCACTGGATAGGTAAAAAGCCCTGCATTGGCCTCTAATCCTTTAGCTTTTTTATCTTTAAATGAATGTGCTCGATCCAAAAGTCCCATAGAAGTCTGACACAGCAAAATCCATGTCAGCTCTGTATGAGCACGAATATCTGATTGCCGATAAAAAATAGATTTCTCAGGATCTACTCCCAAGGCCAACCAATCAATAACACAGCGTTCTTGATTGATACGAAATTCCTCAGAATTTTTTTGAGAGGTAAAAGAATGCAAGTCCGCAATAAAATAAAAACAATCATTTTTCCCATCATTTTGGAGTTCAATAGTCTGTTTCATCATACCAAACCAATTCCCAATATGTGGGGCACCACTGGATTGCATACCGGTCAAGACTCTCATGATTTTTAGATTACAAAAAGATTATAATCAATATCGTATAAGAAAAAAGCCCATCCATAATTAAATGAGCTTTTTTTCTTTGATGCTTACTTTTTCTTTTTCTTCCTTTCCCATTTTTCAGTTTCAAAAATGCTTTTGATGGAACTTAATGTTTGAAAAGATAAGTGCTCCATGGTTACAAATGACCAGATATTCTGTACTTTAACCTGTCCTTTTATATCCGTAACAACGATCAGAATCTTCTTCCAAAGATCATAATTAAACGCTGTTCCATAATCAGCGCCACTTGGATAAATCTTCCCAATTAATTTCAATCGAATGATAAATACCGGCGAATTCGCTAAGGAAGAAACTATCTTTATCCCCTCCTCCCTACGAAGATATTCTTCGATAAAAATACGATTTTTTTCTTCACATATTTTTCGAAGTCCATCCAAATTCTCGGGATGCTGGATGGCTTTTGTAGAAAGAACAATATCGTCAATTTTTACCTTTAGTTTTCGATACGGTGATAAAAATTTTCGATAAAAATTCTTTTTGAGCCACTTACAACCCAAAAAGAAAATCAAAGTAGTTACGACTCCCCACCAAAACATGGGTACCTCCTATCATTTAGTTATGAAATATGAATCCAAAAATCCTCTAACCACTAAAGAACTCATTGATTCATATTAAAATAACCATAGAGGAAAAGCATCAAAGAACAGGACTTATTCGTAACCATGAATGATTCGAATAAATCAGTATATAATTAAAACTAAGCAATGGCTTTGTCAAAATTTTATCTCAATCCGTATTTCCCGTACTTTTTAAACGTTTCTTTTCCTGTTTTTTTGTATCTATCATATGCATCAAAAATGATCTCCAAAGCCTCATGATTGTGTTTTACACAATATACGCAATCAAGATCTTTTTGATCGATATATCCCCCATCTAACATGTCTTTGTGCACCCAATCCGTCAAATGGTGCCATTCTTCTCCATGAAGAATGATTGGCATTTTGGGAACATGTTGTACTTGAATCAGTTGCCACGCATAAAAAAGCTCTAACGCAGTTCCAATTCCTCCTGGCATTACAACAAGAACATTTGATAATTTCATAAAAGTGTCTAACCGCTCTGAGAATTTATGAAAATGTCGTTTGATATCTAAATGTTTATTCCCTTCAGACTCAAAAGGAAGTTCTATCGTCAATCCGATGGATTGAGATTCATCACTTGATCCAACTTTGTGTCCATAATTCGCTGCTTCCATCACCCCTGGTCCGCCACCTGTTACGATATCAATATCACGTTTTCCAACTTCTCTCGCTAAATCAAAAACTCGCTGATAGATAGGCTCTCCAGGCTTAATTCGTGCTGAACCAAATATGGCGACACGAAATTCATCAGGTATTAATTCGGTTTCAATCGGAAAAGGTTTGTTTGGATTCATATCTGCACGATTCTACGGAAAAATAAAAATTTTCATAGAAAAAAAGATCCTATTTTACTCAAACAAAATACTTCTTTTTCAATACGGAAACTAATAATTCTATCTTTACTCGTTCCTGTTTCATGGTGTCTCTATCACGAATGGTCACGGAATCGTCCGTTAAACTGTCATGATCGACTGTCACACATACGGGTGTTCCAATTTCATCCTGTCTACGATATCGTTTTCCAATAGATCCAGATTCATCATATTCACAATTTCCAAAAACCGTCACCCTATTAAAGACTTCTTGAGCCTTTTCGGGAAGTCCGTCTTTTTTGAGTAATGGCAAAACGGCTACTTTTACTGGAGCAAGTACTGGAACTATCTGCATCACGACTCGATCCGTGTCATCTTCTAGTTTTTCTTCTCGATATCCATCGCAGAGTACTGCCAATACGGTTCTATCCACCCCCCAAGTCGGCTCTATAACGTGTGGAAGAATTTTTTCTCCTGAAGCCTCGTCATGAATACGTAATGTTTCTCCTGAAAATTTTTCATGCTGACTCAAATCAAAATCCGTTCGGTAGGCCAATCCATAGAGCTCCTTACGTCCAAATGGAAAATCATACTCGATATCGACTGTTCGTTTGGAATAATGCGAAAGTTTTTCCTTAGGATGCTCATAGTTATGGCATTTAGCGCTACTCAGACCAATTAAAGTGAGCCAATTTTTCATAGACGTTTGCCATTGAATGAAAATCTTTTCCCAATCTTTTTCTTCGATAAAATACTCAATTTCCATTTGCTCAAATTCAAGTCGTCTAAAGATAAAATTTCCTGGAGTGATTTCATTGCGGAATGCTCGACCAATCTGTGCAATTCCAAAAGGAAGTTTTACTCTCATGGTATCGACAATGTTTTTGAATTCCAAAAACATAGCTTGAGCGGTTTCTGGACGCAAATAAGCAGTCCCCTCTTCTCCTGTTTTTGCCATTTGCGTTTGAAACATAAGATTAAATTTCCTGACATCAGTAAATTCCATGCTCCCGCACTTTGGACATTTAATTTTATTCTCCTTCATAAGCTTCGTAATATCTACATCAGCCAATCCTTCACACTCAATCTTGAGCTGTTCCTCTACTAAGTGATCCGCTCGAAGTCGCGCACGACATTTCTTACAATCAACCATCTGGTCATTAAATCCTGCTACATGCCCAGAAGCTTCCCACGTGCGGGGATGCAAAATAATATCACTATCAATCCCTACAATATCTCGTCTCTCCTGAACAAAAATACGCCACCAAAGATCTTTGATGTTTTTCTTGAGCTCTACTCCATAAGGTCCATATGTGTAGGAGTTAGCAAATCCCCCATAAATAGCACTCCCCGGATAAGCAAACCCTCTCCGCTTACAGAATGAAACAATCGTATCCATTGAAACTTTTTCCATGTACACCTTTATTATATATCGTCGAAATTCATTGTACCGACGAAGAACCAGAAAATCAAAATCAAGCAGAAAAGACTTGAAAAACAGGCTTATTTCTGATATAATGTACTGAAAAACAAAAATTAAAAAACATGAAAGATCCTGCAATCTTCCTCAAGCTCAACCAAGCTATTCAATCCGCAAAATCTTCTCTTGAGGCTGTCTCTAAGTGGACAGAACTCTTGGCTGAAAAAAACAAAATAGATATTCATCCTCTCAATGAAAAAACGAAAGAGTTGGAAGATCTTCAAGAAATAGAAGACGAAAAGATTCTTGAGGGAATATTCGACGGACAAAATATGATTGCCAAAGACGAAACCATTTATCCCGTGCCAACGAATTATGCTTCAAAATCTAAGCTCGTTGAGGGGGACAAACTAAAACTTACCATCCGTCCAAATGGAGCATTCGTATATAAACAAATTGAACTCATCCCACGCAAACTAACAACAGGATATCTTATTATGGATGGAAGTCAGTACAAAGTCCTATGTGAAGACAAAACTTACAATGTTCTATACGCATCGGTAACATTTTTCCGCGCTAAAGTTGGGAACCAAGTAACAATTATTATCCCAGAAGGAGAAGATTCCGAATGGGGAGCTATTGAAAATGTTATTCCTGAAACAACGAAGAAAGGTGCATAAAATTTGAGTTTTTTTAGAATATTCCTAAAATTGGCTCTAGATGAAAAGATTATTTTTTGCATTTGGACTTGTTCTGTGGATTTTCACAGCTCCAGAAGCTTTCGCCGCCCTCGACTTCGAAGATACTGAAAGTATCCCCGAGTGGTCACAAAATGCCATTGCGACACTCGTTAGTAAACAAATCCTTTCTGGGAATACTGATGGAACGTTTGCTCCAGATCGGGAAATGAACCGAGCAGAATTCTGTAAGGTACTCGTTACCGCCACAGGAGTAGATAAATATATTCCTCTCAAGTCTGATTTTCCAGACGTGGAACGAGATGATTGGTTTTTTGAATACGTAGAAACAGCAAAACATTTCGGTTGGGTATCTGGTTATCCCGATGGAACATTCCGCCCAGGAAATAAAATCAATCGAGCTGAAGCTGCCAAGATTTTAACAAATGCTTTTGAACTCGGTGTCCCCACTGAACAAACTGATGAGGCTTGGTATGGGAAGTACTTTCGAGCATTGAGTGAAAACGATTTACTCGCTCATGGGACATCTTTTGAAGATATTGGATCTGATAAAAATCCCACTCGATCAGAAATTTCAGAACAGATTTTTCGACTCATGAAAAAAACTGGACGTCTCACCGCTCATGATATCGTTGTTATCATTCCTGAAAATGAAAGTGAAAAGGGTTCTGCAACTGATGATATATCATCATCGTCTTTATCTTCTCAAGAGGCAGATAACCCTCCCTCTTTTGATTACAAATCTGATTCTATCCAATCAATGAAAATTGACGCTGATGCTGGCAGTTTGTACGTTGAAAAAAGCGAGGCATTAGTACAGCGTGTCAATGTCAAGAAAAATCAAGTTGCAGTCTCGGCACACGAACTAAAACTTCAAGGGAAAAATGGAGTAGTAGAAATCAAGGCTCTGCAATTTCGAAGAGTCGGAAATGGTATTTATTCTGATTTTGATGATCTCTGGCTCGAGGAAGGTGGACGTATGATTTCTAATCGTATTAAACCAACTAAAGAAGTGGTCAATATCCCTCTCAAAACAACACTTATTGTTGGATCAAGCCTCAAAAAAATAGTTCTCAAAATTGATATGTCTCAAACCGCTAAATCTGGTCATAATTCTCGTTGGGTACTCTATCTCCCCGAATGGATTGATGCCAATACCTCTAAGCGTATTGGATTTTTCCCTTTTGGTGGAGCAGATATCGTGGTTGAATAAATAACCCGTCATTGTAAATCTACCGAAGGTAGATACAGCAATCTCTTTTTTTTATTAAGCACAAGGATGAGTTGATTCTTTTTGTTACGCTCCTCTTTTCTTCTCTCATAATAAAAAGTCATTTACTTAGAACTTTTTCACTTGAATACCCCTTAAGTTCGGACCGACGGGACTCGATAATTTGTACCGAAGAACGAAGTGACGAGAATACAAATTCCTCTACTGTTTCGAGACGAAGGCGAGAAACAAGGACGAGTACCCGCGAGCGGGTTTGAAAGCCTACATACATAAAAAACGAGCCTTATACTCGTTCTTCTTTATTCATTCCCGCCAGAAATTATTCTGGCGGGACCGACGGGACTCGATAATTTGTACCGAAGAACGAAGTGACGAGAATACAAATTCCTCTACTGTTTCAAGACGAAGGCGAGAAACAAGGACGAGTACCCGCGAGCGGGTTTGAAAGCCTACATACATAAAAAACGAGCCTTATACTCGTTCTTCTTTATTCATTCCCGCCAGAAATTATTCTGGCGGGACCGACGGGACTCGAACCCGCGACCTCCGCCGTGACAGGGCGGCGCTCTAACCAGCTGAGCTACGATCCCTTGAGAACGAGCAGATTGTAAGAAGAATTACAGAATCGTCAACAAATTTATTGCGCTCAAAAGAAAAATATCCACAATGAAGTCCCATGTTTCATTTAGTCACACTTTGGCTTTCAGAAATCCTTTCCCTCACCCCAGAAACACATTTGTACGAGGCGGTAATATTTTTTGTCGAAGATATTCTTAAAATATTTTCACTACTCTTCATCATGATGGGAATCATGACTTTTTTAAGGTTGCATTTGCCCATCGAGAAAATGAAACGGTTCATGACCCATACTCCCTTCGGAGTAACTCATTTTATGGCAGCTATTTTGGGAGCTGTCACCCCGTTTTGTTCCTGTTCATCATTGCCACTCTTTTTCACTTTTTTGAGAAGTGGAATTTCCTTGGGAGCAACGTTTTCTTTTCTTGCCACCTCACCCCTCGTCAATGAAGTAGCACTAGTCCTGCTGTGGGGAATTTTTGGAACAAAATTCATGCTCTTTTGGCTTATTTCCGCCATCACTCTTGGAACAGTAATAGGAATGGTTTTTGAGCTTCTTCACTTAGAGAGATTTATTACCCCTGATTTTTCTGCATCCGCAAATACTTCTCATCAAGAAATACAAAAAGGGTTGTTTGCAAAAATCAGATACTCCATAGAACAAAGTTTTCATTTAACCCGAAAAGTTGCTCTTTTTATTATCGTAGGAATAGGCATCGGCGCTGTAATTCACGGTTTCGTTCCACAAGAGTTTTTCTTGGAAAAAATGTCTATTACCAGTCCTCTTGCCATCCCTATTACGGTTCTTTTGGCAGTTCCCTTCTATTCAAATGCTTCTGGAATAATTCCAGTTATTCAATCTCTCATCGTCAAAGGAGTCCCGTTGGGAACTGCTCTCGCCTTCATGATGGCGATTGTCGGACTCTCGCTCCCCGAAGCAATGATCTTGAAAAAAGCGATGCAGTGGAAATTACTTGCCCTCTTCTTCGGAAGTGTCGCCATTGCAATTATGATTATTGGTTTCTTGGGAAACCGAATCTTCTAAGCTCTTAAACTTGTTGGCTCATTAACTTGTAAACTTCCCTCGTATCAAATCGGAACTCGTTTCTCTTATTTTAGAAATATCCAAATTCTTTACCTGATGAGCAATTCCCGTCTTCAAATCAATTGTTGGCTTATACCCCAGTTCTGAAACGATTTTGGAAATGTCTGCATGCTGTCCACGCACGTATCCCTCTTTCACGGGATTAGAAATATAAATTGGTCGAATGTTTTTTTTCATCGCTGCGTTAATCTCTTTGAGAATTTCATTAAAAGAGCAACACTGTCCCGTTCCAATATTATAGACCTTATTTCCCAGTTTCTTATCGGTTTCAATTGCCCTTGTAATCCCCTGAACAACATCAGCAACGTTGGTAAAATCTCGAAACTGATCGCCATCCCCATAAATCACTGGTGACAAATCCCTTGCTGCATCCCAAATAAATTGAGAAATCATATTGGCATATCGTCCCTTAGCCTCTTCGTGTGGTCCATACACTGACATAAATCGAAACCCGACAATCTCAATCTCTGGATATACCTTATTGTAAATCTCGGCACAATGCTCATAACAAAATTTAGTTACTGAATAGTGATTAAGTGGTTTTATATTTTGTGTCTCGACCAAGGGCATAGGATTATTGCCGTAGAGAGATGATGTCGAAGCATAGAGAAATTTTTTGGCACCGCACCCGCGTGCATATTCAAGTGTTTGACAAAAACTCTGAATAGAATTCACATATCCTTGCACAAAATTACTTTCTCTTCTTTCTTCTCTCTTCTCTGTTTTCTGATCTTTGATCTTTGATCTTTGATCTTTGTCATCTAAATCCATAAACATTGGAGCGGATGATGTCCCAGCGAAATGTACCACATAGTCGAAATTCGAACCCGAAGCCCCTGCGCTTATCGAATGAGCACATTTCACCAAGTCCGACTTATTGCACGCATCTCCCCGTACAAACTTCACTCCTTTTTCTAAATTTGATGCATCACCTAAAAACAAGTTGTCCAAAGCCACAATGTCATATTTATATTTATTGAAATTACAGAAATTTGATCCGATAAATCCCGCACCACCAGTAACCAATATTTTCTTTTTCATCATGGAGTTTGAGTATCAGCAGGAGGGGTTGTGTTATCCACCGTCGACCCCGAACCGGTATATGGTTCTTCCCCTACAGGAGGCACTATCACCTCTGTATTCTCCTCTATTGGAGTTGGCACAACCACCTCCATCTCATCATAAAAAGACTGTAAACTTTCCCCGAAGCTTTCCCAGCTTTGACTTTTTGTAAGAGCCGTAGTGATATTCTCGAAGTATTTTTCATCATTTCGCCCTTCGTACAAATACTTACTATCATTCCAGTACGAATTCATTTGTCGGGCTTTTTGATTAAAATGCTGAATAAGTAACTGACTCACATATTTTCTATTCGCATCTGTATTTATCTGTGAAGACTTGGTAAGCTTCACCAAAGCTTCATCCCGTATAGCCCCAAAATCAGGACCAGCTATTACTTGTTTTTCATTCAGTCGTGTAACGATCACAGAAGCATCCTCTGCCCCCTGAAAAATTTTTACTAAATTACAAGAAAAATCCTTTTCCCCTTGTCCGTCTGCCAAATAATTTTTCACATTGAGGGCTTCCCATGCATTTGGAAAATCTGCTTTCATTCGACGGGAGATTTCACGTACAAGCTCTAATCGAACAGTTGAATCCTTCCCCTTCGTCCGTTCATAACCACATAGATTAGTTGTTTGCCCAAAAATATCTGCACGAAAATCCAAAAATTTAGTATCAAAAAAACCTTCTAATTCTTGGACTATTTCCTCGGTAACCTGCTGTTGCTGTTCTGTCTCTTCCGAGGTCAATTTTGGCTTTGTAACGGGAGGAAGTGATGGTTTCTCCGTAGGATTCGCAAGAGCTACTTGTTTTTCTTCTATTTTCTTCTGGACAGCTTCCAATAATTGCGGAGCAACTTCGGGAGCTTGTTGTTCCAAAAAATCTGACACCATTTGTGTTTGATCACTATCCTTTCCAGCCTTAGCGATAACTGATGCCGCAATTTCAATATCATCCCGAGTCAAAAGACTAGGAGGTTCATACAAATTCATAGTAAAACTTACAATATCTTTTGTATTTATGATAAGCGGTTTCGCTTGAAAATCTTTTGTGTCTTTCGTTGCAATATCTCCGATGTTTCCACCCGCCGCCCTCAAATTTTTTGCTAGATTCGAAGTAGAACTCAGATAGAGCTCCTTCGTAAGAATCAAAAATAGCCGATCCTTGCTCTGATCCAAAATCAATACATTCGCACCAATCGCCAGATTACTTTGCCCAGGAGCCACTTCAAAAGGAAGCTTATCTGGTTGTAAATTGGTTTCATAGGCAATCAATTCATTTATTCTCTGGATTTCCTCAGGACTTCCAATCAAACGAGCCTCAATTGGAGCCGCTCCTCCCAATCCTGAAGGAATTTCCGGAAGAATATATCGAGCGTAAGTATACATCCAAGGAATCAAAATCACTAAAACGGTGATTTCTAATCGATTCCAAAAAAGTGCTGATTCGCGTTTTGTTGGTTTTTTAACCTTACGCACAAGTGGAAAAGAAAGTCTCCAAAACAAAAACACAAAACCAAAAAAAATTGCTGTAAAAAACACAAAAACAATTCCGATGAACATGTATCTTAATTGAATAAGATTAAATTCATAAATACCGAGTAATCTCAAATAAACATTAAAAAGTGCTGTTCCAATAATATACAAGATGGTTCCCATTCCCACCACGTACTTTAAACCGATTCTCTCAAAATATTGTTCTGCTTTATTAACCATGGATACAAGAAATTATTTCGTTTTTTTAGGTTTCAAAGAAGCAGATTTTGCCACTTTCTTTACTTCTTTTTTGAGATTATTTTTAAACTGTTTTACTTTTGGTACTATCTCCTTTTTTAGAGTTTTCCCTTTCTTTTGAGCTTCCTTTTTTAATTTTTCAGCAGCTCCCTTCGCATTGTTTGATAAACTTTGTAATTCTTTTTCTGCTTCCTCTGCAAATTCTCCTTCAAGGGACTTTACTGCTTCTACAAAAGCATCAAATTGCTTTTTTCCACTTTGAAGCACTTCCTGAAGTTCTTTTGAATTTCTCACCCACTCCACAAATGAATCCCGAGTATCCACATCTACTTTTTTCAATTCTTCAAGAAATGTTTTCGTTGGATGAATAGATTTTTTCAATTCTTCACGAAGTTTTTTCCCCGGTTTTTGTGCAAACAGAAGACCATAAAAAAGTCCCACTGTTGCTGAAGCCAAAAACTTGAAAAATCCCTTCATTGTGCCAAAAGAATACTATCACTTATTTTGTACACGAGAAAATTGTTTTTGTACAGGGATTTTTATACAAATTATTTTCAATGAGATACAAAAGGAAATCGGATTCAAAATTGAACACATTTTTTGTTCAAGAAAAAAGAACAATCCATTTCTCCAAACTATTGCTTTTATCCCTTTTTTGATGTATAGAAAAAAGGCTTTTTATTGATTTCACATACATTTCATGACCAATGTTGTTATCATTTGCGGCTCAGAGAAAGACTTCCCTTTTGCTGAGGAAATAAAAAAACCATTAACTGAAAAAGGATATTCCGTAGAATTAATGGCCGCCTCCGCTCATAAAGAAGCGAAAAAAGGATTAGCCATTCTTGAAAAACATAGCACCAATCCAAAGGTTATTTTCGTAACTATTGCGGGAAGATCGAATGCCCTTTCTGGATTTGTTGCTGGAAACTCAAAGAACATCACTATCGCCTGTCCTCCTCTCAAAAACTTAGAAGAGTATATGGTAGATATCCATTCAACACTCCGTATGCCATCACAAACGCCCGTTTTAACGATTCTTGATCCAAAAAATTGCGCCCTAGCAATTGAGCGGATTCTCAATTCTCAGCAGTGATTATTCATTAATCATTCTTCATTATTCATTGTAAGAAATGCCAAAACAATTCAAAGCTCCCGCTGGTACCAAGGATCTCCTTCCTGCTGATCATGACTTTATTACTTTTGTAAAGAAAGTTATTCGTCACCGATTTCGTCAGGCAGGATTTCGGAGAATTTCTGTTCCTATTTTCGAGGAATCCGATCTCTTCAAAACAACTTTAGGAGCTTCCTCTGAGATTATTCAGAAGGAGATGTATTCGTTCCATGATCGCCATGGACGAGAATTTTCCCTCCGACCAGAGATTACATCTGGAGTCGCCCGTGCGTTTATAGAAAACAAAATGTATGACCACGCGCTTCCCGTGGAACTTTATTATCTTGGAAAATGTTTCCGTTTTGAACGACCAAAGTCCCGAACCCAAAGGTCTTTTTGGCAATTTGGAGTAGAAGTTCTCGGTGAATCAGACCCTTCAATTGATGCTCAAATCATGTATTTGGGTCATCGAATTTTAATGGATTTAAAAATACGAGACTATTGCGAATTAAAGATCAATACTATCGGATCAATTGAGGATAGAAAAAAATATATTGATGCTCTTGCTAATTTTTACAGTGGAAAAGAACGAAGTCTGAGTCCCACTTCTCGCGAAAAATTTGAACAAAAAAAATATCTCGCACTTCTCACTCCCCAGAACGAAGATGAGGAGATTTTGGTAAAAATGGCTCCCAAAATCATGGACTTTCTTTCTCCTGAATCACGAGAATTTTTCGATGAAACACTCGCCTATCTCAATTCATTTGGTATTCACTATTCAATTGATCCAACACTTGTGCGCCCAGTAGAATATTATTCACATACTGTTTTTGAATTTATAGAGAAAAAAACGACTCACAAAATTTTGGTAGGAGGTCGATATGATGGACTCTTACAAAAACTAAATGGTCCCAATCTTGGAGCTTCTGGGTTTGCGGCAGGACTAGAACGAGTCATAGAGCTCATAAAACGAGGGAAACTCGATGTACCTCATAAGGATTATCTTCAAATTTTCGTTGCGGCCACCGGTCCCGTTGCCAAAAAATACGCTCTTCCTATTCTCATTAAATTACGAGAACATGGCTTTCATGCCGTGGGCGTTTTGGGGAAAACATCCATGCAGGAACAATTACTCCGTGCTGAAAAATTTGGTGTTCCCTATTGTATTCTCATCGGCGATTTAGAAATCAAGAAAAATAAATTCCTTCTTCGTGATATGAAAACGGGAAAGACTCTTGATGTTCCTATGGAAAAAATGCTCGACCACATGGATGGACTTCTAGGCGCTCCGAAAGCACTTGATACGACTATTGATTTCTTAGGACACGAATAAAAAATAGTAAACGAGCTTACAAGCAAACAAGCAGTTTTTACTAAGTCTAGATTCAATGGATTCTTTCGTTGGTTTTTCGTTTCATCACTAAAGTATTGATAATTGCTTATTGTTCATTGATAATTAAAAAGATGGAAGTCCTTCCCAAAGCTATTGTCCAAGCCATAGAAGCTCTCTCAGATCTCCCCGGGATTGGATCTCGAAGTGCCGAAAGGCTTGTTCTGAATCTTATGCGAAGTAGTTCTGGTTTAGATCAGCGCATTGCTTCCTCTCTCTCTAATCTCAAAAAGAATGTTCATGAATGTAAAACCTGTTTCCATTTTTGTGAAATCGAAAAGGAAGAATGCGCCATTTGCACAAACCAAAGTCGTGATAAAAAGGTTTTGTGTGTCATCGAAACTCCTTTAGATCTCATTGCCCTTGAAAAAACTCATGAATACAAAGGTCTCTATCATGTCCTACATGGTGTTATTTCACCACTGAATAAAATTGGTCCAGATGATTTACGCATACACGAGCTCGTTTCTCGCATAAAGACCCATTCAGAAATTCAGGAACTTATTCTTGCCACATCTGGTAGTACCGAAAGCGACGCTACGGCCATGTATATCGCGCAAAACATAAAACCATTTTTCACAGGAAAAATATCTCGTCTCTCGCGGGGAATCCCTTCTGGTGGAGATTTGGATTATCTCGATATCGGGACCTTAAGCCGCGCTATCAGTGAACGAAGAGATTTCTAAAAATCCCCTATCCATGCCCGTTTCCAAGCTGTCCACCACGCTAAATCCGGTTTGAGGGGGATTAAAAATTCCAAAACCCAAATAACTCCTCTAAGTGCTAGTAGTTTCATCCCTCGGGGAAGAATGCTTAATTCTGGATGTAGAGCTTCAAATCGTTCAGCATTGTGACGAGCATTTTTGGTATTGGCGACAATGGAGGCTAATGTTTGCGGATGATCGTGAAAAACCTCACATTCACTATCATAGATTATCTTCATTCCTCGCTTCGAAAGACGATAAGCAAGTTCGGTATCTTCGAATCCCCAACCGACAAAATCTTCATCAAATCGTTCTGAGATAATTAAACTCCGTTTCACGGAAACGTTCGAAGTATAGAAATGTTGCCATGTTGCTCCACGCTTCTGAATATTTTCAAAATCAAACTGTGCATGATTCTGGAGCCATTGATGAAAAGGATCCGCACCTAATTCCCGTACCCAAGAAATACGTCCCAATAACGCTATTTTTTGACTGGGGAATCGCACATGGAAATCTCTGACTTTTCGCAACCACTCTTTTTCAGGAATAGTATCGTCTCCCAAAAAGGCAATTATTTCGCCTGTTGATTTATCCATTCCCAGATTGCGAGCAGTCGATACACCATGTTTTTCAGATCGGAATACTTTGAAATGTGTTGTATCGACTTCTGATTCGAATTTCAAAAATCCAACATTTGTGTCAGAAGCATCTGAATTAAAAACCACGATTACTTCTGGCTGAATTTCATCGTACCCATCACAACGTTCAATCCCCTGTAACACTTTTTCAAGTGTTGGACGTCCAATGGTGGGGATGATAATGGAGAGTTTCATACGAAATTTTTTGGATGCTCGTCGTCATCTTCCCATTTTTCCGCATTAAAGTGAATATAATTTTGTATTTTTTCTAAAGATTCTTGATTCCGGATGATATGATCATGAAATCTAAATTGCCATTGGAATTCAGGCGAAAATTTTCGAATTTCACGAGTACACGCCGATTTAAATGAACGAATAATCACAGATAATGATTGCGACTTCGGCGAAATATTGGAAAATTCATTTTTCGTAGGGACGTTGCATGCAACGTCCCTACATGTGTTGTCATTATTACGTTCATCATGCCTAAATATAATCCCACATTCATTCGCCCTATCAATCACAATGATTCCATGTATATGATTTGGCATCACAACAAATTCATCCAATCGCACATCTTTGAAATGCTGTGGAATTTCTTTCCAAAATTGACCAACTCTTTTTCCAATTGCATTCAAAATACACTTTCCGTTAAAGATCTCTCCGAAAATACATCTGTGATTTTTGACAACTATCGTTACAAAATACCATCCATCATTTCGATAGTCCCATTTCTGAAATCGAATATTTTTGCGCCTTGGTAATATTTTTTTACACATGTAGGGGCGTAACATGTTACGCCCCTACCATAAATCACATTTATACTTCACCACAAACCCTTCCTTCATCGAAACTTAACTTATTTCACCACAAACCCAACAATTTTTCCAAGAACAACTATTTCTTTAATAATTTTCCCTTCACTTAAATATTTCGCAACTTTTTCGATTGTTTTTGCAGCGGCGATAGCTTCTTCTTTCGTTGCCTCTTTGGAGATTTCAAAATCCCCTCTGAGCTTCCCATTGACCTGGACTGCATAATGCACAGTCGTGGTTTCCAAAAATTTTAAATCGTATTCTGGCCACTTTTCATACGAAAGGGTGTCTTTCCCTCCCAAAACCTCATGCCAGATTTCTTCAGCTAAGTGCGGTGCAAATGGTGCAAGTATCAAGCAAATTTTTCGCAAAGATTTTCCTGAAAACTCTTTCCCATCCTCAACAGCATTCATCAAAATCATAAGTTGAGCCACTGCGGTGTTAAATTTGAAATTATCGATATCTTCTCCCACCTTTTTGATGGTTTGGTTGAGTACTCGTCTGAAATCATCTGATGGACACTCATCAACAATTTTCCGAGACGAAAAGGTTTTCCAGATTTTGTCCAAAAATCTTTTTACTCCCGCTAGCGCTCCAGAGTCCCAAGAAATTGCCTGATCAAAAGGCCCCATAAACATCTCATACACGCGCAGAACATCGGCACCGTACTTTTTGATAATGTCGTCAGGATTGATGACATTACCGAGAGATTTCGACATTTTTTTGCCGTCTTCCGCCAAAATCATTCCGTGAGAAATTCGTTTCGCGTAAGGTTCTGCTGTCGGCACATACCCACAGTCGTAGAGAAATTTATGCCAGAATCGTGAGTAGAGTAGGTGCAATGTCGTATGCTCCATTCCCCCGTTATAGAGATTCACAGGCGTCCAATACTTGAGCTTCTTGAGGTCAGCAAAAGCCTTATCATTGTGTGCATCCGTGTAACGCAAGAAATACCACGAACTCCCCGCCCAATTGGGCATGGTATCAGTTTCTCGCTTTGCCGCGCCTTGGCATTTGGGGCACTTGGTATTGACCCAACTCTCCATACGCGCCAAGGGAGATTCTCCATTGTCGGTCGGTTCGTATTCGGCTGTGTCAGGAAGTTTAAGTGGTAGTTCTGTTTCGGGCAGTGGCACTGTTCCGCACTTCGCGCAGTGAACGACCGGAATCGGCTCTCCCCAGTAGCGTTGTCGGGAAAAGACCCAGTCCCGAAGATTGTATCTCATGGTTCGTTTTCCCCATCCTTTTTTTTCGAGGTAATCCATAACAGCAGAAATCGCTTCCTTGATTTCCATACCATTGAGGAACTCTGAATTAATCATTGTTCCCTCATCTTCTTGCACCTGTTCGGCACGAGTAATCGGAGACCTGTCTCCATCTTTCCCGACCACTACTCGAATGATGGGAATATCACAAGCCTGTGCGAATTCAAAGTCTCTCAAGTCATGTCCTGGAACACCAACCACAGCTCCCGTTCCTACCGTTCCCAATACAAAATCCCCCACCCATAATGGCATCCTTTTATTATTCAATTGATTCACACAATACAGTCCCGTGAAGACTCCTGTTTTTTTTCGTCCTTCAGAAACTCGGTCCAAATCACTTTTTTTCTGAGATTGTTTGATATATTTCTCCACCTCCTTTCGATGTGACAATGGAATAAGTTCCGAAGAAAGTAACGGATGTTCAGGAGCGAGTACCACAAAGGTAGCTCCAAAATTCGTATCCGGACGCGTCGTCGAAACCACAACCGTCTCGCCTGTCCCATCAATGGGATAAGTAATATCAATCCACTGTTTGCGTCCAATCCAATTTATCTGCTGAGCCTTTATTTTTTCCAAGAAATCCACCGTTGCCAAATCATCAATCAATCGATCGGCATATTTGGTGATGGCGAGCATCCATTGTTCTTTGTCTCGTTTCTCGACCGCTCCTCCACATCGCTCACAGACACCATTGACGACTTCTTCATTCGCCAATCCAATCTTACAACTGAGACACCAATTAATCGGCATTTTTTTCTTGTAGGCGAGACCTTTTTCCAAAAGCTTCAAAAATATCCACTGCGTCCATTTATAGTACTCAGGGTCAGTGGTATCCACCTCTCTGTCCCAGTCATAGGAAAGTCCAAGCGCCTGAAGCTGACGACGAAATGTTTTGATATTGGCATCCGTCGCAACTCGAGGGTGAATTTTATTTTTGATAGCGTAATTCTCGGTGGGTAACCCAAAGGCATCCCATCCAATCGGATAGAGCACATTGTAGCCTTCCATTCTTTTTTTTCGAGAAAGGGTGTCCAATGCCGCATACGACCGCACATGCCCCACATGAAGTCCCGCTCCCGAAGGATACGGAAATTCTACAAGAGTAAACCATTTTTCTTTTTTCGAAAAATCCTCCGCAGCAAAAGTTTTGTTCTCTACCCAAAACTTCTGCCATTTCGCTTCCACCGACGTGTGATTGTACTCTTTCATCGGACAGAATTGTAACGACAGAGACTTAAAAAGCAACATTGAAGAAACGGATTGGGCATGCCTGATTCCTATAAAAAAACTCTCTCTAAACTATAAACTCTTCACTAAAAACTATTTTCAGAACTTCTTTACTGTTTCCTCAATACTCCTCATCACATCACGGAATTTCTTGAGTCCAGTGAAACGGAAGTATGAATCTGATGATCGAGGAAATTCAATAACCACCTGCGTATTATTAGATTTTTCGCTCCGAATAGTTGGAGGAGTATCCGATTGGACAATCTCCAACCAAAACTTTGATCCCGTACTATCAGTAAACTCTTGATCGGAAAACCCAATACGAGTCAGGATTCCTTCCGCAGGACCAAAATTTCGGAACCAATATCCCCATGGCACTTTCATACGAAGTCCATAATAAGAACTCTCATAATCAAATGATTTCTCATCAACCAAATTTTGATAATCCTCCTGTGCTACAGGTTCAAATTGAGAAACGTCGTTTTTGATTTCTGCCGGTTGCTGCAAATTCTCTTCTTTTTCTGTTTTTGGAAGAGATGCCTGCTCTGCTTGGGTATCCTTTTCTGAACTTGCTTCTTCGGTGGTTTCTCCTTCTGGCGATTTCGAGCCAAAAATCTTTTCCAAGAAAGACTCTCCTTCTTTTGCTTCAGGAGTCGTTTCTGGTGTTTCTTGTGCGGCTATTGTCTTGACCTCTTCCTTTATTTTTTCTGCTTCAAGTTCTGCCAAACGTCTCTGGTAGGCTTCTTCCGACACACGAACATTATCTTCTCCCTCAACAAAGCTATTGAGCAATTTAAAGAAGTCCTTCTTTTTTTCAAATTCTTCAAACATACTCGTAAAGGAAAATCGATACTTCTGCTCATACACATTTGAAAACAGCACGACCTCCTGTCTTTCTCGATCCAATTCATCCGTTGTAATCTTTTTCACCCCAGCAAGATTTGATATCAAAACATTTGGATCTGTTTTTTTATCTTCATTTTCTAACTCCTCTACGGAGAAAACCAAAAACACTCGTCTGGCTGGATCGTCTTTTTGGATAAAATGAGCCATCCCAGAAGGCGAAAGTGAGTACTCCCACGTGGTTGGATAAATAAATGCAAATCGTTTCGTAGAAAAAAGTTTATCTTCCAATTCTTCTTTATGAACTTCTTGGACATCCAATAAACGAATCGACTCTACCCAAAAAATTTCACGCATTTTTTCAGTGCGCTTTACTCCATCTACTTCTACATTTCGTCCAACAAAATCGTCCAACCTCACAACATCCGAGGCGAGATATGCCACAAGTTTCCCTTCTTTCTCCAAACGATGTGTCGCACGAGTTGCCACAGAAACCGAAAACGGAAAAATCTCTCCTTCCAAAGTTTCTGTCTGCTCAGAGGGGAGTCTTGAAAAAGGATCGTCTTTCTCAGGAAAGACACAAGCGGAAATCACAATTGCCGCCGCAAACAAACCGATAAGAATTTTGTGCCTGTTCTGTAATTTCATGGTCGACTGGCAGATTATTAAACTTTATAAAAAAAAATCAATTAAATCCACACATTGATTTTCCAAAACGAGACAATCTCTTATTCTCTTGAGTTGGAAATAGCTTGTATTCCCAAGTTTGCCAAAGATCCCACACAAAAAATAATAATGAAAATGATCTGCGTTGATTCTTGAAAAAGAATAAACAAAATCGTGAAAAAGGCCACTGCCAACATATATATATTCTCCACAATCATCCATCGGATATGCGCTCTTTCAAATGTATTTCGTCTCCGAAGCCATCTCTGCATCTGGACATCGTAGGATACCTTGAGGGTATCAAAATTGATTTTGTGAAGAACATCCACAATCGCAAGCAAAAAAGGATCCCAAAGGATTCCTCTTAAAAAATTCAGTACCGTCGATCGATACGAACCAAATCGAAGCGTTTTTTCACTCACTCCACCCTGATCAATTCGACGACCAATGCAATAAATGAGCATCATAGAAATCCCCGAAGAAATTCCTACTAAAATTCCCATTGTAACAATGTTTTTTAGTATCAATATCAAAAAAATGGGCCAAACAAGCCACAAAATAGCATCAAAAAACACTCTCCCCCCTTCCGCCACGAAAACTGATCTCGAATCTCTTTTAAAGGTATCTCTGAGAAGTTCTTTGGGAGTATAGGGAACATGAAACTTCTCATCGGGAGTAAATAGAAGCACAATTCCTGAAATCAGAAATGCCACGAAAGCGACAACTGCCGTCCACTCAAATCCTATAAAATAGGTAATAAGCCCTCCCAAAAAAGGAGCCATTATAACCGTCGCCATAATTGCAATTTGTATCCATGCAATTGTTTTTCCTCGAGAAGCATCATCCATGTGATGAGTCAAGAAAATATCATAGGAAACTTCTGATACTCCAACCGCCGATGCCCTCAATAAAAAGAAAGGGGCCATGCGAAGCAAATCCATCCACAACTCACCCTGAACAAGGAATGGTAAAACAATCCAAAACAAAGCCGTCGCAAAACTTTGAAATCCCATGGAATGCTTGAGCCCGAAACGCTCTATAAATGTTCCGACAAATGGAATAATCAGCACAAATGCTGTTTGCCATGCGAGAAAAAATACACAGATTTGCCACACCTGATATTCTAAATTTTGGTAGAGATAAAAGGGCAATGACAAGGCAATGAGGTTCGTTCCCAAATTGCAAAAAAACTGAAAAAGCGTGATTTCCAAAAGAGACCTGTCTACATGAAATCGAAAAAGGTGATGAAATCCGGAATTAATAGATTTTGTTATCATGTACTGTTTTACTTGACCGATGCAGAATATCTCTGGACCTTATCGGTTTCAGCAGCCAAGACAGCTAATCGATCATGGATTTTTTGGTATGCCAGAATTTCTTTGCGTTCAGAAGCAATAAAATCCTTTTCTTCCTGAATAATTCCATTAAGTTTCTCGCGGGTTGAAGGACCAACTTTTCCAGCACCAGCAGAACTAACATTGGCAATAACCCCATGTTTTATTTGGAACTGCGTTAAGGACTCCTCCGTTTTGGGACCAAAAAACCCCGTTGGCTGAACATCCATGAGTTCCTCTTGAATCAGAATTTGTTGTAATTTCAAAACTGCTTGATTTCTAGAACCTCGTTGTAAATCCTCATCAAAGTGAAAATTTTCCCATGCTTCTCGAATTTTTTGTTGTACTTCAAAGTGATACAAAACCATAGCTAACTTATCACGAGTTTGTGGACCAAATACTCCTGCACCAGCATCTTCTTCTTTTTCAATGAGAAAGTTTTTTCTTTGAAACTCTAAGATAGCAATACGGGTCTGTTCTCCAAATATCCCCGTTAATGCTCCTTCAAACATTCCTAATTCTTTCAAAACTTCCTGCAACTCCCTCACCGCTCCACCACCTGATCCATAAGAAAGATTTTGGGTGAACATACGTTTTTGAGGCAGATTCAAAATCTGATACAACAGAGGAGGAACTTCAAAATTCATCCCCACATGGATAGGAGAATCCTCGCCATAAAGATCACATTCCAAATGTTGTACCCCCCAAGAAAGTGCTCGACGTAAACCTTCGTCCCCATATCCCATCCAAACATCTAATCGATCGTGACGAGCCAAATCTCTCTGTCCTTGTTCTACGATAGCACCCCCTCGGTCATTTACCATCCCACATCCAAGACTCGGAATACAAATTTTTATTCCAAAATCATACGACACTGGAGCCGCAATCATTCCTGGATATACAGGAGTCCCATCCGCCCCAGCAACCCCAGATCCATTCAGTCGGATTTCTGACTCATAATCTCCTGTAATATAGAACTGTTGTCCTGGAAGAGGCGAATAATATCCCGTAATGGTAAATATCTTTTTCTCACCATCAGGACGCGCGGCATTGACATCAGGCATTCCTCCCAAAATCAACCCCAAGAGAATGATTGTGCTTATAAATTTATTCATAAATCTTATTATTATAGCCTAAAACAAGCGAAAAAACAAGTTCTCACAGAAGAAATATTAAAGCGATCAACGTCGAAAAATCTTTTGTATTTTCGTCAACGAATTTTTGTACAAAAAATTTGACCAACATGTGAACAATAAATATATTCAGGCTTGATGATGAAATGGTTATTTGTGACCGCCGTATTTCTTCCGTCAATGGCGGTTTATGCGTTTGGAGATATAGCTTCAGACGATCCACAACTCCCCATGCTTCAACATCTCAATGATGTGAAAATTATGACCGCCTATCCAGACGGGAATTTCCATCCTGAAAAAATCGTGACTCGTGCTGAAGCCCTTGCCATTTCTCTGCGAGCTGGAGGTATACAAATTCCTGCAGAAAGTGTTGGAAAGACGTACTTCACAGATGTCGATCCCAATGAATGGTATGCACCATTCACTGTTCGAGGAGTAGACACGCAAGTTGTCGCTGGTCCAGAACAAAACCCAAACTTTCGCCCGAACGAAGCCATCACTAAGGCTGAATTTTTGGCATTTCTTTTCAGGGCAACAGGAGTAAAGTTCGGGAATTATATGCACAAAACGAGAGACATCTCTCTTGATGTTTCTGAAAGTGATTGGTTTGCTCCATACTTTGCCTATGCCAAGAGATTTCAGATTGCCCATCTTCCTCCAGATGGATTCTATCGTCCGAATAAGCTCCTTTCCCGTCAAGAAGTAGGCGTCATGACCTATCGTCAACTACGAATTTTTTATGGAGATAATACAACCAAATTGTTTGTAGAACTTCAGGCAGAAATTGAGCAGTTCATCACTCTTCTTCGTGCAGGAGAACCAGAACAAGCAGAAATGCACTTGCAACGTATTGTCGAGCTCAATGATGCACTCGCCCATACCAATAACAATCAAGATGCCATAGCCGCTTCTGCGATTTCCAAAGCACTGGAACACTTCTCCGACAGTCTACGAGCATTTAAATTTGGGCAAAATCTGACGGCACTTGAAAATCTCCACCTCGCTGCAAAACAGACCAGTCGCGCCATGGAGAAATCCGAAAAACTCGCCCCCTTTGCTCGTGATTTAGGGACACTCATTGATGAAACCCTGATGAGCTTTGTTCACCCACAATTTGATCGATTTTCACAGAAATAAAACTATGTTATGGTGTGTTTAGATCTAAAACAAAATATTGACTTTGTCTATTTGTTATGTTATAATATACACTAATATTTATTCACGAATGACTCACGAAACCCCACTCATAGACTCTGAAAATCTCAAGAAATTACAAAAATATCTTGAATCAAAACCTCGCATAGTATTGATTACTCATGCCAACCCAGATGGCGACGCACTTGGGTCGATATTGGGAATGTATGCTGGACTCAAAAGTATTGGTGTTGATGTTCATGCTTCTTGTATTGATGGAGCTCCAGAATTTTTAAAGTTCTGCCCATTTTCGGAAGAGTTGACAATTGATTTCGATGAAAATGCTTTTGACGCAGTATTTTTCTTGGACTGCGGAGATAAAAATATGACCAAATATCAGGACTATAAACCACGAATTTTATCGGACAAGATGGTCAAACTCGACCTTGATCATCATCCTACGAATGATTTTTGGGGGGAGATAAACTTCGTCGCAACAAACGCGGCTTCGAGTACTCAAATTGTTTTTGAGTTGCTCAAAAAACTTGGTGTTCATATCACCCCCAAAATTGCAACCTGCCTCCTCGCAGGACTCTATACTGATACCGGTGCTTTTATGCATCAAAACACAACTCCTGCCGCTTACACTGCTGCTGGAGAACTCGTAAAGCTCGGAGGGAACATTCAGGTCATCGCTAAAAATATTTTTCACGCTCACGAATTCAAAAAACTCAAGCTCTGGGGAAAGGTCCTTCAAGATTTATATGTGACGAAAGACGGCGCCGCCATCGTTGGTGTCCCCAGAAAAGAATATGAATCCCTTGGTGCTAAAAGAGAAGACCTGTCAGGAGTGATTGATTACATCAATTCTATGGACGAGGCTCGGTACTCGGTACTCCTTTCTGAAGACGAAAAAGGCAATGTCAAAGCCTCTCTCAGAACCCGCAAGCCTGATGTCGATGTCAAAGCTCTCGCTGAGAAATTCGGTGGAGGAGGACATGTCAAAGCTGCAGGATTTACCGTCAAAGGATCAAAGTTGGAAAAAGAAGTGAAGTGGAAGATTATGCAGGATTAATTACCTCCCCCGTTGGTCATTCTCGCTCTCGCCACTGAGTAGCTATGGCGTAGCAGGGTGTCGGGAATCCCATAAGTACAAAAATGCAATGCTGAGTAACTTGCCAAAGGCAAGAACGAATTATCTTATATTCGTATTTGAGATTATTTTGTCGGAGCCAGTGTGGCATAGCCCACTGGTTCGGTGATGTTATTTCTCCGTAGAAGTTGTGGACCGAGTGTCCTACGGAACACCCGCTCCGACAAGAGGATATTTAGACTTTTAAAAAAGATATTTAAACCGTCTTCCTGAGTGAAACGAAGGACCTTCCTATTTTTGTTTCGAAGGTTCTTCTTCCGCCAAGGCGGACTCAGAAAGACTTTTTTATATCAAAAGTAGTCCCATCCCTCCCGCAATCACTGCATACCAAAAAAGCGGTTTTATCGTTTGGAGCAGTATTTCTCCCTCTCTGCGAACGAGTCCCAAGACCGAACATCCCGCCACGATATTTTGGAGACTCACCATGTTCCCCATGGCTCCCCCAACATTTTGAAGCGCAAGAATAGTAATTTTGGGAAGTGCCAAACTTTGAGCCGCTGCCATCTGCACTCCTCCGAAGGTAAGATTGGAAACGGTATTGGATCCTGAAAAAAATGCCCCCAATGCCCCAAGCAGTGGTGCCACCGCTGTCCAAGATTTCCCAGATATCTCTGCCAAAAAATTCCCCAAAATCATCGCGGGACTCCCCGCTCCTCCGACCATCATTAATTTTACAAAAATCATGATCCCAATGAGAGCAAAAATTGGTTTTTTCATACGTTCAAAACTTGTGGAAATAATTTTCCATTGAATACATTTTTTGATCGACAAAACCCAGAAACTCAGCACCCCAACAAAGGCGAACGGTAAAATTGATGGGACATAAAGCAACGCATGAGACCAGTGCAAATCTGTTCCAAAAATTCCATTCCATCCGACAACCAAACTCCGAGAAATCCAAAGTTGTCCCCAACTCCCCCACTCGAATTCTGAGAGAATTTGAGTGCCATTCAGGAGGGATTTTACTCCTAACGCATCGACTCGCGTGAGAATTAAGCAAACGATAGTCGCTCCAATCGGAAAAAAAGCCTTCCAGAGTTTTTTCCCTGAAATAGGAAGTACTGGTTTTTTGGCAGAATGAACTACTCCAATATTGAACCGTGCAAAAAAAGCTGTGAGCAAGAGTCCTACCGCCCCTCCGATAAGAGACGGGAATTCTACATTCCATTGTGCCAAAAGCAAATAAGGTACCGTACAACTCAAAATAGAAAGCAAAATAAATCCTTTATTGGCACGAATTTCGTTCCATTCAAAAAGGACCCGAAGAGCAATAAACGGGATCACCAATCCTGCAATAAAATGAATCATCGCTGTCTGTTGTCCAATTGCTAAAATTTCATCACCTCCAAGTTCTAAATTTCCGAGTCCAAACCACGTCGGTGTTCCTACCGCACCAAAAGAAACCGGGACGCTATTCAGAATAAGACACAAAATTACCGCTCTCAATGGGGCAAACCCAAACCCGACAAGGAGGGGCGCCGCTAGCGCCACTGGAGTTCCAAACCCACTCGCCCCCTCTACCAAGAAGGCAAATGCCCATCCAACAATCATGACTTGTTCGATTTTGTTTTCAGCAATAGAAGAGAGCCAATCACGGATCGTCTTCATCGCCCCAGAAAGTTCCATAAGTCGAAACAAAAATACTGCTCCCCAGATAACGAGTATCGGAGTAAGAGCTGTCAGAATCCCCTGCACTATTCCCGCATTGAGTAAAAGTGTTTCTGTTCCAAAGTAGGTGAAACGAAAAAAATACATCACCACGGCCGCTAAAGGCAAGGCTATGAAAGATGGAACATTCTTTCGTCCTGTCATCAAAGCAATTACGAATCCAATCGGAAGAAACGAAAAGAAAGCATCCATATTTGTTTTTTCTTATTGTAATATCTAAAAGGGCGTTCTGTCGAACACCCTTTTTTGGTAAGCTTGTTAACCCGTTCGCTTGTCCCTACTCTATTCCAAACACTACATTTACATTGGCTGTCACTTCTAATTCTCCACTGGGAAGTTCTGATCCTCCTCCCATAGCGTCAGAAGCCATTTCCATTTTAGCGAAATTTCGGTACATAGGAGGATTATAATTGATACTTGATTCCGAAATAGTAATTGGTTTGAGCAAAACAACCCCCCCCAACTTTGCCAATTCTTTCGCTTTTTGCTCGGCTTTATCAAAAGCTTGTTGTCGAGCTTGTGTAAAGAGAGCTTCTTTTTCTTCTATATCAAAATTCACAGAATTCATTTCCAAACCATCTACTGATCCCAAAGCATCCAAAATATCTGTTACTCTTTCCGATTTTTTATCAATATCTGTGATTTTTATATTCAATGTTTGACGAACTCGTTGTCCCACAAGTTTCTGTCCTGTTTTTTCCAACCATTGATATTCGGGATAAAATGATAAGTCTGTTGTTTGGACATTTTTCTCAGCGATATTGTTTTCTCTGAGAATATCCAAAATCTGTGCTAACTTTTCATTGGCGGCGATTTGGGCTTCCTTGGTTGTCTTACGAAGTTCAGAAACTCCTGCCTGAACGCGAACAATGTCTGGACGAGACATTACTTTTCCCTCACCAGAGACGGTAATGGAATTTTGTATGGATCCAGAGGCTGTTCCGGTATTACGAATCGAAATACCCGTTTTCCGGAAGTTATAAGAAACTCCTAATATAGTAGCGCAAATGAGCACTACCGCTAAAATGGTTATTGTTTCTTTTTTCATTTATGTATGGGTTAGGAAGTACAAAATGAAGATATGCTTTGAAAAAAAATTTTTCAATTCTTTTTCAGTATTTATATACGAAAAAAAAGAAAAAAAGTAACAATGAATTGTTTTTAGTCCCTCTCCTTTACTTCCTCTCCCTAAGGGAGAGGATTGAGGTGAGGGAAGATTTTTTCTTCGCTAAAGCTTCGATGAGACAAGCACTTCGCTTAACTACTCGTACTTGGCTGGCTTGCCAGCCGTAGATCGTAGAGCAAAGGCTGGTGCCGAAGAGAGGACTCGAACCTCCACGAGATTGCTCTCACTACGACCTGAACGTAGCGCGTCTACCAGTTTCGCCACTCCGGCATTAAAACAAAGACCAAAAATCAGAGAACAAAGAACATATAGAAAAGGATTTGTTCGTCTCAAACACCGAGAATAATTGTAAGAAAAGAACATTCTCTCTATTCCGAATCCCGCACACGCGGGATGCGGAAAAAGGAGTTGATGACGAAGTGACAGCGAGCTTTGATTTTACCGAAGCGAGCTCTAACGAGTCATCAAGGACGTGGTGCCGAGGGAGGGAATCGAACCCTCACTCCTTGCGGAACACGATTTTGAGTCGTGCGCGTCTACCAATTCCGCCACCCCGGCTTATCGTCATCAACGATTTCATATATTTCATCCGCCTTAGGCGGACTTTATTTGTTTCATCGTTTCCTCCTCTCCCCATAAAATCTCAGATTTTTTGAGGACCCCTGAAATAGCTCCGAGAGTTTAAGAAAAGAGAAAATAAAATCAACTTATTTTCAATTCATTACTTCGTATCAGAGACAATAGTTGATGTAGTATCAGTTCCTTCAAATGGCTTTCTTTGTTTTGCTGTAACATTGAACGCTTGCAATATATTGCGGTCATATGAATCCAAAGTAAGCGTTCTGATAGGGAATGGAATTGTAACACCAGCTTTATCAAAATCACTTTTGAGCTGTTGCATAATACGAGATCTGACAGAAGGCCATGGAGCTGGAGATTCAATCCAGAATCGAACCTCTAGCGTAATTGCGGAATCCCCAAATTCCTGAATCAATACCTGTGTTGCAGGATTTGGTACTACTTCTTCATGTCCAGCTACAGATTTGAGAGTTAACTGACACACCTTGTCCAACGGGGTGTCGTAATGAACTCCAACTTGAAATGCAATTCGTCGAAATGCATTTCGTGTATAATTTTGAACCGTTGATGTCATCATTTTGGCATTTGGAATAATGTGGAGTGTCCCATCAAAATCCTGAATCTGGGTCACTCGTGTATCGATTTCAATAATCTTTCCCGAAATACCATCAACGTTAATGGTATCGTTAATCATAAACTTTTTTTGCGTAAGTATAATCACTCCTGCAATCCAGTTTGATAAAATATCCTTGAGAGCAAAACCAATTCCAAGTCCCATAAATCCAAGGAATGTGGCAATGTCGATTCCAACAATTGTGAATGCCACGAGAAAACCCATGATCATAACTCCTGAATAGACCGATCTTCCAATCAAAATAACAACTTGGTCATTGAGATTATGTCCTGCACGAGAAGTCACACGGTAGACAACAATACTTTTCAAAAACTTTGCCAAAACCAATGTCACAATAACAATTACCCCTGCAGCAATCCAAAAAGGAATAGCTGTGAAAAAGTTTGAAAAAAGCGTTGTAAGCCCTCCTACTGACTCATTTTTAGCAGTAGAGACCATCTGTACGGCAGCATAAGCGGTATTGAACATAAGAAGGAAAGATAAAAATCTTCTCCTTATTGTAACATAAATTATGAGTAAAAACAATACCTTTACATTCGATTTAACCGTTCCTCATAGTCAAAAACTGGCAGTGCATCTTCTGTTGGAAATTGTGCCAAACTTCGAGCAAGTAGTTTTGCCATTTGAAGGTTAGAAATAAGTGGAATATTCCGATCTATCGCTTTCCGACGGATAAGATACCCATCTGATACCTCTTCATGTGAAAATTTATTGGAAGTATTAATTACAAGGGACACTTCTTTCTTTTCAATGATATCCGCAACATTGGGATGTTTTCCTGAGGAGATCTTGTATACCTTCTTACAGGAAATCTTATTTTCATTGAGAAAATCCGATGTTCCCGCCGTTCCAAAAAAAGAAAATCCCAAATCTGCTAAACGCTGAGCTACTGGCAAAAAAACAACTTTATCTTTTAATTTCCCAATAGTAACAAGAATTTTAGATTTTGGTTTAGGAATAATAAACCCAACAGAAACCAAGCTCTTCAAAAAAGCTTCTTCAACTGTATCCCCAAAACAAGCCACCTCTCCTGTGGAACTCATTTCTACACCAAGGACCGGATCTGCTCCCTTGAGTCGTGAGAAAGAAAACTGAGCCGCCTTGACTCCCACCGAACGAATTTCAAGGGGATTAATTTCCTGAGGACGAAGTTTTTCTCCCACCCAAATACGCGTTGCAATTTCAATAAAGTTTTGCCCCAATACCTTGGAGGAAAAAGGAAAACTTCGAGATGCTCTCAAATTACATTCGATAACCTTAATCTCGTTTTCTCGGGCTAGAAACTGTATATTAAATGGTCCAGAAATACGGAGTTTCTGAGCTAATTTTTGAGCAATGCGTCTTACTCGACGAACTGTTTCCAAACGTAAATCCTGAGCTGGTAAAACAATTGTTGCATCTCCCGAATGAACCCCAGCATTTTCAATATGTTCAGAAATGGCACTGCAGATAATTTCTCCATTTTGCGCAACAGCATCGCATTCAATTTCTTTAGCATTTTCCTCGAATTTAGAAATCACTACCGAAGCCCGTGATGTTCCAACCGCCGTATCGAGATAATCTGATAAATCTTTCTCATTTGTTGCCACGGCCATAGCTGCACCAGAAAGTACAAAACTCGGACGAACCAAAACAGGAAATCCTTCTTTTTTAGCAAACTGCAGGGCTCCCATTTTTGTTTTAAAACTTTCCCATTTCGGTTGATCAATTCCTAACTCATCGCAAAGCGTAGAAAATTTCCCTCGATCCTCACAATCATCAATAGATTGTACTGGTGTTCCTAGAAGCGGAAGCCCCTCATTCGCAAGTTCCATTGCCATATTTTGAGCAATCTGCCCGCCTGTAGAAAAAATAACCCCACTTGGCTTTTCTTTATCACAGATATCTAAAATCCTTTCGACTGTCAGTTCTTCAAAGTATAACCGATCACACTCATCATAATCAGTAGAAACCGTTTCTGGATTGGAATTAATAAAAATAGTCTCATACCCTAGTTTGCGCAATGTTCTTAGAACCTGCACGCCGCACCAATCAAACTCTACCGAACTCCCAATAGAATACGGCCCTGATCCGATAATTAATATTTTCTTTTTTTTCTGATTCTCTTTTTTCATGCTTCCGCGAGATGGTAGCAAAAAAAAAACTCCAAGGAAATATAAATTTTTAATTCTTTGCTTAAAATTCGTAATTATTCATTACATCCGTTTCCCTGTTTCCCGCTCTACTGAGGAGATACGTTTTTGATATTCTCTCCGAATTTTCACAAAGGTCCAAATACCAATCCCCACTGTCAAAAGAAGGGTGAGATAAAGCCATAATCGCATGGAAAAAACAGGGATCCCCGAGAATCTCGATGCCACTAAAAAAATACCAATTACTCCTAACGCAACAAATCGTCCGAATTTTTTTCGAAGAGATTTCCGTAAATATTTATCATCGGAAACAAATTTCATCACAATGGATTTGGTAAAGAGAATAAGCACAAAAAAGACAAGAAGAGCATATCCCCAAAGGAATTCTCCTCCTGGAGCACGATCAAAAAAATAATATCCCGTTAATAACTGAGAAAGATCGAATTGCATTTTTAAGATTTAATTATGAACTACGAATAGTAAAATACGAATTTTTGGATATTTCGCAACTGCTTCTAAATGAACTACGTATCCGACATAACACGTTTTTTATTCCACCAGAATAAGATGCTCAAAAGAAGTACATCTAATACCTGCTCCACGCGAAATACTTGAAATATTATAATAGTTTCATCCCCCCTAAAAAATTGAAGCACGAAATCGCTAAGGAAAAGAAACATAATCGCACGAACGGTAAGCCGCCCCGTAAATCGTTCCCATGTATTTTCCCTTTTTTTGAACCACCACCACATCCATAAATGTATAAAAAAAGCATAAATTGTTACTGGATGCACTGGAGTGAGGACATCCACTCCAAATGTTTCATACTGAACTCCCCATGGTAAAATTGTTTCTTTTCCATAGATAGCCCCAGTAAAGAATCCTCCCAAATCGGCAATCATTAACCCTAAAATCATTGGAAGAATCCCCACATCCGTCCATTTGAAAAATGATTTTCCCGATTTTTTCATATCCCACCAAAGAACAAACGAAAAACCAATCAACATGCCAAGCGAATGGAATTCGCCATCCCAAAAAGCAAAAAATGAAAAAAGACCGTTTCGTACAAAAATAGTAGGTTCTAAAATCAAAGCAATAATTCTCCCACCGAAGAATGCCCCCATTAACCAACGCCAAAAATGATGTAGGAAAAAATCGATAGGCAATTGCTTTTTCTTGAGACTTTTGTAGTAATGCCAAGCAGAAATCATAAAAGCAATCGACAAGATTGTCCCATATAATTTTATCGCGAAAAAACCAAAGGAAAGCTGTGAAAAATTCATCGGCTCTCATTATGTACAAGCGGAACACTTCGTCAACCCGTCCAGTTTTTCCTTAAAACCAATAAAAAATAACCGGGAATTCCAACACAAAAAGAAAAAGTATGATACTCGTTACCGTGTATAAAATGCTTTTTTTTACCCATCCAAATGACTGATTCCGAAACATTTCTACGGACAATAACAGAGTTATAATTCCCGTTACCCCAGTAGCAAACCAAAATAAATTAGAAGTGAAGTAAAAGGAAGCTTTTTCCGCACCAATTCCAACAAAAAGCTTCAGCACGTTTAACATCCAAAAAGAAAGAAGCATCCCAAAAAGGAAGGTACAACTCCAATACAGAGTATTGCCTATTTTTTGGAATAAATGAAGTTCTTTTACCGTATTTTTGATAGCTTCTGAGTTGAGAGTCCCAATGTTAATTTTTGCCAATCCCTTATCCAAACGATCCTGCAACGTTTTTGCTAAAATCTGAAAATCAAGCTTTCGCTTTTCAAAATCAGGAATACTTTCATGAATTGGAAGAAAGATATTTTCATCTCCCAATTTCAAAAATATTTTTCTCATAATACTATCCAAGTGTTGTGTCGAATTGGATTGACGCAATCTTGCAAGAGTATTCATACCATCCTGAATATCTCTTCGGTGAGAAGGATCAATAAATTTTTCATTATTCTGTAGTATCACCTGTACGCTATCAATTAAAAAATCTATTTCTTTTCGAAAAAACTCCATCTGAACCTTCCTATCCAAAATCATGTCTTGCACCTTATCCTGTTTTTCATCTCCTTTTGATTTTTTAGCCACATGTTTTTTTTGAACTTGTTGGTCTTCTTGAAAAATTTCTTCCAATTGTGGATCAAGCCCCTGTTTTTTCATTTCTTCTTTTTGTTCATAGGGCAAATCTTGAGGAAGAAGATATACCAATTTGAAATCATAATCAGTTCTTAATTTTTTATAAGCCGCATAAAGTGTTTTTGCTTCAATATTTCCACGAATTTCCTCCCCCTTCGCCCCAAGTCCTTTGAATTCAAATTCTGATAATCCTGGTGTTTTTATTTCTTGCTGTATATAGGGATCCAAACTCAAAACAGCTAATCCTTGTTCTGTTAGTTTCGCTCGTGCAGTATCTTTATTTTCAGAGAACAAAAAACCTGACAGGATTTTCCCATCTTTTGCAATTCCCTCAAATTGAAACTTTTTTACAGTCATTTCTTCTCTTCATTATACCTTAAATTGAAGAACTTTTCAAGGATGAACTCGGCTTTGAACTCTGATATTCAGTATTCAGTATTTTGTATAAGGTATTTAAAAGGAGATACGCCCCCAAAACAAATAAAAAGTATTTAAGATTCTCAATACTAAATACTTGATACTGAATACTATTCTCCTCTCTGCACAATAGCTTTTACAAAATCACGGAAAAGCGGATGTGGTCGAAATGGTCGACTTTTGAATTCCGGATGAAATTGAGACCCAACCATGTAGGGATGATCTGCTATTTCAACAATCTCAACCAAACTCTTGTCTGGAGAAACTCCAGAAATCATAAATCCATTTTTCTCAAATTTTTCACGATATTTATTGTTGAATTCATATCGATGTCTATGCCGTTCTGAAATCGTTGTGGCTTTATATACCTGATAGGCCAATGTATCTTTTTTGATAACGCATGGATAAGCCCCCAGCCTCATTGTTCCGCCTTTTTTACGAATAGTTCGTTGTTCTGGAATAAAATGAATAACATGATTTTTTGATTTCTTTTCTTCATCAAACTCTTCACTGGTAGCATCTTTTATTTTGAGAATATTTCGTGCAAATTCTATAGCCATAATTTGAGATCCGAGACAAAGTCCTAAATAGGGTTTTTTTTGTTCCCGGCAATGCTGTGCTACAATAATTTTTCCTTCAATTCCTCGATTTCCAAACCCTCCAGGAACAATTACCCCATCGACGCTTTCCAAACGTGCCAATTCGTCCACATCTTTTTGCTCTATTTTTTCGGTATCAATCCACTCAATTTTCACTTTTCGATCATGGAAGAATCCAGCAGATTTAGCCGCTTCAATGACTGATAAATATGCATCATCTAGCTCGTTATATTTCCCAGCAAGACCAATAAATATTTCTTGCTTTACATTTTTCATTTTCTCAACCCCCTTCTCCCAAGTCTCAAATTTAACTTTCGGCTTTCTCAATCCCAATTTTTTGGCAATGATAGCTGCCAACCCAAAAGAGTTAAATCTGACGGGCACTTCATAAATCGAAGAAACAGTTTCTGCGGGAATAACCGCCTCCTCATCTACATCACAAAAATAGCCAACTTTTTTTAAAAGTTTCTTTGGAATTTTTTGGTCTGCTCTCAAGAAAATAATGTCTGGAGCGACTCCCTGCCGTCGCAACTCTCGCACAGACAACTGTGTGGGTTTAGTTTTGAGCTCATTGGATGCCGCAAGAAATGGGAGGAGTGTCGCATGCATTGACAACACTCTTTCCGTACCACATTTACTTCTCATTTGACGAACAACTTCAATAAACGGCTCCCCTTCTATATCTCCGACCGTTCCTCCAATTTCACATACCAAAATATCCACCTTCATCTGCCTTGCGGCAGATTCGATCTTTTCCATAATCTTTCCCGTGATATGAGGCACTACTTGAATTGTTCCTCCGAGATATTTCCCCTCGCGTTCTTCAGATAATACCTCAGAATAGATTCTTCCTGTTGTTATCGAACAAAGTCCCGAAAGAGGAACATCCGTAAACCGTTCATAGTGTCCCAAGTCTAAATCTGTTTCTGTTCCATCGTCCAAAACAAAAACTTCTCCATGCTGAAAAGGACTCATTGTTCCTGGATCAACATTGAGATAGGGATCGAGTTTCATGGTTGCCACTTTGAGACCAGAAGATCTCAAAAGCGCCGCGGTAGACGCAGCAATGATTCCTTTGCCCAAACTAGAACAAACACCACCCGTAACGAAAATGTATTTTGATGTACTCATTACGGAACTTAATTTTATACACAAAATTCCGAAATGCAAAAAAAATAAAAAAAATAGAGGTTGCGTTTATCGATAGGATGTTTTGATGCGATAGTACTGTTTTTAGAAACTCTAAACTTGACACTTTCGTTAAAATAATTACTTTTTACTTAACTCGAAATCCAAAAATGATAGAAAACAACGAAACTGTTCAATCCCTAAAAGAGAGAGAATTATTCCAACTTTCTGAGGATGCACAAAAAGAATGGGGACAAATTGAATCCGAGTTATTTGCTCCCAAGTTTCAAAGTGACGAAGAAAAAGAATTATTTCTCAAAGAATGTTTCGAGGGAAAGCGAAAATTCCCATGGCACGCTCAAGGGCAATCTATTAAAGTAACCGACACGAAATTGGTAAATGCAGTAATTCCTGCTGGAGGTATTGGTATTCTTGGTGGAACAGGAACTGGGCGCCCTGACTACGAAACGGAGATGAATGTAACGGAATCTGGAGACAAAATTCCATCCAAAACAGTACGAATTGAAATCGGACAAAATCGAAATAAAGAAGCTATTCTGAAAGAAATAGAAGCTGTTCGAAAAGAACATCCATATGCCATTTTGGGAGTGAATGTGTTATATGCCATTGGAGACTTTGAAGAGATTGTAAGGGCAATCGGAGATCAAGGAATGGTGGATGTTTTGTATGTAGGTGCAGGCGCCCCCTACGATTTGTCCAAAATAATGGAGAAGTATCCCCAGATGCGATATATGGCAATTGTGAGTAGCGCACAAGCGGTAAGACTTCTCGAAGACACAGGGGAAAGATGTAAAAGCAAAGGGACTCGACGTCCAGATGGATATGTATACGAGGACAAAATAGCAGCTGGCCATAATGCAATAATTAACCCCCGAAAAGATAAATCTGCCGCCGATCATATTCGAGAAATGCAAGCAGAAACCTCTAAGCCGATTATTTTTGCAGGAGGTGTTAAATATCAAGAAGATGTTCAAAAGGCACTTTTGCCGAAGGAGTATGGAGGATTGGGAGTGAACGGCGTGGGGTTAGGAACCCGCGTAACCATTACTGATGAATGCCCGATCCCTAATGAAACGCTTAAAGATATTCATCTGAACTCAGCGATTCCCGTTGTGAGACGAGAAAAATTCAGTCCAACAGGACTCCCTTCCACGGGAAAAATTAATGAAAAGGAATTCTGGGACAAAGTAGAAGAACTAAAAAATTCTACCAAACGAAGATGCAATGATTGCCTTATAAAACCCGAAGCAAGAAAAAACTATCCAGAACTTGCTCACTGTAAATTTATAAGTGTAAAACCAGAAGATGCCGATTATCAATTTTGTATCGGACCATTTCTGGATGCTGCGATTCGTGGAGAACCGTGGGCTATTTACTTTATGAGTGTTATTAATGAAAAAGATCCCATCTATCTTGATAAAAACGGAGAAGCTCGTGTTCCGACCGTAAGTGAGATGGTGGGATATATCATTCGAAATGAAGTGCCAGAATGGGCTGATAAAGAATAAATAATTGAACATATTATTCGTTCAATAGCTATATCAACTTGCCCATCTTCCCTGCTTTTCCAAAACTTTCCCCTGCCGCCATTCGTCCTCGTGGGGTCTTTTGCAAGAGTCCTTCTCGAATAAGGAATGGCTCGATCATGTCTTCAATTGTGTTTTCATCTTCACTCATCGCTGCCGCCATTGTAGAGAGTCCCACGGGGCCTCCACGAAACTTTTCATGAAGAATCTGCAAGTACATCTGATCTGCATGATCAAGTCCCCTACCGTCAATAGAGAGACTCTTAAGACCCTCACGCAC
This sequence comes from Candidatus Altimarinota bacterium, assembly GCA_021736215.1. GTDB lineage: Bacteria > Patescibacteriota > Gracilibacteria > UBA4473 > UBA4473 > JAIPGI01. The sequence continues at coordinate 41,749 of JAIPGI010000006.1, forward strand.
GACCTTCTCTGTAATAATCCCTTGATGGCGTATTTCTGCAAAATCACGCATACGCCGGAGCAATCTATTAGCAATTCGTGGTGTACGACGAGAAGATTTTGATAATTGTGCCGCAGCAAGAGAATCTATTTCTATATTTAAAAGGTTTGCAGAACGCTCAATAATACTCTGAATCTCATCCGATTCATAAAAACGTAATCGCTCCACATGACCAAACCGATCACGCAGGGGTCCAGCGAGCATTGATGCTTTGGTGGTTGCCCCAACGAGTGTAAATTTAGGAACATTGAGTCGCATAGTACGAGCCGACGGTCCTTTGCCTACGACAATATCAATAGCGAAGTCTTCCATTGCGGTATAGAGGATTTCCTCTACCGTCGAACGGAGTCTATGTATCTCATCAATAAAAAGTAAATCATTGGGTTGTAAATTCGTCAAAATCGCCGCGATATCTCCAGGTTTTTCGAGCGCCGGTCCAGAAGTAATACGAAGATTTGTTCCGAGTTCATTGGCCAAAATCATCGCTAAGGTGGTCTTCCCCAATCCTGGCGGTCCATAGAACAAAATATGATCAAGCGGTTCCTTTCTTTTTTTCGCTGCCTGACAAAACACTCGCAAGTTCCCTTTCACTTCAGCCTGTCCTATGTAATTTTCAAAATCCTTCGGACGAAGTTTATTTTCAAATACCTCATTCTCTTCTGTGGCATGAGCAGACACAACCGATTTCTTTTTTTTGGCTTTGAATTCCTCTTCTATCATCTTCTTAATTATTAATGATTCATGAATAATGAGCAATGAGAAATAAATTTCTCCTCCCCTAGCGGGAGGAGATTAAGAGGAGGGGGAAAAACTTTCTTGAGCATCCTTCACCCTCTCCCCAACCCCTGCCTACCGGACAAGCAGGACTGCCCTGCCGGTAGGCAGGCTCTCTTATAAAGGACGAGGGCGTATATTGTTGTATACAATTTTTATACTTTAAAATATTCCATAGTCATGCGCAATATATTTTTTTTGACATATTTCATTTCGAAGAGTAGAGTGGCCTGAACACTTCGCTTAGGACAAGAAAACAAAATTCCAAGTTCCTCAATGCAAGCGTTCACAAGAAAGCGGAAAACTAAGTTCTTTTACAGGCCGACCGAAAAACAAGTGGGGAGAATCGAGAAAGTAAGCTCGCTGACCAAGTTATATTTAACTTAAAAAAATTTTTTAAAATCTTTAATTTTTACAGCAATCAGTTTGCTTTCTCTACCCTCTCCGCTTTGCGATGACGTTTTAGACGCCTACAGACTACGTCTAGAATGCACCACAAGACGCGAGAGAGCGATTTTCTCTGGACGACTCTTCGACCAATATCGAAAAGCTGCCCTCTCGAAAACCGTTTTGTGATTTCGAACCTTATTTCTTCATTATTCTTCGGAATAAAAAGAAAAAGACGAATGCTTGCATTCGTCTTCGTTCAAAACCAACTTACTCGTATGATACATGCCTTTGTCCATACCAGTCAAACTTGTTTCGTACAAAAAGAGTCCCGTCAGGTAGCACGGGTCTGCCTCAGGCAGAAAGCAAAAGATTACCAGAGCAAGGCTATGAGAGGTTTTTCGGTCACTAGTCATGACCTGAAAAACCGGCAGGAAGTTCCACTCGATATTCTTGAGTTCTGAAGCTTCCATCGCCGGTTTTTCGTTATGTAAATGAATAGTATAGAGTATATCGTATATCGTATACTGTATTCAGTATTCAGTATTCAGTATTTACCTTTTTGTTATTTCTTCTCTATTCTCTCTTCTCTCTTCTCTGACATCGCTTCTCGGATCTCTGTTCTCTGTTCTTTGCTCTCTCTTCTCTGATCCCTGATCTTTGATATCTGATATCTGATCTCTAATTCTCGTATTTCAAAATCTTTTACCTTCAAAAAATGACTTATTTTTCCCTTTATTTTTGGAAGTTTCTCAAGTGCTTCTAAAGATTTAGAAACATATCCGCCACGACCAAAAGCAGGTTTCTTTTCATCAAAATGCAGTTTTCCTTCGCAAATAATAAAGCGGAACAATTCCGATTGTTCCTTTTTTTCTCCAGTAACAAAACATGTACGGATGGGCATGGGAAAGAATTGCAAAGAAGGCGAGGTCACCTGACCTCGCCTTCTCGGACAAAATATTTAAGCTTTTTTTAATTCCAATCGATGTGAATCATAATTAATAGATTCAACGGTTCCTTTGATTGCCTCCCCTTCTTTCACCTTGAGTTCAGTATAATCAGTAACTCCAAAATCCTCGAGGCTAAAAAGTCCTTGAACATCTGGTTCTATCTCAATAAATACACCTTGAGCATTCCATCTCAGGACTTTTCCCGTCACTTTTTTTCCCTCTTTGTATCCAGAAACCTTTTCTTTCCATGGATCATCTGTCAAACGTTTGATTGAAAACGATAATTTATCTCCATCGATACCGATAACCACCACTTCAACCTTATCTCCAAGCTCGTAATGCTTGGAAGGATCTGAAACATGTCCCCAATCCATTTCTGACAAATGCACCAATCCTTCAATCCCACTATATGCCACAAAGATACCATATTTCAAAACTCCCGATACTTCTCCTTTGATGACATCTCCTACCTGAAGCTTCTTTAGGGTTTGTTTGGTTTGGTCTTCGTGTGCCGCTTTTTCGGAAATAATAACTTTTCCATTTTCACGATCCACATTGATAACCCGAACCGCGAACTCCTTGCTAATGTGCTCCTGAAGTTTTCGTAAAATTTGTGCGGTATCTGCACCATCAACACGTGGATAATTAAGCGGTGTAAGTTGTGAAACTGGCAAAAATGCTCGGAGGCCTTTGTAGGTGGCCATAAGTCCCCCCTTATTGGCTTCAGAGATTTTCACTTTGACAATACGTCCCTCCTGCATGACAGCAGACAATTCTGCCCATACCATATCTTGGGATGCACGACGAAGCGAAAGCACTACTAACCCTTGGTCATTTTCAGGATCCAATACCACTGCTTCCAAATTTGTTCCTTCTTCAATCTCACCTTCAGAATAAAAGCCTGTCGCTTCTTTCTTCGTGATAATTCCCGTTAATCCTCCATCCAATTCCAAAAGAATTCGAGAAGGAGTAACGTCCAAAACCGTACCTTTGAGAGTATCTCCAGCACGAAAAGTAATAACACCCGCATCGCGAGCAATGAGGTCTTGCATAGTTTGATCAACCATTACGATTTGTCCGACGCGAAATTATTAAGTTTTTTACAGCCTTTTTCTCCTTTTCTCTCGTCGCGTCGACATTTCGAAATCGAGGAGTAAAAGCAGGCGGATTCTAGACAAGAATTTAGGATTGTCAATTGCCAATTGTCAATTGGAAATAGAAAATAACAGATTCCTTTGACAAACCCTTTTGATTTTGCCAAAAAGAGAATAAACAAACCCCCACAAATTTTTATTTAAAATTGTTTCTTGTTTATTTAATCGTTTATTGATATGGCTGACTCTCAAGATTTCAAAAGTGTTCGTTTTCCAAACATAGATATTTCTAAGAGACTCCCTCCCACGGCTCCTGAAGCTGAAAGATCAGTACTAGGATGCCTTCTTTTGGATAAGGAAGCCATTCTTAAAATTGCCGACTTCATAGATCCAAATGATTTTTACCATGATCATCATCGCTTTATCTACCAGGCTATTCTGGATCTTTTTCATCGATCAGAACCCATTGATCTCGTAACCGTTTCTACCAAATTACAATCTCAAAAGCACCTAGAAATAATAGGAGGCCCTGAGTACTTAGCAGAACTTCAAAACGAAGTTCCTGTCTCCACTCATGTTTTCCAATATGCTCAAATCGTAAAACACCGTGCGACACTTCGGAAACTTATCAGTGCTGGGAACGAAATCACTGCTCTTGGATATGAAAGCGAAAGAAGTGTAGAAGAACTACTTGATGACGCTGAAAAACGAGTTTTTTCCATCTCCCAAACATTTCTCAAAAATCGATTTATTCCAATTAAAGATATTTTAAATGCCAGCTATGAACGATTTTCTGAAATCCATGAAAACCCCGAATTGGCAAACAAAAATAGGATTTCCACAAATTTTGTTGATTTAGACAATCGTCTCAATGGAGGATTTAATCCTTCTGACCTTATTATCATTGCTGCTCGTCCCTCCATGGGAAAAACTGCTTTTGCCCTTGTCATCGCAATGAAAGCCGCTATCGACCAAAAAAAGAAGGTGGGGATTATTTCTCTCGAAATGTCCAAAGAGCAGCTCGTTGAACGTATGTTCTGCTCGCTGCTTGAAGTTGATTCTTGGAAACTGCACAAGGGAAAACTTGATGATCGAGATTTTGAACGCATGGGTCCAGTTATGGATCAATTATCAACTGCTCCAATATTTATTGATGATGCTATGGGGAATTCTATTGCCGAACTCCGATCCAAAGCTCGCCGACTTCAAATGGAAAACGGATTAGATATGTTAATGGTTGATTATTTGCAGTTAATGAGTGGAAAAAATCCCCTCAACCGCGTACAAGAAATTTCAGAAATCTCACGAAGTCTCAAAGAATTAGCACGCGAATTGCATATACCAATTATTGCCATCTCTCAACTTTCGCGAAGTGTGGAAGGAAGACCAGACAAGCGTCCCGTTCTCTCTGATTTACGGGATTCGGGATCTATTGAACAGGATGCTGATATAGTAATGATGCTCTATCGAGACGACTATTACAACGAAGATTCTGAGGTAAAAAACGAACTCGAGATAAATGTTATTAAACATCGAAATGGAGGAATTGGACGCGTTAACTTATTTTTCGACAGGACAAAAATGAAGTTTACTCGTTTGGAAAAACATCAACAAGCTGGGTTCTAGAAAAAACCAGTCCACAAGATTACAAGTTCACAAGCAACACCTTTTGTGAACACAAAATTTGTTCATTCTCTCTTCTCTCTTCTCTGAATATCTGATCTCTGATCTTTGATATCTGATTATTGGCAGTTTCCTTTGGAAACCATACCATCTTCTCCGTACAAAGGGCCAACTCGTTTTACCGCAAAAACTCCTGTATTTGTGTTCAGAAGATAGGTTTCAATATATCCCGCCTCCTTGTTCCTATACCGAAGCCCCAAAAGCCCCATGTCGTCATAAAGTTTTTGTAACGGGAAAAACTCTTTTTGTGCTGACCAAAGAATTTGGGGAGCTTCTGTTTGAAGATTTACAAAATTTATCTGAGTGCCAACAATATCATTTCCTGTCGAGGTAAGAAATGTACAAGTGATATTTGGAGAAACAGAAAAAGCCTGTTCACCTTTGATAACCGCTAGATCATCAACTGGCTTTTTTCCACAACCCGATATAAAAAAGGTCAATCCGAACACCAAAAGCAAAGTGTATTTTTTCATTTTTTTTATTGTGGTATGAACTAATGAAAGAGGCAAATTTTTTTCATTTTGTAGTTCTTACTACAACATAAAATTTGACGCATAAAAGAAACTTCCATACAGTTCGCTTTGACAGTTTTTTTAATCCCACAAAATCTGTATGAAAAAACATTTTCTTATCGGTTTCGTTTTAGCAAGTACCGTTCTTTTGAGTGGTTGTGAAAATATGCCTCTATCAACACTCCCTCTTCCTGAAGCGCAAAAGAAAATTGAAGAATTTATTAATGCCAATCTTCTTTCTGGTGGTGCCAAAGTAACCATTAAAGAGTTCAAAGAGGAAGGTGATCTTTTCAAAATAATTGCTGACCCAGGAAATGGACAAAGTATTACTTCTTATTTAACTCGTGATGCAAAATTATTTTTCCCTCAGGCAATCGATATCGATGGGTTTGCCGACCAGAAGAAAGCTCAATTAGAGGCCCAGGCTGCACAACAAGCTGCTCAATTATCAGATATTGTAAAAAAGGAAAAATCAGAAGTTGAACTGTTTGTCATGAGTCATTGCCCATTTGGAACACAAATCGAAAAAGGATTTTTGCCGGTACTCAATACATTAGGGGATAAAATCGATTTCCAATTAAAATTTGTAAATTATGCCATGCACGACAAAAAAGAGTTGGATGAAGAAATGTCTCAATACTGCATACAAAAAAACTTCCCCGAAAAGCTCGTTTCTTACTTAGGGTGTTTCCTCAAGGAAGGGAAAGGTGCTGAATGTATCGATGAAGTAAATTTGGATAAAGAAGCTATTGATTCTTGTGTAGCCTCTACAGATGAAGAATACGGAATCACCAAGAGCTATGAAGAAAAGACCAATTGGAAAGGAAACTTTCCTCCGTTTGCTATTTATGAAAAAGAAAATCAAACTTATGGCGTACAAGGATCTCCGACATTGGTAATCAACGGAAAACAGGTTCAAACTGGACGAGATTCTCAGAGTTTGCTCAAAGCCGTCTGTGCTGGATTCGAAGAAGCTCCTGAAGAGTGTAAGACCGAACTTCCAACAGATAATCCTTCTTCAGGATTTGGATTTGGAACAAGCGGAAGTGATACTGCTGCCGCAGAATGCGGAAGCTAGCTCCAACTTTCTACTTTAAGATCTAACAAAACCCTACTTAATGGTGGGGTTTTTTAATTCTTAATAAATCGGAGAGAAAATTTTGGAGAATATTTTCCGGAATTAAATCGTTGGCAACAATCACCACAAGCGACACGGAAACGTTTTTTGGCGACCTGATATTCCTTTTGGCAATGATCACATCGAACAGTATATTTTCGTTTGGGCAGAACGACCTCCTTTGATTGAAAGCATCTCTTCGGACAGGCGCCTATCTCAAAAGACTTCTCTTTCCAGATCTTCCCATGCCCACATGTTTTTCCAACTAGAGCATGTGCAATTTCATGAAGGATAGTATCACGCACCTTAGATTCAGTATTAAGTTCGGTCAAAATGCGAGATATACTGATAATTTTTTTTGTATAATTACAATATCCAAAACGGTATTTTGCTCTGTCAAAACGGAATTCCCAGTCCAAAAGTCCATGTGTTCGCAATAACTCTTGCGCGATGTTTTGGGCGATCAAAATATCCATACTCTACTGTTTGATGATTTTTACAAGTCCCGACAAAAGAATAACCAGAAGCGTCATGGGAAAAAGGAAAAGCGTCATCAGAAGAGAAAACCAAAACGGAACAAAATACGCCTTTTGGGAGTAAAGAGTTTGTAGTAGGTACTCGAAACTCCGAGAGAATAAATTGGTATAAAGTCCTATCAGAAAAAGAAACAAAAGCAAAAACCAAAAGAAAAGACCAACAATAAACAGAATTGCGCTTACGAATACATTCCCTTGAGATTGGAATTCCGGAAATTTAGGTCTTCGAATAACTTGCGTATGTGAAGAAAAAAACATTTAGCAATTTATTTGAGAGTAAATGCAGCTCGAACAACGCTCACGATTTTCTTTTCAAGAGTAGATGTATCATACCGTCCATAATCTTCGAAGTCTGTAGAATTAGGAGCGGTAATCTGAAATACTCCAACACTCGCCGACTGAAGATATCCCACAGAAGATCCCGTACTTTCCGCAATTCTTTGTGCGCGATCTTTGGCATTTTTAGTTGCCTGTTCTAACATTTCCAATTTAAGATCATCCAATTTGCTGTAATAGTATTCAAGTGATTTGGTAGTCATAAAAATATCTTCAAACAAAAAATGTTCTGACGCGCTTTTGGCCAAAGCGGTAACATCCTGAACCTTATCGGACTCTACCATAATTTGCTGACTAAACGTATATCCAGTAATATTTCCCTCGGTACACTTCTGTCCGTCTGGTCCCCATATAATATTATTTGAGTTATTACAGTTTTCTGAAATCTGAACAGGAGCAATCGTCACCTGTGAAGCCTCAACTCCCTTTTCTGAAAAAAATTCTTGAACTACCTCTGCATTCTTGCGGAGTTGTTCACTCGCTTTTGCAAGTTCTTCCGTACCAGTTGTCAAAGACAACGTGCTGGACCACTTCACAGTATCTGAGGTAATGAGCTTTTCTGCAGAACCAACGACTGAAACTGTATTATTGAGGGCTTTTACTCGGTAAAAAGAATAAGCAATCACACTCGCGGTAAGAATGAGCGATGCGCCCAAAATCCAAGCCATGACCGCAAGCGGAGAGTTGAAAATATTTTCTTTTGTTCCCATTTTTTTGAAATATTATGTAGAGCAGTAATACCGAAATGTAGAAAAATATCAATCTATTTTTATTGAACAAATAATGTGTTCAATAAATTAGAACTGTACCTGTGGAACAGTTTCTGCTCCTTCAGTCATTTGAAATAACTCTGCGGTCGTAAACCCAAAAAATCCAGCAAAGAGATTATTCGGGAATTGCCGAACATAGATATTGTAGTCTTTGACTGTGTCATTGTAACGCATTCGTTCGGTAGCAATTCTATTTTCGGTTCCCTCAAGCTGCGTTTGCAATCCCAAAAAATTTTGATTGGCTTTGAGATCTGGATAGTTTTCTACCACAACCATTAATCGACTCAAAGCAGAACTCAAACCCGCTTGAGCGGACTGGAATTCAGCAAATTGTTCTGCGTTATGAACATCTACATTCATCTGTCCAACTTTAGCGCGAGCTTCGGTAATAGCTTGAAATGTCGATTGTTCGTGTGTGGCATATCCTTTGACTGTTTCGACAAGGTTAGGAATCAGATCGTATCGTCGTTGATATTGGTTTTCTACTTGTCCCCAAGCAGCCTGGACTGATTCATCTTTGACAATGAAGTTATTGTATTTGCCTTTGACGAGAGAATAACCTCCCAAAACAAGGGCAACAACGAGAATGAGAATAACGGTGGTTTTTTTCATAGCAAAAAAGATAAAGAAGACCGCTCAATCATAACGAAAAAAAAACTTTTTACCAGCGACCTCCAGCTCCTCCTCCGCCGAATCCTCCGCCGCCAAATCCTCCGAAACCACCACCACTAGAGTCACCGAATCCCCCTCCTCTAAAGCCACCACCAGAAAATCCAGAACCTTTTTCCCCAAGTAAAATAATTAAAGCAAAAAGAAATGCCCCCAGTCCTACAAAAATTCCCCAAACCAAAAGCCCCAAGAGTATCCATCCCAGAACACCAAAAACAAAAGCCAATATCCCTGCCAAACGAAGGCTCCGTTTCACTTTTTTACCCTTTTCTTTTTGAACCCATCGACGCCCAAACCCAAAGAGAATGATGAGGGCAAAAATAAATGGGGCAATAAACCCCAGCTTTTCCTCTCCTGTTTGGTTTTTTTGATTGTAGGAAGAAACGATAGATTCATCCTGAACCAAGAATCCCTGTATATCATCGAGAGCAGCAGAAACCCCAGCGAAGTAATTCCCTGCACGAAAATTATCAGGAAAACTATACTCCCCAATTTGTTTGGCACGAATATCTGGTAAAATACCCTCCACTCCATATCCTGTAGCAATAAACCACGCCCTGTCCTCTATTGCCAAAACAATAAGGACTCCATTGTCTATGTCCGACTTCCCTACTCCCCAGCCGTGAGCAACTTCTGTAGCGTACTGAGAGATATCTATTCCTTCCGTCGAATCAAGAGTCAATATGGCAATTTCTGCTGTTGTTTGGGTTTGGATATTTTGAATTTTTTGTGTCAGAGTCGTTTCTTCAGAAGAAGAAAAAACATCAGCTTTATCCGTTATAAATCCTGCATAGTCAGGAACAGAAAAGGAAAAAACAATTCCTATTCCGATAAAAAAAGTAAAAAATGCTAAAACAATTTTCGCTTGGTAACTCATTTTCTTCATTCTAATATATGCACGATTTTTATAAAAGATTATGTCGATAAAACCACCTGAGAATTCACGCCGTGAAAAAGAATTTCATGTCGGAGATATAGTTCGTGTATGTGATTCAATGCAATCGAAATATGAATATATTTTGAACGAGCCCATCGGAAAAAACTTCGATTCTCACTTCAGACCGGAACTTACTCCTCTCCAAATGCTTAAATTGGGAGTTTTTGAAGGAAAATATATCAATGATTGCCAAAAAGAATTTCCAAAAGAATGGTTTCACAAGGCAAAACTTTCCCCCACTCCCGATATAGAAAAAAACTACTTTCGCATAAAATCCCGACAACCACTTTCTGAATGGATTCGAAAAGGATGGATTACTCCTGATGACCCCGATCCGAGAGGCTGGTTTCATTGGTATTGTCGGTATTATCTCGGACGCAGAATCCCCGAAGTTGATACTCGACAAATCAAACGATGGCGTGCCTTTTCTCGTCATCGTGCGCAAATCATCAAAAACTGTGAGTCAGGGAATCTTCATTGCCGTCCACGACAAAGACAAGCACTATTGCAATGGGCGTATGACCCTTTTGTATAAAATTTTCTCTCCTTTAGAATTTAATCTTCTTTTAATATTTCTTCTCTCTTCTTTCCCCCTACAGCCAATCTTTTCTTTTGAAAAATCGATAAATCGTTATAGCTATGCCAAACATTACTATTATTAAAGTTGGATAAGCCCAATGTGACTCAAGTTCCGGCATATATTTAAAATTCATACCGTAAATTCCTGCCAAAAGCGTCAGTGGCATCAAAATAACAGTAATCACCGTCAATACCTGCATGACCTGATTGGTTTTATCTGCGGTAATAGAAAAGTAAAGCGAAGAGAGTCCCTCCAGCGTTTCCCCATAGGTGCGGGCAAAATCTTGTGTGTGGAGAATATGATCTCGTAAATCCTGAAGGTAGACGACAATATTATCTTTCCCTTCGATATATCTCGGATTTTTGAGCAATCTATCTGCCATTTCTGCCAAAGGCAAAATCGCACGACGAAATGCCAACAGATTCATACGAAGCGTATAAAGCCGATCTTTTACATCCTGAGAAGATTTTTGATGACGGTGAATATCTTCAGAAAGTTTCGCTATTTTTTCCTCAAAATGCTCCTGAACAAAAAAGTATTGGTCAATAATGAAATCTATGAGCGCATATGCCAAGTAATATGATCCATGCCGAGAAAGTCTCCCATACCGACGTTTCGCAAATCGTCCTTCCAAATCGCAAAAAATATCATCTTCCGTGTGTTGGAATGAAATAATTGTTTGTGGGGCAATCAAAAGACTTATCTGATCAGAATTAACTTTCCCTTTCGTGAGAAAATAGCGTCGTAAGGTTAGAAAATCATAATCATCAAATGATTCTATTTTGGGTCGTTGATAGTGATTAAGTACATCTTCCAAAACTAATGTATTGATATTGAAAAATTCTCCTAACTGTTGAATTTTCTGTATATCCCCCAACCCACAAACCTGAACCCAATGGATCATCTTGGATTTAAGGAGCTTCGGAAGTTCTTGAAGATCTTTAACCTCTTGTTCAAACTTTTCTTTGTCAGAATAAGAGAGCACCCGGACACGTGTTTTTTTACTTTCCCCTTCGTAGAGAAGAGTGCCTGGAGCAAGTCCAACTGTGGATTTTTTCATGATTAATAAAGATTATTTTTCTTTCTTCTTCAAAAGACTGCTTTTCTATTCTATCACTTGTTCCATGGAATAAAACACTTTTGTTCCAATATTCAGAATATCTAATGAGTTATAGAGAATCCAAATACTTAAACTAATAATCAAAAAACCCACTACCAACATCAAAAAACGAGGAAGAATGCGTCGACAGGCATAAGAAGAAATCGGAGCCCCCAGTCCCCCACCAATCAAAAGTCCCACAATCGGTTGCCAACCAACGAGCATTCCCAGAGAGAAGAGGAAAGTAAAAGCCATAGAAAAGGTGAGAAAAAACTCAGCGGCATTGACCGATCCGATGCTATATCTGGGGCTATGATCTTTGGCAATGAGTGTTGAAGTAACTACCGGTCCCCATCCCCCACCTCCAATAGCATCAAGAATCCCTCCCACAAATCCCAGAATTCGTGCAAAAAGAGAAGAAATAAATTCTCCCTTGGGTTGAAAAAGAGAGATCACTTTTGACATTCCGTTTCCGATAAGCCGCAGCGGAAAAGGATGATATTCTATGTCTTTTTCATAAATGCGAGAAATGGCTTTTTTGAGCACGCTCACTCCTAATATCAAAAGGTACAAAGCAATAAAAGGTTTTATGTAGTCTCCATTGACCCAACTTAAAAATAATGCCCCCAAAATACCTCCTATCACTCCCGTGATAACCAAATTCAAAAAAAGTGATTTTTCCACATTTTCTTGTTTCCAATGAAAAAATCCAGAAACACCCGTCGTAAATATTTGCACTGTATGAATACTCGCACTCGATACAGCAGGAGGTATTCCCAAACTCATAAAGATAGAATTCGAAATAATGCCAAATCCCATACCAATACCTCCATCAATTAACTGTGCAATAAACCCAATCCCAACGAAAGGGAGGAGAGCAAGGAATTCAGGATTGGTGAAAAAGTTTTCAATCATCGATGAAGATGTTCTGATGGGAAGTATAAAGGAAAAGCAAAAAGCCTCCAAGATTTCTCTCGGAGGCTTTCTGTTCTTATTAAAAGTGAAATAAATTATTAATTTTCTTTTGCTGGGATAGCGACAAGTACGGCCTTCAGATATTCTGAAAACTTTTCAACCGTTGCGATGTTCAATCTTTCGTCTGGTGAATGTGGATGCTGAATAGTTGGCCCAAAAGAAATCATATCCAAATTCGGATAAATTCCACCGATAAGACCACATTCTAAACCAGCATGAATTGCCTTAACCTGAGGTTCAGCGCCAAATAAGTCTTTGTGTACTTTTTTCATTACTTCAAGAATTTCAGAATTCGTATTTGGTTTCCAACCAGGATATTCTCCATCGAATTTAATTTTTACTCCTGGCTGCTGAAATACCGCTAGAAACATATTTTTTAAATTTTTCTGTGCGGAATTGACTGAACTTCTGAGTAAACACTGAACATAAATTTTCCCGCCTGCAGACTTAATATTCGAAAGATTTGTAGAAGTTTCTACTAATCCCTTCATGTCATTGCTAAAACGAATAACATCATTGGGACAAACATATAGAGCGTTGAGAAGTCGGTTTTGAAATCTTGGTTTCATCACAAATGCCGTATATTTCGCATTTTCGATTGAAAGAGTTACGCCAGCATCAACGGTAGCATATTCCTTTTGAAAATTTTGATTCATTTCCGCGGCCAAAGAATTTATTGCCTTAATGTTTTTTTTGGGCAGAGAGAATGATGCATATGCTTCTCTAGGAATTGCGTTTCTCAACGCACATCCTTCAATAGTAGATAAACGCAACCCATAATCTCTGCTAGCTTGCCAGAGAAAGCGAACTATAAGCTTTATTGCATTTGCTCTATAGAGGTCTATATCACAACCTGAATGACCTCCTTTTAGTCCAGTCAAAGAAACAACAAAAGAGGCATGATTGTTAGGGACGGCTTCTTCGCGGTAATTGAAAATTATATTAGCATTTGTTCCACCAGCGCAGCCAATAAATACTTCTCCCCAGTCTTCTGAATCTAGATTAAGAAGAATGTCGCCATTGAGGAATGTTTTTGTTAAGCCAAAGGCCCCGACCATTCCTGATTCTTCATTATGAGTAAAGAGCGCTTCTAGTGGTCCATGCTGTATATTTGTAGATGCCAAGATAAACATCGCAGCAGCTACTCCAATACCGTTATCGGCACCCAAAGTAGTACCTTGAGCTTTTACCCACATACCGTCATCCACAATGTAAGGATGAATAGGATCCGTGAGGAAATCATGAGTTACATCGTTATTTTTTTCTGGAACCATATCCAAGTGACATTGAAGAGTGGTTATTTTCCTCTTCTCCATGCCAATTGTAGCGGGCTTACGAATAAGTATGTTATTGGCTTCATCTTTGATGGTTTCAAGACCAAGTTTTTTGCCAAAATTCATAACAAATTCTTCTATGGCCTCTTCGTGTTTCGAAGGTCTTGGGATTTGAGTAATAGAAAAAAAATAATCCCATAATTCTGCGGGTTTAAGTCCTAAAAATGGATTTTTTTGCATATAAACTCCCTTATTTAAGGATTGATAATAGTTAATTAGTGAGATGAACTTTTTGGGATTAGCCGTAACTAAACACAAAAAGCTCACCTCACAGATTTATTTCACTTTGTCAAAGAACGCTTGAACAAACGAAAAACGATTGTTTTCTTTTGTTACTAAATCTCTTTAATATAAAAATTAAAAAATGGCAAGTATTATTGGTTCACACAACGGGATTCCCATCCTGTCATTCGCCGTGGCGAATAAGAAAAAATCCACGCCCCCTCCTTCTTATCATTCCCTAGCTTGACTAGGGAATCCAGTATTTTTGTATGGTACCACCGCTAAAGCGGGGTACTCATATTTCTAATCAGTTCTCTTCGTTCACTGGGAAATATGGTACACGCGACAGGATTCTCTCCTTACGCCTCGCTCTGCTCGTCTACTCGAGGGATTTGCATCTTCGTCGTTTCACTCCTCAGTACAAATTCTCGAACCTTGGTTCTCATCCTGTCATTCGCCGTGGCGAATAAGAAAAAATCCACGCCCCCTTTGGGGGTATGGATTTTTTCTTGTGTGGTACACGCGACAGGATTCGAACCTGTGACCCTCGGTTCCGAAGACCGATGCTCTATCCAGCTGAGCTACGCGTGCATGAAGAACAAACGAAGAGAAGTGATGAATGCCGTAGTAGCTACAGCCCCGCTTGAGCGGATTCCGATTTGTCGGAAGTGGCTGAGCTACGCGTGCGCAAAAGAACGGACGGATTGTATAAAAAAGAAAGAGTTCCGCAACTCTTTTCTGATATATCGATTCTTTTTGTGTCTGTAAAGCTCAAGAGACTTGTAATGACCTCCTTTTTGTGATACAATATCAGGATTTATTGAACCATGAAAAAACTTCTCCATGTACTCATATTTTTGGCTGGTCTTGGACTAGCGGGGAAACTCATTACTGATAACACAAGGAAACGTTGCTCTAGAATATGTTTTTTAAAACGAAATATTTCAGATCAACTTCCACACACTATCGAAATACCTCAATTTAAAAGTAGAAAAATAGAGTTTCGATACAAATGGAAACGATTTTGGAAAGAACGCCCTGTTGCAATCGGTATTGTTGCATTAATCATCGTATCACTATGGACTGCCCCATTCTTGGGACGGTATTCCTATTTATTTCGTGCTAGTTTGGTTGGAATGAAACAGGTGGAATTCACGGGAACTGTACCCCCTATCGAAATGGTTCCTGACTGGGTAAGCCTGTCTGATACAGAAAGAACTATGACTTATGATCAACTTCCAAAATCAAAATTAATCCCCATTCCAAAATACGATCTTGAAAAAATAAAGGCAGGACTAACCTACACACGTGGACACGATGAAGAACGCAATGCCTATATCACCTATCCTGTTCCGTTTATGGGAAATTATAAATTAGATGGAACTGAAAAAAGTGGATCTCATACTGGAACAGACATCAAGGTTCCTATTGGAACACCCGTCCGTACTATTGCTAATGGAATCGTTTACAAGGTTGCCAATGATCCAAGTGGATTTGGACGGCATATCGTCATCGCTCATGTCGGAGTCCCCGACCCAGAAAATTCTAGCCAAAAGACAACTCTTATGTCTGCCTATGCGCATTTGTCCCAAACATTGGTGAGAGAAGGACAAGAGGTAAGAAAAGGTGATGTCATTGCTAAAAGTGGTGATAGTGGGATGGCAACAGCTCCACACCTCCATTTTCAGCTCGATAAAGATGATGCTCCGTTTTTTCCATACTGGCCGTTCAGTTGGACCGACGTACAAAAAGCTGGACTCAACTCTTATTTTGATGCCGTTAAATACGGAGTCGGAAAAGCTAATGGGTTTCGTTACACTATTAATCCAATTAATTACGTCGTAGCAGAACAAAATTACATAGGGTCTCAACGATTGGTCGCTTCATCCATAAATACGCCTGAAATACTTGAAGAAATAACTACAAATCATTCCTCCGCACCCGTAGAAGAAACTCCGATTCCCGAAACACAAAAGGTTGTCCAGGAGGAAGTCAAAACTCCCGTTATCCAAACAGCAAATGTTGTGTCAACGCCAAGTCGGACAACTACAACTTCAAAAACATCTCAAAAAGCAGTATCTGATAATACCGTTGAATTTCAAACTGACAGGATTTTTATCCCAGGAAAAGAAAAAGTTGTCCAACTTAAAATTAATTCCAATATGCTAGTTGCTACAAATGGAATAGAAATTGATTCAACTCTTAACGGAATGGCTGTTATTGAACCCGAATACCTGACTTCAAAAAACTTTCAGGATGGAGTCGCTCAGATCAAGGTGCGCACATCCAGTAACGAGACATTTAAACTCATTGCCCGTGGAGACTTCGGAGAAGTGAAGTCCAAAAGCCTACAAGCACAGATATTCACTGATGTTCCCGTCACACACAAGTACGCAAGTTCCATAAAATATCTTGAAGAAGAGGGCATCATTAAGGGATATTCTGATGGAAGCTTTAAACCAGAAGGAACAGTGAATCGTGCCGAAGCAGTAAAAATGCTATTGGAAGGAAACAACATTTCTTTAGAAAAAAATGTATTACCCAATTTCTTTTCTGATGTTCCCTCTGATGTATGGTATGCGGATTATGTTGGAACTGCTGTCAAAAAAAACATTGTTACTGGATATGCTGATGGACTTTTTCGTCCAGGAAGTACAATCTCTCGTGCAGAATTTCTAAAAGTTGCTATTTTGACAGCTGGAATTGAAATAAAATCCGAACTCTCCTCTGATCCATATAGTGACGTGAAGCGTGATCAATGGTTCGCTCCCTATTTCGATTTTGCCAAGACAAACACACTCCTTCAACCTCAACGGGGATCATATATGGTTCCTGCACAACCTATTACGCGTGCTGAAGCGGCCGACATAATCTATCGATTATCACTATTGAAATAACTTGACATTTTTGACAAAACAGACTAGATATACAGGCGATGAAGCGCTTCATTTTTGGTTTCTTTGGAGGTTTGATTCTCTCAAGTACGGTATTCGCACAGAATTTCGAATTGGAAACGGTGCGCACACCAGAAGTTCCAGGGTTTTTTATGATCCGAATCTTTGCGGGAGAAAACAACACTCCACTCCCAATTCAGAATGTTTTTGTTCAAAATTATAGTGAAGAAGAAGCCTCTAAATATGAAGAACTCATTCCGTTTATTGAAGAATTTGGAGGAAAAATAGTTGGCATACAATCTCTCAGTGAATACGCAATAAGCCAATACAATCGTATTGTTTTTTTGGGAGAAGATCCTACTCACGAATTTTTATCTTTTCTCGCTCCCGTCAATGATCAGATATTAGAAGAATTTGAAAAATTTTCACGCGAAAATCTTGGTCCTATTTTTATAGAAAATATCACGCTTTCTCTTGGAGGGAACGCAAGCGAAATATTCCCTACCAATCCACAAACATTGGGAAATGATCCTGTTTATTTCGTGGGAAAATTTGAAAAACCTATGAAAACACGAATGGAAATCAAAGGGAATTGGTCTGAAGGTGATTTTTTTGCAGAAGCTCCAGTCAATCTCAATGACGAGGATCTTTCTCATGGTCCCATTGCCAAAGAACTTCCTTATATTTGGGAAGAGCTCTGGAAATTAGAAAATGCTCCTCAAGAAATCGAAAAACCAGCAACTCCATGGAACTTTTCTATGATAGATGCTTTTCCCTTCATTCTTTTGTTATTAGGATGTGTTGTTTTTTATCGTATTATTGTCGAAGTAAAACGTCGTAGAAAACAAGATAATATCTTTGAGGAATCCATAAAACTCAATCAAAATCCTCAGAACTGGGAAAAGTCCCTCCAACCCCCAGTTTCCGACGAAGATTTGCCTTTTACCGTAGAAAAGAAACAATAATTTTGTAATTCTTAATATCTTTAGAAAATGGGATATGATTTAGAACGAAAAGATGGATTTCCAGGAGTAGGTATTGTTGAGGGAAGCAATGATGAAACAACTCTCGATATGCAGGGGAATGGTAATACGCCTGTCACTACTAATGATTTGGAAATCCTCAAAAATATTATGACAATCAATGTAAACAAGCTTCTAAAAGAAGGGAAATAGTCTCATAGCTTGTTTGTTCTTTTCAATTTCATCTATCAAAGCCTTACCCTTGTCGTCTTTGTGCTGAGCATTGAGAAAATATTTCTCATCTTGTCAGAGACGAGAAGTTTCAGGCTTTGAATCAATCATTTTTTTCACACAAACAAGAGGTGTTGTTATGGCCAAAAAACAAATAATTCCTTTAGGGAATGAAGAACTGTTATCGCTCCTCCAATCTGGAGGAAGTCTCACTTTCAGACGAAAAGGAAGAGCCCACCGATGTATTCAAACGGGGGATGTAACAAAAAACTCCAAGAAATATCGCATTGCAAAAAGCAATGAAATTCTTGGAAGAGCAAGAAATAATTATTCATCCTCTCGAATATTGAACAATAGTAAAACCGCCTATCGTGATCGTGTCGATGACGTTCGATGTCCTCACTGTGGTGAATGGAATTTTAAGGTAGCTCTGGGGATGAGAAGCTGTACACGTTGTAAAGAAATGTTCAATGTAAAATGCTATTTCTAAACAATTATTCTGAAACTTTCCTTTCCAAAAAGC
The DNA here is from genome assembly GCA_021736215.1 of Candidatus Altimarinota bacterium. GTDB lineage: Bacteria > Patescibacteriota > Gracilibacteria > UBA4473 > UBA4473 > JAIPGI01. The sequence goes on from JAIPGI010000006.1 coordinate 60,373, forward strand.
AGGAGTGATCCCCTCACTTCTGCTTTTTCCCAATTTAAATTTTTCTTTTTGGAAATTGAAAATCAACAATCACTTCTCCCATCTTCCAACCTTTGCTTCCTTGGCCTGCGCTTCATACACATGAAACTCCTCTTTCCGTTCAAAGGGGAAATAATAGTATCCTTTTGCAAACCCCCTCTTCAAGAGTTCTGCATTGGCATCTACTCCTTCTTCGCTAAATACATACGCAAGCGTTCTTCCATATTTATCGATTTGGTCTCCGACAGAATCCGAAATTAAACAAACCTTTGAAGAATCTTTCAAAATATCACGAAGCGCATCCGCCGCTTCCAGTGCAAATGGCTGAAGAGGTTTTCGGGGATCTTTGTCTTCGGGAGTATCAATGCCAATAAATCGAACTTTCGCATCTTCATCGACCACAATCGTATCCCCATCAATAATCCGTGAGAGCTCCGCCCAACGACAATTCTGGGGGTAGTTTTCTTGCGCAAAGTTACAATTCGTTGAGCAAATTATTTGTTCAACAATTTTTTCTTGAGGAATAAATTCTGATAGATCTCTGTCTTTATCTGGCAAAACAGCCGAACAAGATGTTAAAAGAAGTCCCCCCAGTATTGTCATTCCCGACCTGATCGGGAATCTAGCTATAAGAATTTTTATTTTTTTAACAGAGCGAAGCGAAGTAACTACAAAATGTTTCATCGCCTTACATTCTATTTCAGGATCCTCGACAAGCGAGGATGACATTAATGTTTATTTAAGGAAATATTCATGTATGCGTTTCTCTCCAGCAATCTCTGGATGAAATGCCAAAGCAAGAAAATTTCCCTGCTCCACCATCACTGGCTCACCCTTATACATGGCAAGAACCTTGATCCCTCCCCCCTTGAAAAGGGGGGGTGAGGGGGGGTTATTTTGGGGATGAGATTTTATTTTGAACCTCGGTGCCCGAATGAAAACACCTCGCAAATTCGGAAATTGTTTGGACTCAAGTTCTGCAGAAAATGATTCTTGTTGGGCTCCATATCCATTCCGATCAACGTCGATATCCATCCCCAAATACGAGCACAATATCGCTCCGGCACACGTTCCAAGAATTCTTAATTCTTCTTTCTTCATTCTTCTTTCCAAAAGTTCCCACATATGGAAACTTTTGAGTAACTTCACCATCGTCGTACTCTCTCCTCCAGGGATAATGAGATGTGTAATATCCTGTAAATCCTCCAAAGAACGAACCAATACAAAGTCCCGCCCCATACCTCGAAGCAATGACGCATGCTCTGCGAATGATCCCTGAAGTGCCAAAATCCCTACTTTCATGAGTAAAAAATACAAAAGTCATCCTGGCTTGTCCAGGATCCTATAAGCACGGAAATTCCATGCTGAGCGACCTGCCGAAGGCAGGAGTGAATTATTTTATCTTCATGTTTTGAAGTATTTATCATAAACTTTCTAAACGCTCAAGATTCCGGACAAGCCGGAATGACAAAGGAGTTACCGTCCTGCAAACTTGGTATCAAGCTTATCGATTTCCAAACTTTTCATCGGAGAACCGAGACCCTCTGATACTTTGGCCAATACTTCTGGTTTATCGTAATTCATAGTTGCCTGCACGATAGCTTTTGCCATTTGAGATGGATTCTCTGAAGCAAAAATTCCCGATCCCACAAAGACCCCTTCTGCTCCCATTTGCATCATCAGTGCCGCATCGGCGGGGGTTGCAATTCCTCCCGCAACAAATGTCACCACGGGAAGTCTTTTTGTTTTGAACACTTCCATAACGAGATTCAAATTAACTCTGTATTCAAGAGCTTTTTCCTTAAGATTCTCTTTGGTAAGGTCAGCAATTTCTCGCTGAATCTGCTTCCAGTGTCGAACTGCTTCGACGATATTTCCCGTTCCTGCTTCTCCCTTCGTTCGGATCATAGCGGCTCCCTCATCAATACGGCGAAGCGCTTCTCCCAAATTACGAGCTCCACAAACAAAAGGCAATTTGAATTTTGATTTTTCGATATGGGCTTCGTCATCTGCAGGAGTCAATACTTCTGATTCATCAATAAAATCTATTTTCAACGCTTCTAAGATTTGCGCTTCGACAAAATGTCCAATTCGCACCTTGGCCATGACGGGAATAGTCACTGCCGCCTGAATTTCTTTGAGAAGGCGAGGATCACTCATACGAGCAACTCCCCCATCACGACGAATAATAGAGGGAATCCTCTCCAGAGCCATCACTGCTACCGCTCCTGCACTCTCCGCGATACAAGCCTGTTCGGCCGTCATCACATCCATAATAACCCCTCCTTTGAGCATTCGAGCCAAGCCCGATTTGAGTTCGAAAGTGTTTTTCTGAACCATTTTCTAAAAACTATGCGTTCGCATTGTACAAATTGAGAAAAAAATGGCGAGAAGAATTTTTCGAGTTAGGCTACGTTCTTGATAGGTTCTATCGTGTTTTCCAACATTTTCAATGTATCTGACGACCAAAGCCTCTCTACACGTATGTGTAATTCTTGAATTTTTTTAAGAACCTTGTTTTCTAAACGATTTTTCTTTTTTTTCAGTTCTTGTTGTTGATTTATGATCTTTTGAAGCGATTCATTTCTTATTCCCCTATCCGCCTGCTGCAATAATTCCCCCATCAGAGTGATCCCATTATTTATGTTAAAAGTCATTCCTGATGTTTCTTGGAAAAAAATACCATCTCCATAAACATCCTTCAATCGATGTTCTCCACTTTTTAAATCGGTTTCCAAAAATGCACTTTCAATATTTTTTAGCATTATTTCGTATTCATTTTTTACTTGAACAAATTCTTCATAATAATGCACGAGCTCATCCACTGGCATATCAGAAATCTCTCCATGAGATTGTCGCATAGTGTAAAAATAATCTTCCTTATCAGTAATTTTCTGTTCGAATTGTTTACTTTGTTCATCAAAATCATTCCCTTGCTTTTGAAATAAAACATCTATCGATTCTATTTCTTCCTCCAAATAAGCAACTAACTCCTGTTTCACCACTTCATCACGAACCAACCCAGCCACTTTCCCATCCTCAAAACGAAGTTCCTTCTCCGCGTAACATGGTTTTATAGCTCCTAAAACCAATTGTTGCGTTTCGCTTATAACATTTTTTATAAGCTCATCTAAATGAGAAAGATTGTCCCTCGTCTCTCCTCCTTTCATTTTCATACGTACCTGTTCAACAATAAATCGAACCATCGATTGCTCTTGCTGTAGGTGTTCTGGAAGTTCTTTTTTAATAGACATCTTTTGTATTTTATATCAAATACATATTTTGTCAACTCACTTCTAAATATAACAAAATCAATAAAAAAACACAATTTTTTACATATCTAATTTTTTTTCACTGGGAATGGGGGGTTGTGCAGAAATGTCTTCAATAATTTCGTTTTCTTGAACGAGTAATTTTCTCTCTCTAAAACAAAACATGATAACCACAAAAGGAATAACAAATCCCATGACGACCTTGGACCACATCAACCAACCCAACGCATCATAGTTCTGAGGAACTAAAATATTCCCCGCGCTGTCCTGCACTTCCCGCGTCACAACGAAAATTTGATTTAAATACTTACTGATAAGCTGTCCTCCATTGAGTGCCAAATTCATCAAAGATGCCCCCACTGCAAACCAAGTCCCTCGATAATGAGCAGGAGCGTAATACGCAATCATCGCCAACATCGGTACCATAGAAATATCCGTTAATGGGCTACTGAGAGCCGTATCAAACATGGCAATGGTATGCGCACTGACTCCCAACCAAGTATGCACTCCATAATAAAGTCCCAGTTCTGGGAGAGACATAACTGCTTCCAAAACAACAAGTATCAAAAGCACCGATCGCACTGGTCGATTGGCAAGGAAATCTGCAAAAAACCAAAGAAAAATTAAAGCGATTGTTGCTCCAATCTGCCTCAACACTCCAAAAAATGCTGGATCAAATCCAAGTCCATCAATAAACCACCACTGCAACCCTGGGCCAATACCCGAAAGCGTCAACATGCGGTAAATAAAGAGCGCAGTCATGGTAAAAACAAGTGTTTTGAATTTTGGACGAGATAATTCTCTTGTTACCCAGTAGAGCATTGTCGAAAGGAGAGCGAACGAAACAACGAACACAATTTCTTGAGAGTATCCAAAGTCATATATCGCCATCGCTACCGAAAAAGCAGCAAAAGTAATCCCTCCGAATAGAACTTTTTTGTCCAAAGGTCGTTTCAAGTGGTGTTCTGGTTTTTCAAGTTTTACAAAGAGGGCTCCCACACATGAAATCAATGGCAAGCAAAGGGTGAGCCAAAAAATAAATTCATAGGAAAAATGTTCCGCCAACCATCCACCCAATCCTGCCACAGAAAAAAGAGCAAGACTAAGAGCCAGTCTCCCTAGAACTTGCACCATGGAAAGCTCTGACTGAATCGCCCTTTCTGAACGTGGAATTTTTTTACTATTATGAATTTCGTATGTCTCGACGACTTCCGTACTCATGGTATCTGCCGCTACGTCTTGGATAACAAACCCCAGTGTCATGAGCACTGAAGAAAGAAGATACAGTGAATATTGACTGCCCAGATTCATTATCCATGGATACTGTCCCGCCATGCCCGCTAAAAGAACTGTCCCCACGATCATCAATATTGCCCCTAAAAAAACATACGATTTCCTTCGACTTCCCAAAATCGGAACGCTATCTACCATCTGTCCAAAAATCATTTTGAGCGTCCAAGGAACAAATCCCCACACACCAATAGAAATCAGCTGTTCTGCAGAAAGTGATAAATGATCTTTTTCCCAAAAAGAAAGCGCCACCCCACTAAATCCCGACAATCCATAAGAAAAATAAATCAAAAGTAATGGAACATAACGTAATTTGAGGGCTTTTATGGGGGTTAAAAGCGCTTTATCTGTTTTCGTACGAATCCAATTCCAAAGATTTTTCATTCGATTCTGCACAGTACTGTAGGGAAAGATTTTTTTAAAATCAATGACTATCCCCTCCCCGAGCGGGAGGGGGTTGGGGGCGGGGGAAAGCTATTCTCTTGGAAGACTCGTAAAAAAGGATGGACGAAAATAAATGGATTTCTATGATACGGGCGGAGTCGTACTCCGCTCCTACAAAACTATACTTGATACTCAATACCGAATACTGAATACTTATTTCACATGAAGCGACGCAAAACCCCCGAAGTTCTCATTGGATCTGTCAAAATTGGAAATGAAAATCCCGTGGCTATCCAATCTATGACGAATACCCTAACCGCTGATATTGACGCAACGGTCAAACAAATTTTGGAATTAAACTTCGCAGGATCTGAAATCGTACGCCTTACCGTCAATGATGCTGGTGCCGCTCAAGCGATCCCTCACATTGTCGAAAAGGTGCGAAAACTGTCTCCCGTCCCAATCGTGGGAGATTTTCATTTTAATGGAAATGTACTTCTTCGAAAATACCCAGAATGTGCTCAATCGCTTGATAAATATCGAATTAATCCCGGAAATGCTGATGATAAAAATTTCCGAGAAATGGTAGAAATGGCTATCAAAAATAAAAAGCCCGTCCGTATCGGGGTCAATGCGGGATCAGTTGATGCCAAAGTCCTCCAGCATCTCATGGATGATCTAAAGGGATTCCCTTCTGATGAGATTCTCGAAAAAGCGGTGGTCCAATCAGCCCTTCAGTCGGCAAAACTTGCCGAGGATTTGGGATTAGGAAGAGACAAAATTGTTCTCTCTGCCAAAATGTCTGATGTAAATTCTGTTATTCATGTATATCGAGAATTGGCAAAACACTCTCCTTACGCTCTTCATTTAGGACTGACCGAAGCTGGCTCTGGTGCTCAGGGGATTGTCAAAACTTCTATTGCCCTCGGTATACTCTTGCAAGAAGGTATTGGAGATACTATTCGTGTATCGCTCACACCCAGTATCAAAAGTCCCCGAACCCACGAGGTCAAAGTCTGCCAAGAAATTCTTCAAGCCCTTAATCTGCGACAGTTTTCGCCACGAATTATCAGTTGTCCTGGATGTGGACGAACGAGTAATGAAACATTCCTTCCATTGGTTGATAAGTTGAACACAAAAATTGTTCAATTACAAGGCAAATACCCCATCCTTTCCTCACTTAAGATTGCCATTATGGGCTGTATCGTGAACGGTCCAGGAGAATCTCTCCATGCGGACATCGGAATTTCATTGCCAGGAAAATGCGAGAAACCAATGGCACAAATTTATCTCAAAGGAGTTCATTTCAAAGATATCAAAGGGGATGATATGGACGAACAGTTCGCGGTAGTTTTGGAAGATTTTTTAAAGCAAGCATCAAAATGAGTATGTATTTTTCCCCGTTGCGTATAAAAAAATGGTCACAAAGTTTCCGCGAAGTGAGCGTTAACAAATCACAACTGTTTGAGTTCACGCGAAGCGTGAGCGAGTTTTGTGATTTGAGCGAACAAGTGATAAAAACTTTCCATTTTTTTATCGAGCAACAAGTTTTTGGTTCTTTTTCTAAAAAAGAACAGAGAGAGAGCTAAAATAATAAATATGAGAAAGATTATAATTTTGGGTGCTACTGGCTCCGTTGGAAACTCCGCTCTGGAGCTTATTCAAGCCAATCCTGAAAAATTTCAAATTGTCGGGGCCTCTTCACATCACCATTTCACGGAACTTCAAAGCATCGCTAAGGATTTCTCTATTCCCCACCTCCTCAATACCAACGAAAAACACTACTTCCCCGATTTTCTCGATCAGTGCCAACCCGATATCGTCCTCAATGCGATTTCTGGATTTGCAGGACTTCCCTATTCCATTCAAATTCTCGAATCAGGGACTCCTCTTGCTCTCGCAAATAAGGAAAGTTTAGTCGCTGGGGGGGAACTTCTTATGGCACTTTCTCGCACCAAAAAAACGTCCATTTATCCCGTTGATTCCGAACATTCTGCCATTTGGCAGTGTCTTCAAAATCACGATCCCGGGATTAGGGATCTGAAATCCCGGGATCAAAAACACCCATTCAAAAAAATACTCCTCACTTGTTCTGGAGGTCCATTTCGTGAGAGAAAAGATTTTTCGACGGTTACCAAAAGCGAAGCCCTCACTCATCCCACATGGAGCATGGGAGGCAAGATAACCATTGATTCGGCAACCCTCGCCAATAAGTGCTTGGAAGTATTTGAGGCAATGCATCTTTTTGGGGCGAGCAAGGATCAAATCGAAATCATCATTCATCCTCAATCCATTGTACATTCCATGGTGCAGTTTTCCGATTCATCTATCATCGCACAAATATCTCCCCCAAACATGAAGCTCCCCATAGCTTACGCGCTTAATTATCCAAATTGCGATGATTACAAGCTAGAGGAGGTTGATTTTTCGAATCTGACGCTGAACTTTTCCAATCCTGATAAGAAAAAGTTTCGCACACTCCAAATGTTAGATATCTGTATCCGAGAAATGCAAAATTTTCCGATTGTTTTTAATGCCGCTAATGAGATTGCTGTCTCGGCATTTTTGGAAGGCAAAATATCGTTTGTTCAGATTTTCGATGTGTTAGAAAAAATAATTGATGAAACAAAAAAAGAAACTATCGAAACATTTGAACAAATTCAAAGAATTGATGCTCAGACGCGAACAAAAACACAATCTCTTCTTCCATGAAAAATATAGCCGTTATCCTTGCCGCTGGTAATTCTACTCGATTTGGTTCAGAGAAGCTTTTCTTGGATATGCAAGGACAGTCTCTTCTCGGACGGACAATTGAGGCATTTCAAAATTGCTCAAAAATTGATGAAATCATCCTCGTTACGTCTCTCTCAAAAAAAGAGATTCTGCAAAAAGAACTGTCTCCATTTTTCAAACTCACCCATATCATTGAAGGAGGCAAGGAACGATTTGATTCATTTAAAAAATCTATTTTATTTCTTCAGAAATCTCAAAAAGAAAATGCGAGAATTATAATTCATAACGGAGGAAATCCATTCATAGCAAGTGAAGAAATATTTCAAGGAATCGCCCTTGCAGAAAAAAAGAAAAACGTCATTTTTGGCTTCTTTACTCCGAATTCTATTAAACGCGTGAAACAAGGAGAAATTATTGAAGCCCTGAATCGAGATGAAATTTTCGAGGCTCAAACACCTCAGATATCAGATTTAGAAACATTTGTTCAAGCGGTGAAGACAACTAAAAATATATTCCGTGACGAAGCCGAACTTCTTTCAAGTATCGGTGAAAAAGTATGGGTCTATGAATGTTCCCGTAACAATAGGAAAATAACATTTCCTTCCGATTTCCCGACTGTATCCCGCATAGGAATTGGCGAAGACAGTCATCGTTTCACTGCCAAGTATGATTCTTCCAAGCCTCTCCTCATCGGCGGAGTAAAGATTGATACTCCCCTCTCTTTTGATGCTAATTCTGACGGAGATATCGTTCTTCACGCTCTCTGTAACGCAATCACAAGTGCTATTGGAGATAAAACTCTTTCAGAATATGCCGATCCGATGTGTCATTCTGGAATAACCGATTCTCAAGCGTATCTCAAAGAAGCACTCCAAAGAGCCACTACACAGTATCCAGCGTTTCAAATCCAGAACGTTATTCTTTCTCTCGAAGGAAAGAATCCAAAGATTGCACCTCATCACGAGAAGATTCAAAAGAAACTCATGTCATTGCTCAATCTCACCGCTTCCCAAGTAGGAATAACCTATACCACTGGAGAAGGGTTGTCAGATTTTGGAAAAGGGTTAGGGTTGCGCTGTACAGTCTCTCTCTTTGTGAGTTTATGAAAAGTGTTTCTGCCCTTTCTTATGCCAAAATCAATCTGACTCTTGATGTATTTTCTCGTCAGAAGGGACAATTGTATCATCCCATCCGATCCGTTATTCATAAAATTTCCTTCGCCGACGAAATAACGATCCAAGAACACAATCAATTTGAAATACACAGCAATACAGACATTCCTCCCAAGGAAAATTTAATATTCCGTGCATACGATTTTGTACACAAATTTTATTCAAAGAAGCTCCCGCCCGTTCTCATCAATCTCAAAAAAAATATTCCAATTGGGGGCGGCATGGGGGGCGGTAGTTCGAATTTCGCCACTTCCGTCCAACTTCTTCATGATCTCTTTGGATTGGGAAAAGTCCCCGCCGAACTCGTGACACAGAGTGCCAAATACGGCAAAGACATTCCTTTCTTTTTTTCTCATCAGACCTGCCTCCTCTCCGAAGGATTTGGAGAGGTTCTCTCCCCTCTTCCCTTTGATTTTCACAACAAAAAACTAATACTCTATAGCCCTCCATTCTCCTCCTCCACCGTCGAAGCCTACGCACGATTGAAAAATCTTAATACGAGTTTTACCGAAAGATTTCTTGCTCAACCGACCCTCAACAATATTGGGAATTCTTTTGATGAAATGTTTTCACTCGAAATGTATCAAAAACTCTCTAGTCAATTTACTGGATTTCATATTACAGGAAGTGGAAGTTGTTTTTGGGGATTAGAAAAAAATGATTTTCGAAACTGTGAAATAATTGAAACACGATTCCTCTAAGCAATCGTTCCTTCACTCTTTGATATTTGTTATTTGACCATCGCCACTTGTCCTTCTTCGACCGCTAAATATTTTTTTTCTGTAACATCCTGCATCTGTTGTACTTGTTCTGAACTTTGTAATGCGTACAGACTGATCGGGATAGCCAGTGAAATATCCCATTTTTCTATTTCTCGCTGGATAGCAATCCTCTCGGCTTTCATTTCTTCAAGAGCAAACCCTTGTGTCGCCAATGAATTCAAAAATAGGACATACACGAATCCCAGCGCCACTGCTACGACAATTGTAATCCGCATAATCCACTCAAAACGATAAAGCGTACTGACGATTCCAGTCGTATCATGAGATTGATGAGTATCGTGTTGGACAACGTTCATGATATTTTTTCAAGAATACGAAGCTTGGCACTTCGAGCCCGAGGATTGAAAGTGATTTCCTCCTCAGTGGGAACAATCGGTTTTTTGGAAAGAAGTTTGATACTCGCTGGAGCCACTTCTGTGTGCAGAGAAAACTCTGTTTCTCGGGTTTCTGGCTTCGAGTGAAGTAAACAAAACTGCTTCACGATACGATCTTCCAAAGAATGATAGGAAATCACGCCCATACGATCTCCCTGACGCATTATTTTTAGCGCATCCTGAAGAGTTTGAGTCAGGGCATTCAATTCATCGTTTACAGCAATACGAAGTCCCTGAAATACCCTCATAATGGCTTTTTTCTTGTCCCGAGGATGCACACTGCGTTCAATGACAGATCGAAGATCAAATGTCGTTTCAAATAACTTCGTTTCTCGCTGAAGAACAATGGTCCGAGCAATTCGTGTAGCTTGTGGTTCTTCTCCATATTCACGGAGAATTTGAGTCAATTCCCTTTCCGAAGAAGTATTCAAAAGTGATGCACAATCTCGTGATGAAGTTCCATCAAAAGACATTTTTAATGGACCATTTGCATCAAAAGAAAACCCCTTTTCTGCAATATCAACATGCGCTGAACAAAGTCCCAAATCCAAGAGAATAACCAATGGATGGGAGATATTTAATTCCTGAACAATTTTTTTAATAGAAGAGAAATTACAGTGATAAAAAATAGCTTTGGTATGCCATTTTTCAAGTCTTTTCCGTGCAAAAGCTAAATGCTCCGAGTCTAAATCGCAAGCAATATACCTTTTTATATTCGGAAACTGTCTCAAAACCGCTTCTGCATGCCCCCCAAGACCTAATGTCCCATCAAACACCGTCTGCACTTTCTCAAAAAAGAGAAGTGCCAAAACTTCTTTTTTGAGTACTGGTTCGTGAAACAAGTTCTGATGAGGCATTGGGTGATCTCTTTTTGTGTAATTGTGCAAAAGTTGTGTGCAATCGGTGGAAAACTTTTCCTTTCGTTTTTTCGCTTAGATAAGCGGAAAACAATAAACATTTGAAATGTTAGAACAAAAATTGTGTCCCTGCAAGCTTTTTTCTCGCTTTTAGATTGACTTTGCAGATTATCTGTTTTCTTTTTTTGTTCAAGAGTTATGTATTCTTCCAAAAGAACAGATTGGACAATCTCGCCTTCACTTTTTATTTTCTTTGCCTACTATGGGAAAAATTATGGAAGGATACCTCTACACATTTCTTTGGGCCATGTCCCCCGTACTAGAGCTGAGAGCCGCTTTGCCTTTGGGGTATTTGCATTTTGGATTATCACTACCTGAGACAATTTTTATTTCCGTATTAGGCAATTTTATCGCAGGAGCTATTGTTCTAGCAGTCCTCCCAAAGATTGTTCATCTCATTGAAAAATTTATTCCTGTTTTTCATAAAATTATTCAAAAAATCTTCGCCTATACTCGACACAAACATTCTCATCGGATGTCTCTTATGGGGGAGATTATGTTGATTCTCTTTGTCGCGGTTCCATTACCGGGAAGCGGAGCCTGGACGGGAGCGTTAGTCAGCTACCTTTTTGGCATGAAGTATTGGAAATCAATCGCCCTTATTTTGGCGGGGCTTGTGATAAGTGCCACTATCGTGGCCATTCTGACCGTATCTGGAAATGAGCTTTGGAAATTGTTCTTGTAGGGACAATCCTAAGATTGTCCCCATTCTTGTAAGCTCGTTGACTCGTAAGCTTGTTCCTATCGAAGCCTCACGGGTGGTTTTACCGTAAAATTCCAAATCTCTGATGGATCTTTTTCGGGAATTTCTGCAATATTTGGAACAATTTTTATTCTGTCGCGAAAGATTCTTCGAAGTTTCCACGTATCAAAGATTGGCTTCCCTCCACTTAAATTGGCAGAAGTAGCAGTGATGGGATACTCAATTTTTCGAGCGATTTCAGGAATTGTGCATACTCTGAAAGCTACCGATTCTGCTGGCCAGTATTCAGATGCAGGAAGCTTGCTGGTGGGCTTCAAAATAGCCGTCTTGGGAGATTCCATGAAAAAAGCTTCTGTCATCTCATCAGGAACTTCTGCAAATTCCTGCAGCATGGCAAAATCTCGCACCATGAGAGAGAAATATTTCTCTCGTCCTCGCCCTTTGAGTTCGGCGAGTCGTTTGAGCGTTCGCGCATCATCAGCCCGCACCCCGAGTCCGAAACTCGTGTCAGTGGGATACGCCCAAATTTCTCCTTGGTGGAACATGATTGGATTATAAGATAAATACCTCGTATTGTCATTGCAACCCCTCCAAGGCGGGAGTGGCAATCTCCGAGATTGCTTCGGTCACTCCTTTTCCTCGCAATGACAACAACCTCTTTCAGTCCGGACTCGAAAAAATAGTCGTCTTTCTGAGTCCTGCCAAAGCGGGACGAAGAATCTTCCCAATAACTTCGAAGATCCTTCGTTTTCATTTTTATGAAAACTCAGGAAGACTTAAAACCTACTTATACACATCATGATTCCCTACGGTCAAAAGCGCGACCCGCTTCTTTGTTTCGTACTCAAAAACAATTCGATACTCATAATTTACCGAAAAACTATAAAACTCCTTCAGCTTTCCATGTAATTTATGAACTTTGAGAAAGGAGTGCTCAGTATCCGTGCCAAAGAGTTCTATCTTTTGTTTTATTTCTTCCTGAAGTGCTTTTGGAAATTTTTTGTACTGACGCACAAAAGTCGGCTTATAGACGATTTCTAACATATTTAAAGTTTACAAGCCAACGCATCCAAATCTCCCTTGAGCGAAGGTTCTGATTGCGCCTCCATCACCGCCTGAACTGCCTGATCTTCTAGATACTGTTGAATCGCCATGCGAGCCACAGCCGCCTCGTTGGAGGCTTTCCCCTGTTTGACAAACGCTTTGATATGAGCGCGCAAGTCATCCGAAAGCGGAACTGAAAGTGTACTCATTTTTTATATGATAATTTCATATGACAATATCATATTACTCTCAAGAAAAGGAAAAATCAAATGGTTGTGCATAAGTTTTGTCATTGAGAAGATAGAGTCCGGACTCGAAAAAATAACAATAGTCGTCTTTCTGATCCACGTTAAGCGAAGAAGAATCATCCTAATAATTTCGAAGATCCTTCGTTTTCATTTTTATGAAAACTCAGGAAGACTGAAAAATATTTGACCGCTACTCAAATTTTTCTACAATCCCACACGCTATTTAATTGGGTCCCCGAAAAATCAAAGATTTTATGGGGAGAGGAGGAGGTCGCAAAATAAACTGAGTTCTGAGTTCGTCAAAAAACGAAGTAATGGAGCGACTCACGACGATCGCGCGTGTCGTATAATGGCTCATTACCCTAGCCTTCCAAGCTAGTGACGCGGGTTCGATTCCCGCCACGCGCTCCAAAGAAAAGACGGATGTCCCGCAAAGCGAGATAGCCGTTTTTTCTTATAACCTGCAAAGCAGGTCGAATCGGACACTCATGGTTCGCTCTGAAAACTGAGCGACTTTCGTCGGAAAGAAAGCGATGATTTGAAGAGTCTGACTGAGTTTTGATTTATTAAAACGAAAGGGAAGACCTTCCCGCCACCTGCCTGCCGGCAGGCAGGTGCGCTCCATAGAAAACTCCTCTCAATTTCCCAATTGTGCTTTTTTTACTACAATCGATCCGCATGAAGTCTCAAACCATTGAGGTCAGCGGTATCCGCACACGATTTCTCGAGAGTGGAACGGGGGAACCCATCGTCATATTGCATGGCTGGGGACCGGATATAGTCCTTGAGGAAAGCTTTGGCCACCTGACCGAAAAGCTGTCCAAAAAGTTTCGTGTCCTCCTCGTGGCACTCCCCGGATTTGATGGATCAGAATTTCCGCCAAAGGGAGGTTGGACAACTCATCAGTACGGAGAATGGCTCGGCGAACTACTCAAAGTGCTGAAACCCTCTTCCCCGGCTCTCTACGGACATTCTTTTGGCTGTCGAGTAATTGTACGATTTCTTGTCCAGAATCCTGATTTCACAGGCAAAATCATCCTCACTGGAGCCGCTGGAATCAAATGGGATCCAGAAACGGGAAGACAAAAATTTATGTTCGCAATCAACAAACATTTCCCTGGGTTTAAAAAATTCTTTCGTAAGGCCTGCCCTCAAGTTCTGCGCCCACTCATCCTTGGGAAACTTCTCGGTGCTCACGATTGGGCGTATGTTCCTGAAAAATTAGAAAAAACACTCCAAAAAACTCTTGCCGAACCTGATTTCAGGGAAGAGCTGGGAACTATCAAAAATCAAGTACTCCTCATCTGGGGAGAAGATGATTCCGTAACACCGCTGCGTTCCGCTCAAGTATTTGCGAAAATGCTTCCCCATGCCCAACTCCAAGTGCTCAAAGAAGGAAGACATGGGATTCATAAGACTCATGATGAGGAAATCTCAAAATTGGTTATCCGATTTCTCCATGAAAAATAATGTTTATTTTTTGACCCCCGAAGGCGACAATCCACATTGTCGCTTGGTGAAATTATGGAATTTCACCTTCAAATGAATGTAATGTTCCAAAAATGAATCTTGTAATGACCTATCTTCCTCTTGTTATAATTCTTCTTGGCATCCGCACAGCTCTCTGGCACCTGCAGTATTGGCAGTTGCGAGAATACAGATTTGATCGGATCAAAGCTTATTTTGAAACTCAAGATGGATGGGGAAATCTTTGGAATCTTTGGTTTTTTCGAGGGATTCTTCCACGCCCGACAATTTCAGGGAGAGTTCTTTTGATTCTTTTTATTTTTGCTGGACTCAGTATTCTCTCAATTTATTTCTTCTCTCTCATTTCTTCCCTCTTCTTTGTCGTTTTCCTTCTCTGGGAACGAACAATTTTTCTCATGATTGGAATTTCTGTTTTTCTTTCGAAATTCCCCGTGTGGATTGCCGAAAAAAGACTCTACTCTCAAGCCAAATCAATTATTAAGAATTCTCAAAATATTGTCCGTATCGGCATCACTGGAAGTTATGGAAAATCCTCTACCAAAGAAATTCTTGTGCATCTCCTCACCTCGGAATTTGGAGCCGAAAATGTGCTCTTTAACCCTGCGAACCAAAACAATGAAATCGCTATTGCTCGATTGATTCTAAAAAACAGGAACTTTTTCTCAAATAGAAAATTGGAAATTGCCAATCGAAAATTTCTCGTCTGCGAAATGGGAGCCTATCGAGTGGGCGAAATTCGAAAAGTCTGTGATTTCCTGCAACCCCACATCGGGATTTTGACAGGGCTCAATGCACAGCATATTTCCCTCTTTGGATCACAAGAAAATATCCAAAAAGCGAAATTTGAACTCGCAGAAAATAGCAGCGATAAAGTATTTTTCAATGCCGACAATCAGTTTCTCAATCAGATTTTTACTGATAAAAAAATTCGTGCTTCCAAAATTCCACTCTCTCTTCAGTCGGTCAAAAACATCACTGCTCTCCTCGATCGAACAGAATTCGAACTTTACGGACAAAAAACAGTTCTCCCTTGGGCAGGAGAATTCTTTGTGGGAAATGCCCTTTTGGCGGCAGAAGTTGCACGCGAAGTAGGCATCTCTCCCAAAAACATTACCTCATTTCTGTCGAAACTTCCCCCTCTCTCACGTGCACTGAGTGTGCACACACTCCCCTCTGGAGCTCTTTTAATGAAAGATCTGTACTCAGCAAACCCTGACGGAGTTTTGTGCGCCATAGAGCATTTGAAGAAAGGAAAAGGGAAAAAAGTTTTTGTCTCTCTCCCCCTCCTAGAGCTAGGAAATACGGCATCGCTTGTCCACCAACAAATATTTGAAGCCCTTCGTGACATCCAAGCCGAAGTTTTTTGGATGAAGCGTGATTTTTCAGAAATTGGAAAGGATATCTGTGGAGCTCGATTTCACGGAGATGATGTGCAAATGCTTCAAAAAATGATACAAACTCTAAGCAAAAATGACGCGGTGCTTCTCGAATCTCGATTGCCCCAGTCCGTACTCAAGATATTTTCATGAAAAAACTTGTTTCGAATCAAATTTCTCCAAACTTTACATTCAGTGATGCCATCCATGCCGCACTCCAGATGTGGCGCATCGGAAGTAGGAAAAATCTAAACTTTGCTGAATTTTTCGGAACAAAAAATTATTTTCTTACCAATGCCGCAAGAACGGGATTGGGAGAAATCATAAAAATCGTAAATCCTCCAAAAGAGAAAAAAATTGGAATTCCGGCTTTTATTTGTGCCGTTGTAGCTACTCCTTTTTTGGAAAAAGGATATCAGATTGAATGGATTGATACGGATAAAAACGGAGTTATTGCCATTGAAGATTTTGTACGCAAAGCCGAGAACATTTCGATGGTGGTCGTTCCTCATGTTTTTGGACAACCCGCTCCCGTAGAAGAAATTGCCAGTATTGCTAAACAAAAATGTATTTTTGTTATCGAAGATTGTGCCCACCTTCTGCCATCCTTTGAAAAAGGAACGGGTGATGAAAAATTTTCTGCTGATGTTCGAATTTTGAGTTTTGGTCGAGAAAAAGTTCTTTCGTGCGTTTCTGGAGGAGCCGTTCTCTGGACGGAAAGTTCTCCCTACGCTGAAAAATTTCAATCACTCAATCTCCCCTATCCCTCTATGTTGTGGACACTCCGTCACATAGGACAACCTT
>JAIPGI010000016.1 GCA_021736215.1 Candidatus Altimarinota bacterium
GGAGTCTGTTCTCGTCGTCATGCAGAGGATCTTATTCGTGCAGGGAGAATTTTTATGAATGGAAAAAAGGCACTTCTAGGGGATAAAACTTCGGGGAAAGAAGACGTTCTCGTGGACGGAAAAAAAATTCAAATAAAGCACTTGAAAAAGAAGGTAATTGCTTTCTACAAACCCAGAGGGGTGGAATGTACCCTTTCCCCAAATCGAGGAGCTATAACATTGTTAGATTTTGATTTTGGATCGGAAAGAATTTTTCCTATTGGACGCTTGGACAAAGATTCCCATGGATTACTTCTTTTGACGAATGACGGTGATTTAGGAAATGCACTTGCTCATCCGAGCTTTGAGCAAGAAAAAGAATATCTCGTTGTCATAAAAGGCATAGTTACCGAAGATATTTTAAAGAAACTGAAGGCTGGAATAATTGTAAATGGAAAACAAACAGTTCCCTGCCACATAGAAGGAGTTGGGAAAGAGATATTTCGTTTCATTCTTCATGAGGGGCGCAATCGTCAAATTCGAAAGATGTGTGAAGCGGTTGGCCTTGAAGTTAAAGATCTTCTTCGAATTAGAGTAGGGAATGTTTCGCTGGGAGAAATGAGGGAAGGGAAATGGAGAATTTTGAGCGATAGAGAGGTAGAGACATTGAAAAAAACAAAAATATAAGTACATTCTTTGCGGTCTAAAAT
Source organism: Candidatus Altimarinota bacterium (assembly GCA_021736215.1). GTDB lineage: Bacteria > Patescibacteriota > Gracilibacteria > UBA4473 > UBA4473 > JAIPGI01. The sequence goes on from JAIPGI010000016.1 coordinate 690, forward strand.
CTAAAGTCTAATATCCAAAATCAAAAATGTCTGGTCATAGTAAATGGCATTCGATTAAGCATAAAAAGGCGATTACGGATGGTCAAAGAAGTAAAGTTCTTACCAAGCACGCCAAACTAATTACTATTGCTGGAAGAAGTGATCCGAGTCCTGATACCAATTCTCCTCTCAGGACTGCTATTGCGAATGCAAAAGCCGATAATGTGCCAGGAACCAATATTGATCGTATCCTCAAGAAACTCTCTGGGGCTGATAAAGATGCGGCTCAATTTATTGAAACGGTATATGAAGGATTTGGTCCGCATGGGATTCCTTTTATAGTCACGGCTCTCACAGACAATGTAAATCGAACATTCCCAGAAATTCGTACAACATTTACGCGATACGGAGGTACTTTGGGGAGTTCTGGATCAGTTTCATTTTTGTTTGATCATGTGGGAATCATTCAGATTCAAAACGGAAAAAAATCAGAGGATGAATTGTTTGAATTAGCCGTCGGAGCAGGAGCAGAAGATTTTGAATTTGGAGAAGGAAATTCGGAAATAGTGACTTCTTTTGCGAATCTCGCAAAGGTGCGAGATGAACTTGTTCGTATGGGAATAGTTATTGTTAAAGCAGAACCACAATATCGTCCGAAAGATCCACGCGTCATCACGGATCAAACACAATTGGATCAGTTGGAGAAATTCATTGCTGCCATAGAAGATTTAGAAGATGTAAATGAAGTTTTTCCGGGATTCGATGTGGAATAGTGGTTATTATTATGAGGGCCCCTGAGTTTTTGAAGGTGGAATTGAAGCCATCTCTCAGAAGTTGTCACAACCCGATAAATCAGGTTTTATAATGATGCAATGTATTGATTTTTCCGCTTCATTATGATATAATGAGGAGAAATAATTCTCTTTTCTGATGTCTTCAAAAGACGATAAAAAAAACCAGCAAAATAAAAATGAAGTCCTTTCTGAACAGAAAGAACTAAAAGAACAGAATAAGGAACAAATCGAAAGAAAGGAAATGAATAATTTCGTCAAAAAGGAATATGTCGGTTCAGAATTGGAAGATCTTTCAGAAAAACAAAATCAGAACGAAAAAAAAGAAGAAAAAAAATCATCAGGAGCATTTGGGGATGGTGCCGAAGCTCTGGGCTTTGGGAAAAGACAAGCCACTCTTATCGAAGAAGGGATGGAAACGTTTCAGGATGATAAGAAACTTACCAATGCTATGAAAATGTGGGAAGAGGCAGAAAAAAATAAAAAATGGCTTCTTTGGCTTTCGGGTGAAAAAATGGAATCTCCAAGAGAGGGAATCGTACATAATGTAGGAACTTTGGTAGAAAAGGTAGCAGATAAATATGTCAAAGAAGGGGTAGATGAAAAAACAGGCGAAAAGAAACTTGTTATCAAGGATTTTGAAGAAGTAATAGGGGAGAGTTCTGATGGAAATATTCTTAAAAAATTCTGGCTTATCATCACACACCCTATTGAATTCGTGAAATATCAATTCGCCAAAAGCAAAAAAGAAGTTTTTTTCAAAGGGAAAGACCTGGCTACCCTTGAGAAAAATATAGAAGATATCAAACAAGAGGCGGAAATTAGAATCGGACAAGCAGAGAATATTATTGATGATTCGAAAGGAACAATCCGACGTGTTCTCAAAACTCGTGCTGAACAAAAAATAGAACAAGAAATTGCGAGAAAAACTGTAGAAAAGAAAATGTTTGAACTTAATAACTTAAAAGGAAAATTTGAAGGAGAGGCTATGGAATTGAAGAATAAGTTTGCCAAAATTGGTCCTGAAAAATTTGCTCCAGAAATGAAAGAACTTCTTTCAAAATATGGAGATGAATTTGCAAAGCATGGACCAGCGGGGGCGAGATTTCTTGAACGAAATAAAAAACTTGGATTCGGGGTCAAGGGAGGAATGGTCTTTGTTGGTTATTCAACAATAAAAGAGCTCTTTTTTTCTTGGAAAGATGGGAATTGGGATGGGTTCAAAGAGACCATGAAAGATTCAAGTTGGTGGTCAGATGTATTCGAATCTTTACCCATTTGGGGAAGTATAAAATCTTTTGAAAGACTTGATGATTATTCGAGTGATTTGCCAACATGGGCTCGTTGGACTATGTTTGGAGTGAATGCAGGACTTGATGCTGTGGCAATTATCCCCTTTATAGTTGGAACTTTTGCCGGAGTTGCTCCTGGGGCTGCTGTTGCTGGGGCTCGTGCGGGATTGGGGAGACTCGCCTCAGTTGGAATCAAAGGAGCTGCAAAATGGTTTACCAAGGAGGGAGGAGAACTCTTGGTAAAAGAAGGAGTTGAAATTGGTGCCAAAAAAGTAGGAAAAGAGGCAGCAGAAGAGTTGGTTGAAAAGGGAACAAAAGAAGTGCTAGAAGGAGGCACAGAAATGGTTGCTAAAAAAACAGCAGTGAAAGTAACGGCAGAGTCTTTAGGAAAGAGTCTTCTCGGGAAAATGACAAAATTTAATTGGAAAGAACAATGGAGTTCTCTTTGGAGACTTATAATAAAACAATCTCAATGGCAGTTAGCTGCTGAGACTGCAATGTGGTCGTGGGAAACCTTTGGTCCATCAAAAGGGGAAGTCATGGAGTTCGCTGTGAAAAATACCCTTTCTGATACCCAACAGAAGTTCGTACAAAAAACAAAAATTCTGGAAAAAATTTAATTTTTTCACGAATTATTCATGTTTTTCTCAAGTCTATCGATAGCTTTGCTCTCTTGTTCAATATCTGTTTTTTGTCTTTTTACCTCTTGCATAATCTCCATACCTTGGACTTCTCGAGCCTCTCTCGCCGCATGAACTCTTTGGCGATTAGAGGTGATATGGCGAACAACTTGATGGGGTTTGGGAGCGTTTTCAAAGTGTAAAGTTCCATCCATGGCAGCAGTTTCAATATGAATATCTCCCATACCAAAAAGCCAACGGATAATTCCCGTGTTGTCTGGCACTACGTTTGTAATGGACTCATAGATAATGTCATTGGCAAAGGTTCCAAAAAGCTCTCTATTTTGTACAATAAGCCGATAATTAGTGATATAAACGACATCATAGTTGTAATCGAGCCAAGCCTTTGTAAAAAATACTCCCGCGAAGAGAAAAAATAGTACTCCGATTGCAATACCGACCGCAGACATTTCCAAAAGGATCATGCTCAGAAGCCCCATGCTTGTAAAAAAAAGTGGCAAGAGCATGCCTAATAGAAAAATGAAAGGATGTTTTTGTACAACTCTTTCGACTATTTCTCCTGGTAATTTATTAAATGTTCCGTGATGACTTTCTTGGCAATGTTGTCGAGCAGCTTCTTCCATTCCGTACATACGACTGAATTTTAATATTCGCAAAATTCTGAGCATAAGAAAAATTTCAGGGGAGGCGAGAAGTCCTATCTTGGCTATGTAAAAGGGGAGTACTGCCGCTAAATCTATGATTCCCCACCATGAAAAGATATATCCGATTGGTCGTCTTGCTGACCAAATTCGAAAAATGTATTCAACTGTAAAAACCGTTACAGTGATACGATCAAATAGGAACAATTTTTCTCTGTATAAGTCCCATTGCGAAGTATTTGGCATGAGAAAGTGTAGGGGAATCACTGCGACAGAAAAGACAATTAAAAACACCAAAAAACCATTTATAATTTGGGCATGCCGAGTGGAAGGGTTGTGAAGACACTTGTTGACAAAATCTCGTATGCTCTCAATATTCATACTTTCATTTTTGTCTTTTTCTACAAGGAAAGTCAATAAAAAACAGCTTACGAGCTAACGAGTTAACAAGCTTTCCAGTTTTTAGAGAAAAAAGTTTGACAGATTTTTTAGCACTCATAAAATACGACTGCTAATATTATGAATAATGGAAATAATTACTAGTGATGCTCCAACGATTAAAGCTCTTCATAAGGACCTACAGAAGTGGCAGAAGTCAAATATGTGGATGACAGGAGTAATGTTATTTTTGACACTCGTTATGACATTTACTGTTGCAACACAAGTCTACTTGCAACTCGCTCAGGATTCCGGACAAGCCGGAATGACCGAAACAATTAATCCTTAAATACTTTATACTTAATACTTACTTCTTAATACTTTCTAAAAAATGACAAAAATTATAGGTATTGATCTCGGAACAACAAACTCTTGTGTTGCTGTTATGGAAGGGGGGAAAGCGGTCGTTATTCCAAATTCAGAAGGAAGCAGAACCACTCCTTCAGTTGTTGCAAAAAAAGATTCTCAAATATTGGTGGGAGTTCCCGCAAAACGGCAAGCTATTACCAATCCTAAGAATACTATTTTTTCGGCAAAACGATTCATTGGTCGAAAGTTCTCAGAAGTAAAAGGGGAAATGGACGAAATGCCATTTGGATTCGCAAAAGGAAAAAATGATGCTGTTATGATTCAATTTGAGGGAAGTGATGTTCAGCCAGCAGAGATTTCAGCCAAAGTTTTGGCGAAACTCAAAGCAGATGCAGAAAGCTTCTTGGGAGGAACTGTCACCAAAGCAGTTATAACTGTCCCTGCTTATTTCAATAATGAGCAACGAAAGGCGACAAAAGATGCTGGACGTATCGCTGGACTTGAAGTCGAACGAATTATCAATGAACCAACGGCGGCGGCTTTGGCATACGGAATAGATAAAAAAGGAAAAGAAGAAAAAGTAGCGGTTTTCGACTTGGGAGGTGGAACATTCGATATTTCTATTTTGGAAATTTCAGATGGAACTTTTGAAGTCTTGGCTACCAATGGAGATACGCATTTGGGAGGGGATGATTTTGATTCTGTCATTATTAAATGGCTTCTCGATGAATTTAAAGCTGATACAGGCGTTGATCTTTGGAAAGATCCCATCGCTATGCAACGAATTAAAGAAGAAGCTGAGAAGGCTAAAAAAGAGCTCTCATCCACTGCCGAAACTGAAATCAATCTTATGTATATCACAGTTGGAGAAAGTGGTCCTTTGCATCTGAATAGGAAATTAACTCGATCCAAACTAGAACAATTAATTGCCCATCTCATAGAGAAAACTATTAAACCTTGCCAAAATTGTTTGAAAGATGCAAAGCTCAAAGCTTCCGATATTGATGAAATTCTTTTGGTTGGAGGAATGACTCGTATGCCATTGGTCAAAAAGAAGGTCGAAGAAATTTTTGGGAAAAAACCAAATGAATCACAAAACCCAGATGAGGTTGTAGCACTTGGAGCGGCTATACAGGGAGGAGTTTTGCAAGGAGATGTAAAAGACATTCTTTTGCTCGATGTTACTCCATTGACGCTAGGGATCGAAACGGCTGGGGGGATTCGAACCCCTATGATTGAAAGGAATACGACTATTCCTACTTCTAAATCGAATGTGTTTTCTACCTATGCAGATAGTCAAACATCGGTACAAATACATGTCCTTCAAGGGGAGCGGGAAATGGCGGCAGACAATAAATCATTGGGACAATTTATTTTGGATGGAATTGCTCCCGCACCACGAGGTATCCCACAAATTGAGGTAACATTTGACATTGATGCCAATGGTATTCTATCCGTTAAAGCAAAAGATAAATCTACTGGAAAAGAGCAATCTATTCGTATCGAAGGATCAAGTGGTATGACCGAATCAGAAATTGAAAAAATGAAGAAAGAAGCGGAAGAAAATGCTGGAAAAGATAAAGAACGGAAGGAAGCAGTTGAAGCACGGAATCATCTCGATTCCTTGATTTATCAATCAGAAAAAACAATTAAAGAAGCAAAAGCTTTAAAAAAGGATGAATTAAATGAGGTTATTGAATCCCTCGAAAAAGAAATCCCTGAGGCAAAGAAAATTTTTGAAAACAATGATGCTTTGAAAGAAGAAATTACAAAAGTAGGGGATGATCTCTCAGAGAAGCTCATGGCGCTTGGAAAAAAGATGCACGAAGCTGGTCATGATCCTGCTTCAGCATCAGGAGAGGCAAAAGCTGAGTCCAAGGGGGAGGAGGAGATCAAAGAAACCGAATTTGAAGAGGATAAGAAAAATTAGTTTATAGTTTTAAGCGAATAGTTTTCAGAAGACATTTTTGGGAAGAACAAAAGTGTCTTTTGGAATTTTTCTATAAACTCCAAACTATTAACTCTAAACTATTTTAAGAAACTTTAAAAAATAATTTGCATGTTTTGAAAAATTGTTATATATACTCTCACGTACTTACATCCACTATTCAATGAAAAGAGTTCTTATTATCGGTATCGTCTTAGTTGCTATTTGGCTTATTTTTCAAAAGGCAAATGAGAATAAATCATCTGTAGAGCCAACGGCTCAAGAGCCCGAAAAAACACAAAAGGTTGAGACAGACAAAATGGAAAAATCAGTAGAAATTCCAACTGAGAAACAAGAGACAAAAGCCGAATCAAAAGAAGCTCAAAAAGAAACTTCTACTCTAAAACAGGTTTCCAAAGAACCTGCTTCTATTCCTGTCAAAACAGTTCAAGAGACGACAGAAACAGAAGAAATAGTTCAGCCTTCAATAGAAAAACCTGCTCACTATACTGCTCAATCGCAGGTAAAGGTTTATTTATATGAATGGGGGATTGATGTTTCAAGCGATACTGTTAACGCTGGAAACGTTGAGTTTGTAGTTGTAAATAATGGACAGTTTACACATCACTTCTCTGTCAAAGGAGTTCAAGATTTTGGAAAAGTTCTTCCTGGAGAAACGCGAGTCTTTATAACTTCGTTGGGTACAGGAAACTTTGATATTTATTCACCACGAAGTATTGACGTAGAGAATGGTATGAGCGAAACTTTGCGCGTTGGAGAATAATTCTCGCGTATGAAAAACATTCGGAACTATCTTTTTAGAATACTTGCACGGCGCGAGTATTCTTTTTATGAATTACGCAACAAATTATGTACCAAATTTCCCAATAAATCAGATGATATCGAGATTGTTCTCAAAGAGTTTCAGGAAAAAGGATGGGCATCCGATGAGAGATTTTGTGAAACGTTTATTCGATCTAAAGTACTCACCAATAAGTGGGGAAGTCGTCGTCTTTTGATGAAATTGAAAGAGAAGGGGATTGAGAAAGATATTGCCTTGGCGAAGATTGAGGAAATATTCCCTTCCGATCAGCAAGAAGAGGTGTTGCGAGAGCTTATCTCAAAGAAGAGAGAAGAGATAAGAAAGAAGGGAAAAACAAAGAATGAGTATGAGCTACGCCAAAAAATTCTCGCTTATTTGGTAGGGAAAGGGTTTGATTTAGATATAGTGAAGAAATCTATTCTATAAAATAGATTCCACTAAAAAATTCAAAACAAATTTTTAAGTATAAAATTTATTTATTTTTTCTTTGAAAGCATTTATGAAACTTGTGAGAAAATTTTCAGAATTATCATTTGATATTCCATCAGTAGACTTATTCAATGGGGCTATCCCATTCAAGCTATCTTCAATTTGTTTTATCAAATCTCCAAAAGTGGTTATTTCTTTTTCTGATACTTCTATTGTGGCTCCATCATATTGAAACTCTTTTTTTAACCGTGGTTCTACCCTCAAAACAAACTCAATAATATCAAGCTCATCCCATTTAAGGTCACTCAAAGATGTTTCATTGGAAATATGTTCAATTTTAAGATCGGTATTTTGTTGCAAATCTTTCATAATTTCTAAAACAGTTTCCTTTAAAAAATTAATCTGATCGGAAGAAAGGATTTTTTTCTCAGGGGCCATTTCAGAATTTGGCATGTTTTATTTTTGGAAGAGGACAATGTGATGTGTCTTTTATATTATTTATTTATTATTGTCAAATTTGACTTCCATATTTTTTCCAAGACAATCTTGCACGCATGGATGAGAACTTTGTACTAGAAAAGACTTGCGGGCTTGCGCGTGCGGGGATCCTCAAGACTCGAAGAGGAGAAGTAAAAACCCCGTTTTTTTTATCTGTGGCAACACGTGGTGCTATAAAGGCTGGAGTGAGTGCGGACGATCTCATGAAAATGCAGGCTCCTGTAGTGCTTGCCAACACCTATCACCTTCACTTGAGACCAACTTCTGAATGTATAGCGAAACTTGGAGGTCTCCATGAATACATAAAATGGGATGGTCCCATCCTGACGGATTCGGGAGGATTTCAGGTGTTTTCTCTCAAACGAAAAAAAATACTTGATCATGGTGTGGAGTTCCGTTCGCATATCGACGGGGAACTCATTTTTCTTGATGCCAAAAAATCCATAGAAATCCAACACAACTTGGGGTCGGATATCATCATGGCGTTTGATGAGTGTCCACCCAATGTGCCCAAATATCACAAAATCCGTCAAGCCGTAGAAAGGACGACTCAGTGGGCGAAAGAAAGTATTGATGCCCATTTTGCGAAATATAGTTCGAAGCTTTCCCTGCTCAAACGACCACAAATTTTTGGAATTGTTCAGGGAGGAAGTTTCTCTGATTTGAGACAAAAAAGTCTGGAAGAAATAACAGCTCTTCCCTTTGATGGATTTGCACTTGGGGGGCTTGCTGTCGGAGAAACAACAGCAGAAATGTATCGAGTACTCGATGAAATGGTCTCACAAATGCCTGAGCAAAAGCCCCGTTATCTTATGGGAGTGGGAACTCCTGAAAATCTCCTTGAAGCGATTGATCGAGGAGTTGATATGTTCGACTGTGTGATGCCCATGAGAAACGCTCGCCATGGCACTATTTTTACGTGGGATGGGATTTTGAAAATTGAAAACTCATGCTATCAAGAGGATAGCTCTGTCTTAGATAAACACTGTGACTGTGAAGTGTGTCATAGTAAAAAATACTCAAGAAGTTATTTGCGTCATCTCCTTCTGATGAAAGAAGCTTTGGGGATGAGACTTTTAACGATTCATAATTTATCTTTCTATCACCAACTCATGAGAACTTCTCGTGAAAAAATACTTACCGGAGAGTTTAAAAAATGGAAAAAGACAATGATCAAACAGTTCAACTCTCGGAATACAAAATAAAAAAAATCCCGCAAAGCGGGACTCCTCGTGTTGAAGATAATTTACGAGTTTCAGAATAAGCCACCTCCATTACTAAAAAAATTGGCTTGAAGATCTACAGCGAACTCTCGTGCCAAATATCCCAGCGTTGCAAAAACGAAGACAACTGAACTATAGGCAATGAGTTCGATCCATGGATTTTGGAAAGAAATAAGACGGGAGAGTGTTTGCATTGGAATTGGGATATGAAAAAATAATTCGGGACATTTTATCATAGAAAAATAGAAAAATCAACTCAGCTATATTTCTTCTTCCGAAAAGCAAAGAAAGCACTCAATCCGACGATAAATAGGGCAAAGATTATCCCCAATGGAAAACCTTGTGAAGTCGATTCCTCGCCATCGGCGGGACCCGTTTGGGGTAATTTCGAGTCTGTCGGAACAATCACTTCTTCGACGGGATTTTCCACCAAGACATCAGGTTCTTGTGAATCATCGACTGTTACGGGGGGAATTCCTCCTTGAGGAGTCTGAACTGGGGTAATGGCGGGGATTTCTCCCTCTACGGTTATGGGAGGAATGACATTGGGAATTTGCTGTTCTGGAAAAATATAATCAGGAACTACCCCTACTTCATTTTCAGGAATAATATTATCGTTTTGCACACCAGTATCTACAAATTCTGGCGGAATCGTATCGACAAATTCGATCTGATCAATCGGAAAAGGAGGAATGTATGATGGTGGGGGATCTTCATCAAAGAGCGTAAATATTCCCGTACTTTTTATACTTGAAGAAAAAACCATAATATCTGGATCGCTTGATGGCTTGGCCTGTCCACCAAGACGCAACCATCCTTCTTTTTCTCCTCGGTATTCCCAAAGACCGAGGATATTAAATTTCTCATGGAGGGGAATAAGCACTTTTACGGAAGCTGTTCTTTGAAAATTATCAGGGTCAGTTTGTTGGAGTCTTAGGATCGTTCTCGTACTGACGAGGTCAAATTTATCAGCAAAAAGAATTTTATTAGCCGTGTCGGAGAGTAATTCGAAAGTAAGAACCTCCTGCATTCTGGGGCGAGGTTTTTTCCCTGTAAGCGGGATAATAGATGGAGGAAGAATTTCTCCCTGAAAAGATGTTCGATCAGATTGGTTTACCCCTCTTGTCTCCTTGGCAAATTCCAAAAACACTTTTCCATCAGCATCTGCAATGATTCCTGTTTCGGGAACACTCCCATTTTCGATAATGATTGAATCCTGTGTACGCAAGGGTTCCTTGGCCAAAGATCCAGTTGTCACCAATAATGTTCCCAAGAAAGCGAATAAAACTTTTCTCACGCTTTGCATTTTGGGTTAAAATGAAAGAGATTTCAACTTTTCCTTTTTATGACTCTAATACAATCCGTTTTCGCTCGAGAGATTCTTGATTCCCGAGGGAACCCTACTATCGAAGTAGAAATGTCCGATGGGATAAATACTGTTCGGGCAGCAGTACCCTCTGGAGCCTCTACAGGAGTCCATGAAGCGTTAGAACTCAGAGATGGGGATAAGCATCGGTATGGAGGAAAAGGCGTTCAGAAGGCTGTTAAAAATGTAAATACCATCCTTGGGTTAGCCATAGTGGGGATGGATGCGGTAGATCAGAAAAAAATAGATGCAACATTATTGCAATTGGACGGAACTGAAAATAAATCCAAGTATGGAGCAAACGCTATTTTGGGTATTTCTTTGGCGGCTTGTCGATTGGCTGCGGTTTCAAAAGGGATCCCTTTGTGGAAACATATTCACAATCTTTTTGGGAAAATTTCCCCTAATTTCCCTTTTTCAGAGGGAAAGGTATCTATTCCTCGTCCTATGATGAATATTCTCAATGGAGGCAAACATGCCGATTCAGGATTGGCAATACAAGAGTTTATGATATTTCCTCATTTGGAATCTTTTAGTGAAAACCTTAGAGCTGGAACGGAAGTATTTCATACACTCAAAAAAATTCTTGCTGCAAAAGGGGAATCTATAGGGGTAGGGGATGAAGGTGGATTTGCTCCCAAACTCAAGAAGTGCACAGAGGCTTTAGATGTTATAGTGGAAGCCATTGCGAAAGCTGGATATACTGGAAAAATAGACATAGCTCTCGATTCGGCCGCATCAGAGTTTTATGAAGATGGGGAATATACTGTCGACGGAATTCCATTTTCTTCACAAGAACTCGTCGATTTTTATGGACAGTTGGCGAAGGACTACCCAATTGTTTCTATTGAAGATTCTCACAGTGAGGATGATTTCGAAGGGTTTGCGCTCATGCAAAAGACTTTTGGAAAAAAACTCCAACTTGTGGGAGATGATCTTCTAGTTACGAATAAAAAACGATTACAAATTGGGATTGAGAAAAAACTCTGCAATGCCGTTTTGATAAAAGTAAATCAGATTGGAACACTCACCGAGACTTTTGAAACAATGCATTTGGCTCAAGAAAACGGATTCGGAACGGTTATTTCTCATAGGTCAGGAGAAACCGAGGATAGTTTCATTGCTGATTTAGCGGTGGGAACTGGCGCTGGACAGATCAAAACGGGATCACTCTCGAGAAGTGAACGAATTTGTAAATACAATCAATTGCTTCGAATTTCAGAAAAAATTTAGCTACTGGTGAATGAGAATATCTAAAGAGAAATAAGCGCTGATGCTTTCTTTGAGACAACATTGTGCATTTTTCAAAAGACACAATCCCGTTCTCATTTCAAAAACAGTTAGAATATACAAGATATTTTTTTATGGGACTCTAGAAAAAGAGTGACCATCTTTTAGGTTTATTCGTTTCTCACTCGGCTCAATTCTTGTTCAACCATAAGAATAAATTGTTCTGGTTTATAAACTGGAGAACTCGCTCCTTTCCAATTAACAGAAAATGCTCCAGCGAGTGCGGCAATAGGATATCCTGATTGTTCAAATCTATCGAGATATCTAAGTCCATCTTCGGCACGGGGAGGAGAGAGATTTGTCCCCGTTTTGAGATCGAGCCAACGGAAACGAAATCCTTCAGCATAGGTTTTGGAAGGCATGTTTTTATCTGATTCGTTGAAACGTTTATAGTCACTCCAGAGATGATTTTTTTTGAGCCAAGCAACTCTATGACGCACCCCTTCAAGCCCCCAATAGTGGGGGTCGTCTTTGGGAATTC
>JAIPGI010000017.1 GCA_021736215.1 Candidatus Altimarinota bacterium
CTCCTTTCCCCGAAGTTTTATGCCGAAGAAGTGGCTTTCTTCCATTCATAAAAATACTCCCTGCACGAATAAGAGCCCCTGCATGACGACGAGAACAGACTCCTTGGTCAGATAAAAATTTTTGTAAACGCATCTCCATTTTGTACTCTTTAACTCGTATTTAGTACGCCGCTCTCCGTTTCCCCAAAAAGAAAAGTCCCATGAAAAAAACTAAAGACAAGGCAATAACCGTTCCCACTTCGCCAGGACCAGTTTGTGCCAAATGTGTAGAGAAAGCCAAACTTATTCCCTGTGATTCATTTCCAGCAGAATCGATTGTCACCAAACGAATTTCATAATTTTGATTAAAATCAACTTCTAGTTCGAGTTCTCCGACTGTTTTTCCCAAAGAATACCCATTATCCCAAGCCCCTAATCCTTTTCGGGTATACAAAACCTGATCGGCAACATCTCCATCAACATCCAATGAAGGAGTCCATTTCAAAACAACAAGGTTTGCTGACTCTAGCTGAGAGGTGTCTATTTGCAATCCCGTTCCATCAAGAGGAGATGTTGTATCAGATTGGGGAATTTCTACCGGAGCAGAATGTATCAGCTCTTCCGGAGGGAAAAGTACATCCTTTGGAGTTATTTCTGGTGTCTGAAAATTATTGGGAGAAACAGGCGATTTTATTTCCTCTGGGAGGGTGAGTGAAGGTTGTAATACTGGAGGTTCTATATAACGAGCTTGGAACTCGACAGTATCAGTAATTCCGGAAGAAACTGGATTTCCATCCATATCTTCAACAGCAGATGTAGCGATAATCCGATACTTCTCTTCAGGAATAAGTACCCCTTCTCCAAAAGAGATAAGTACTGTTTTATCAGTAGGAATCGCATCTATAAATGTTACTTCTGCAAATGTCATTGAATTTTCCACGATAAAAGCATCGTAAGGACGTTGAAAACGTACAGGTTTCGACATTACAATTCGAACTTGTTCATTGCTAATCTGTTCCGCTCCAATAACTTTTGGATTCCCCCCTCCAGGAGCAAGTGGTATCGATGAAACTTCTGGAGAATATGTCTGAGATTCGTTCCCTTCGTCATCAACAGCAGTAATGGCTAGATAATAAGTAGTCCCATTTGATAATCCGTTGAGAGTATAACTTGTAACGTTTCCAAGCGTAATCTCATCGGCATACGACTGTTCTGCATCGGTTACAGAAGTAGTGCCATAGTAAATCTTATAGCCTGTAACCACTCCATCTGGATCTTTCGCATCCGTCCATTGCAAATGAACTTGCCCATTCCCAGGAGTAACTACAACATTTTGCACCTCTTCTGGAGGTTGCGAAAAATCCTGTGAAAATCCTTCTCCCATGAAGAAAAACAGGATTAAGATAAAAGCCGAGAACCACTGTCCGATTTTTTTCATAGTATAGAAATACAGAAGTTTTGAAAAAGAGAATTTCAAGGAATTATACCCATACTTTGAAAGAAAAAACAAAACTTTTTAGTTTTCAATTTTCAAATTCTATTTATTTTCCAAAAATTTGGACAACATAGTACTCTCTTTTTTTATTTTGAGAGAGGCCAATACCCACCTTTCTCCACTTGCGCAAAAGCATGTTTCTCCTGTGTGAGGCTGAATTCTCAAGTCCCTCTAAAGCTAATTTCAACGTTGTGGCATAACTTAGATTTTCGCCATATTCACCCTGAAAGTCTGCAATTTTGAGTCGTTGAGTAAAAGTGAGTCCGGTTGGTGTAATGTGAGAAATAAAATTTTCATCGGCCATTTGTTCAGCATACTTCTGAGCAAATTCATTTAATTGAGCACTTCCCGTGAGAGCCTCTAATCCATGTATTTCTCGAAATTTATTAGTCCAAAACCGAACGCCAGAAACATTTTCTGTTGAAAGAGGTACTCCATTATTCTCCCCTATGGGAAGGATGTAGTTCTTGGAAATGTAGAAAGCTCTATTAAAAAGTATCTCGCCTTTGTCTGTGATTAGTTCAAATATCATTCTTCCCCAATCTTCAGGCTGTATTTGAACTCGAAAGGCATTGTTTCCAAAAAATTCAACTGGAAATTCTTTCACAAATCCATTTGGCATAATAACAAATGCATTCTCTGCCAGAGAAACATCTTCCTTTATTTCCCCTTCAAGAAGTATGGAACTGAGAGTTTTTATGTATCGAGGGAAATGACTAATTGAAATTTTTTCCGATTCACTATCTGGAAATCCTGAAACGAGCTCATAGTTTCGTGAAAGCACGGGTTTCCAGCTCATAATCTGATTAGCAAGAGTTCCGTCGCGAGAAAATGCCTGAGAAAGTTCTATAGCAAGCGGCTGCCCTTCGGTGAAATCCTGAAAAAATGAATACAAGAGTTCTATAGAAGAAATACCATCTTCAATAAAAATTTCTTTGGATTTATTTTTCTGAGTGAAGGTAATTTTTGAAATATCGGTAGTGTCTGTCATGTTCCAACCTAGAGTAATTTTTTGTTCTTCCGGAATAAGACGAATATCTAAATCTGAAGAAAAATCTGATTCCAAAGCGGGATAGACTCTCTTTTTTATAGTAGAAACAACTTCTATTTCACCCACACGAGACTTATTGGAATCATCAAAAACAAGGCCTATATAAAATTTCCCCGGCTGTAAAAACATAATGGGAAAGGAAAAATTGTGACCCGAAACAACCCCTGAAAAGTGAGTTTGTTCTCCTTCAACAACCCCACTCTCAGAAAGTTTTTGGAGAAAGACCGTTGCCTTCGAAAAACCGCTCTCTCGAGCGGTTCCAGAGAAATTCATAACTGTCCCTACAGTAAGCTTCTGTGGGATGGAGCTTCGGAGATCTGCATTGGGAAAAAAGTCCTGAGATAAATGAGAAATAGTTTCATCAAAAAGAGGAATAATCGGGGCTTCTGCATTTTTTCTTTTTCGAGCTCCAGGCTTTGATTCCTCTATTTTCTGAGATACCACTATGGGAATCTGCTCATTTTTTAATTCGGTCATAAATTCTGGACGGATGTATTCAGGAACTGGAGCTTTTACTTCTTCAGGACCAGAAACGATTTCGAATTGAATATCGATAACTCCCTTGGAAGTGGGTGCCAGGAGCTCAAATGCTCTTTGCGAGAGATCAATAATACGGGTTGAATGATACGGCCCTCGATCATTGATTCTTACAATGACAAACTTGTTATCATAGGAAACTTTGACATACGTTCCAAACGGAAGTGTCCTGTGAGCGGCAGTAAGATCTGATGGGTCATATGATTCCCCACTTGCGGTCGAGTTTCCAGCAAATCCTTCATTGTAATAACTCGCTTTCCCATTTCCCGAGTACACGTATCTCTTTTCAAAATCATGATTTGCTGTGTATTGAGTTCTATATAAAATTTCAGATAATTCTCCACGAGAAAGTGATTCATAAGGATTTTTGTCAGGACTATCAATAATATTTAGTTCAGACGCTTTTTCCAAAAAACGTTTGTACCAATCTTCGTCGGGTTGTTCATCACGAACTTCTGCCCCAAACCCCAAAAGAACCATCTTGAGAAATTCTGCTCTCGATACCTGTGCGGATGGATGAAAATTTCCATCGGAGAAACCGCTCACTATTTCTTGCGCGGCGGCAGTATTAACATAAGGCGCATACCAACTCACTGCATCAACATCAGGGAAAAAATTCCCTCCGGTTTCAATGTCAATATTTGCCCCCAAAACAAGCATTTTCATGGCTTCTGATCGGAGCACGGGCTGCAGTGGACGAAAAAAAGTAACATTTCCGTCCGTATATCCTTTTACCACATGATCCTGTTCGAGAGTTTGAATAGCGTGAAAATACGGATGTGTTACATCTACATCGGCGAATTCTGCTAAGGCTTCTCCCCCACGCCAGACCACTCCCAAGAAAAGAAGAAGAAATAATATGTTTTTTTTTGTATTCATGGAGAAACTTTTTTAATAATCTGACTTTGCCAATGCATGTTTCCATTCGTCTTTCTCATATTCAAAAAGTTCTTCTTCTTTAAAAAATCGCATAACTTCTTTTTTTGCATTGGCAGGGGAATCTGATGAGTGAACGATATTTCTCTGTACTGAAAGTGCAAAATCACCACGGATTGATCCCATATCTGTCGGTTTAATGCCACAAACAATACGCACCAGTTCTACCGCATTGGGTCCCTCTAGTACTAACGCTACAACGGGACTAGAACTCATAAATCGAGAAAGCTCATCAAAAAAAGGTTGGTCAGCCACATGAGCGTAATGTTCACGAAGAAGTGCATCATCCAAACGAATCATTTTCATTCCGACAATTTTGAGTCCTTTTTGTTCATAACGATTCAAGATATTCCCCAAAAGTCCCCTTTGGATAGCATCTGGTTTTACTAATACAAGTGATTTTTCCATGTGTAAAATTTAACGCGAAAGAAGTGTGCCACAGGAGAAACAAGATTACAAGACCACAAGATGACGAGATCACGAGTAATTTATACTCTTCCCCCTTGTGAAAGGTAGAAGTAGGAGAGAAATTTCACAAAAAAAGGACCGCACAATGTGCAGTCCTTACTTGTAGTCTCGTTAACTTGTAATCTTGTTAACTACTCTAGAATGGCAAATCTTCAGCGGATGGTTCCTCAATAACCATATCCTCCAAAGGAGCTTCTGCATCATCTGCTGAATATCCACCAATCCCCTCTCCTCCACTAGATCCTTTTGGAGAAAGAATAATCATATCTTGAGCAACAATCTCCGTACGAAAGTGTTTCACGCCAGCTTCATCTTCCCAGCTACGGGTTCGAAGACGTCCTGCAAAATAAACTTTTGAACCTTTTTTTAAGAATTGACAGGAAATTTCAGCCAATTTCCCCCAACAGACCACATTGTGGAATTCTGCTTCATCATGACGAGATCCGTTAGAATCCGTCCATCCGCGGTTAGTCGCAACACCAATTGTGGTAACTCCTTGCCCAGCTTTGGTATTTTTGAGTTCCGGATCACGAGTAATGTTACCGATAATTTCTGCATGATTGAGTGAATTCATCTTATGTATAAGAATTAAAAAATATGAAATCTACCCTAAATTGTACGGAGGACAAAAAAAGAACGCAAATAATTTATTTAAGGGAGATTTAATTTTTGGCAATCCTCCATGATTTATTTACAAGTACACAGATGTATGCTTGAGTGGCTCTCATCATTAGCGCAATAACGTTATGAGTAGTGTCTTACTGCGAAAAACTCATCCATGTGATTTCTCCCAAAGATTTTTCAGTTTGTAAAAAATTTTCCCCCAAACCTTTGACATTTTCTAGAACCTTTTTACAATTCGCGCGATTTGTTTCTGCTTGACGGAAACTCAACAACATTTTATCCCCCTTTTCACATGCAAAAGACATACGAAAATATCGAAGCTATCGCCGGTCCTATTTTGATCGTCGAGGGTGTTGATGGTGTAAAATATGAGGAGCTCGTTGAAGTTTCCTTACCCACTGGAGAGAAACGAATGGGAAAAGTTCTTGAAGCTGATGGATCAAGAGCTTTGGTACAAATGTTTGAATCCACTCAAGGACTTGCCACCAAGGGACTCAAGGCAAAATTTCTTGGGAAAGTAGCAACATTAGGTGTTTCTGAAGACATGCTCGGCCGAATTTTTAACGGAGCCGGAAAACCAATTGATGGAGGACCTGCTATTTTACCAGAAAAACAACTCGACATTGCAGGAATGGCTATCAATCCCTATGCTCGATCATTCCCTTCTGATTATATCCAAACAGGAATTTCTTCCATCGATATCATGAATACCTTGGTGCGAGGACAAAAATTACCAATTTTTTCTGGATCTGGTTTGCCTCATGCAGAACTCGCCGCCCAAATTGCTCGTCAGGCCAAAGTGACTGATGGGTCAGAATTTGCTGTTGTGTTTGGAGCTATGGGAGTTACCTTTGAAGAAGCCATGTACTTCCAACGAGAATTTGAACGAACGGGAGCTATTGAACGCGCAACTCTTTTTGTAAATACCGCCGCAGATCCAGTGGTCGAGCGTATCGCTATTCCACGAATGGCTTCAACTTTAGCTGAATATTTGGCATTTGAAAAAGGAAAACAGGTGCTTGTAATTTTGACAGACATGACAAACTACGCCGAGGCACTTCGAGAAGTGTCTGCCGCACGAAAAGAAGTTCCTGGACGACGAGGATATCCTGGATACCTCTACACTGATCTTTCCACCATCTACGAACGAGCTGGAAAGGTAAAAGGATCCGATGGATCCGTAACTCAGATGGCAATTCTTTCCATGCCGGAAGACGACATTACTCATCCAATCCCAGACTTGACTGGATATATTACCGAAGGTCAATTCGTATTGGATCGAGGATTGCATCAACAGAAAATTACTCCTCCTGTAGACGTATTGAAATCCCTTTCTCGTTTGATTGGAACCGCTATCAAAGTTACTCGAGAAGATCATTCCAAGCTCAAAGATCAACTTTTTGCCTGTTATGCACGAGGAAAAGATGTTCGAGAATTAGCAGTGGTCTTAGGAGAAAGTTCTCTCTCCGATACTGATAAATTATATCTCGCATTTACCGAAAGATACGAAAAAGAATTCCTTGGTCAGGGATTTGACACTGAAAGAAGTTTTGATGAAAGTTTAGAACTTGGATGGCAATTGCTTCGTCCATTCCCTATTTCAGAGCTCAAACGTATCAGCCAAAAAATCTTGGACAAATATCATCCTGATTTGAGAGACAAGAAAAAAGAGGCCGTTGCAGCATAAAAATAAGTATGTATTTGGTAAGGACGGGTTACTAATCCGTCCTTATTTAATATCATTTCAATTGAACACATTTATTGTTCAATAAAACACATTGCAAAATTAAGCCGACAAACTATTATTCAAAAGCATCTTGAGAAACATGAGCCCAAAACTTAATTTTGTACATCTCTGTGATACCGCTTTCTTTTCTCAGGAAGGGAAATTAAATGTTATTGGTATTTTTAAGGTTATTGGAACGAGACAACTTCCAGTTGTACATCCTAAGCTCTCAGTTGTACTCAACCTTACGCTATCAAAACCAGCGAAACTCAAGTTGCAGATACTCAAACGTGAAACGGGAGAAACCATTGCAAAACTTGAGGCAAAACTTGAACAGAAAAATGAAAACGAGCATGAAAAAGAGATTAACTTCATAAGCGATTTTAATAGCATTAAATTCGAGGAGAATGGAGAATATCGTGTGGAAATATGGATAGATGACGAACTCATTGAGGTAATCCCCTTCTTCGTTCAATTGGCACAACCACAAAAAAAATGATTCTTATCATAGCCTCTCAATTTGATAAATCAGGGAAAAATGTTGTCAAAAGTCTTTTGCAAAGTGCTGAAAAAAAACTGAAATCTTTGGGAGAAATATACGAAATCATACGGGTTCCTGGAGCTATTGAAATTCCTATTGCTGCTCAAAAATATATTCGTTCCCAAAAACCAACAGTAGTTCTTGCCCTCGGATGTGTTATCAAAGGCGAAACAGATCATTATGAATACGTCCTAAATGCATGCAGAGAAGGACTTGTGAGAGTTTCGCTTGATGAGGGTGTCCCCATTATTCATGGAATTCTTGCTTGTCTAAACAAAGAACAAGCTGAGGCAAGAAAAAATGATGGTGCCCAATACGCAGATACCGCCATTGCTATGAAAAAACTTTTATCCTAGATTCTGTATGAAATTTCACACCATCGATAAAGCGCTTCAAGAACTTCACAAAGGGAATTTTATTATCGTATTTGATGAATACAGAGAATGTGAGGGCGATTTTTTCCTTTTAGCGGAACACGTGACCCCTGAAAAAATAAATTTTCTCCTGACTCAAGCAAAAGGGATGATTTGTGTCGCTTGTGATGAAGCCATAATCCAAAGAATCCAACTTCCTCAGATGACTCAAAAGAATAAGAATGCTCACCATACAAATTTTTGTCTTTCAGTTGACGCCTGTCATGGTATCTCAACGGGAATTTCCGCCAAAGATAGAAGCACTACCATAAAACTTCTCGCTATCCCGACAAGTACCTCCTCAGATTTCGTTTCCCCAGGACACACTTTTCCGCTTCTTGCAAAAAACAAAAAAGATCGGTTTGGACACACCGAGGCGGCTGTTGAATTGGCAAAACATATAACGGAAAATCAAGCAGTCGTTATCTGTGAAATACTCGATGAAACCGGTGAAAAAATGGATCAAAAAAGTTTGCAGAAAATGTCTGAGAAATTTCAAATACCTATTTTATCGCTCGAGTTGATACGAACCTTTGTAACTTAGAGAACATTATATTCTGTTTCACTTTTACTTCGGGAATAATTTTTGATATAAGTAGAGCAAATGGGAGTTCGGGGCAACCTCCAAAAAAACTCTAAAAATTCTTTCTCTCGAGAAAGCTTTTCTAGTTTAGCTATGGCTGATTTTATCTTGATATGTGGGGTAAGCTTTTTTTTCTTTCTCTTGAGCCTAACTTTCCAGATATCAAAGACTTTTTTTGGAATATTGGGATTTCATTATTACAAAAATATTTTCTACATCGATGATTTAATTTTCCCAACACTTCCTATATTTGTGATTGCCATGACATGGTACGCGTGGCGACGATATCAAGAGGTAAAAAAATCAGATATTTCTCTAGAGCTTTTCCGAAAACTTGTAGATCAATCGAATGATTTAATTTTTGTAGTAGATCCCGAAACCGGTCAAATATTGGATGTGAATGAGGAAGTATGCCGCAACTTGAAATATGGTAAAAAAAAATTACTTCAAATGAAAATTCCAGATATAGAAGAAACTATTTCTTCTGAAAAACTTTGGAAAAAACATGTTCAAGAAGTCAGGAAAAATAATAACTACCTCTTTTTTGAGGGAACGAAAAGGAGAAAAGATGGATCAATATTCCCAGTAGAAATAAGTGTTCGACTTATTAAAGAGGGATCTCAGGAATATATTATCGCCGTAGCACGAGACATCACCAAACGGAAACAATCTATGGACAAGCTTCTTGAATCCTATAAGCATGTCGGCATAATCAACCGAAAAATAGAAGTACTTTCAAGTCTTATCCAATACAAAATAAAAGAGGAAAAAAAGACTATTCAGTATCTCCTCTCAACGGCAATGAATTTTTCACGACGGGATTGCAGTATGTTTTATAAAAATGGAGGAAATAATACTTTTCGGTTAATTCAATCAAAGGATATAAGCAAAGAAACCGAAAAAGAGATGCTCATCCTTTCCGTAGAGAATTGGTCATCTATAAAAACGCTCATAGAGGAGAAGCGAAAAGTTTTCGCCACTAAAAATTCAGATAAAAATTGGCCAAGCAAAAATTTATTTTCCATACTCGCTCTCCCCTTAATAAGTCATGGAAATATTATCGGAATCATTGTCTTGGGTTCTGCTACAAAAACAAAAGCAAGCAATTATCCTCTAGAATTTTATGACGTTTTCTCTGTACAAGCCTCCCGCATGTATGCACACTTATTAGACAAATTTAAAAAATGAGCAAATACTTTTCTGTCATCGCGTTATTTCTCTTTATCCCTCTCTGTTTAGCGTTAGATACAACCGTAGGATATGAGATAAGTGCCATTGAAATCACTCCTCTCGGATCTGGAACAGAAATCAAAACGGGGGAAACTACTGAAGTTGGAAAATTTCGGGTATCAAATCGTTCACAAAACCGAAAAAAAATACAAATTCAAGCTATCAGATTCAAAAATTATGGGACAGCAAGACCAGATCAAGCTTTGGAAAATCCTTTTTTAAGTGTCGGGGAAAAGCAAGTTTCTGTGGGCATAAATGCTGATTCTAAATATATAACTTTTTTATTGGACAATGGTGTGAATGGCGGATTTTTACTAAATGCTGGAGATAGTGTTATTTTTTCTATACAAGCAACGCTCGCTTATGCTCGTGCGGGGGACACGTTGCAATTAGGTCTACAATACGAAGAAGACTTTATTGCACAAGAAGTAGGAACTGGATTCCAAGTATCAGTAAAACAAAAACCAAAACTTGCCCTCTATCAACTTCACTCTGGAGATCTTTCTTTTATCCGAAATTATTACCAAAATCGAAAATCCACAAACACTTCTCCTTCTCAATCTACTCCTAGACTCTCTCGTTATAGCTATCGGGCTTCCACTAAATCAGCAACAACAATAAGCCCACAAACTATTCCTGTCGGGAAACAGTCATTCGCTCCTGGAGCAAAAGATGTTTTGTTTCTAAATTCTTTTGTGCGCAGTAAAACTGGTGTAAGGACTGAAGGATTAACTATAGAAGTATCAACGAGTTCTTTTGTTTCTGATAAAAACGAAAATGGTATAACTAATGAATTGGAAGATTTTAACGAAACTTTTTCTGATTTCAGACTCTTTGTTGATGGACAAATGATCGATTCCACCAATGAATTCGATGCCGGACCGGTACTCGTTTTTAACAGTTCTTTCGACCTTTTTCCAAACTCAAACATCCAGATTGTCGGTCGCATCACTCAGAATGCTAAAAATGGAGACAAACTAAAACTTCAACTGAATCCAAAGCGATTACACGACCCTCAATATATTGAATAGTCGCTTTCTGTAAAAAATATTATAACCCAAGTTCGAAAAATAGTCCTTAGATTAAAAAGATATTAAGAGGACATTTGTCAGTTTTCTTATTTTTCCTATCAATAGTATTCAGTCATTTAATGGCTGAATCTGTTCTTTTACGCAATTGGTGTGAATTACTTATCACTTTGTCATTGCGAGAAGTCCGCCTTGGGCGGACAACGAAGCAATCTCATAGATTGCCACGTCCGCGGCTTGCGATAACAACGAAACAAAAAACTACAAACAATCATTCAACAACAAACAAAGGAGTACTTCATTATGAAAAGCTTAACAATTTTATTTATTGTATTTTTTTCCACTTTATTATACGCACAACCTTTCATAGGCTGGGAAACGTATCAAGTCAGTGGGAAAGTTCAGGTAGTATATGTGGATCATTTAAATAATAAATGGTTCAGTAGTTGGGAATCTGGAGTCTATAAATTTGATGGGAATAATTGGGAGAATTTGAATACCCAAAACTCAGGACTCTTAAGCAACAAGATTTATTCTATTTTTGAAGACAATCAACACAATATGTGGTTCGGAGATTACAACGGAGC
>JAIPGI010000007.1 GCA_021736215.1 Candidatus Altimarinota bacterium
CATCGCTCAACGGATAAAAGTTACCCTAGGGATAACAGGCTAGTCAGGTCCAAGAGTTCACATCGACGACCTGGTTCGGCACCTCGATGTCGACCCATCGCATCCTGGGGGGGAAGCACCTCCCAAGGGTATGGCTGTTCGCCATTTAAAGCGGTACGCGAGTTGGGTTCAGAACGTCGTGAGACAGTTCGGTCTCTATCCTCTGTGCGCGTTTGGGAATTTGAGGGAAGCTACTCCTAGTACGAGAGGACCGGAGTGGACGAACCTCTGGTGTACCGGTTGTCGTGTCAACGGCATCGCCGGGTAGCTACGTTCGGACGGGATAAACGCTGAAAGCATCTAAGCGTGAAGCCTCTCCCAAGATAAGATTCCCCGTCCGCCTTAGGCGGACATAAGACCCCTCGGAGACTACGAGGTTGATAGGCTGCAGGTATAAGCACAGCAATGTGTTCAGCCAAGCAGTACTAATTGGTCGAATGAACTTTTTTTACTCACTTACTTGTTTATCCTTACGGTGAGCAATTTGCAGGAAGCACCACAATATTTCTTCTAATTTTCGTTGTATTTGAAAGGCCAGTTAGCAAAGCTTGCGCGATATCGTACATAGATACATATCGCCCTTTGCTACCTGTTCTTTCAAAAAAGAAGACTTTGTGCCTGCTCCGCTTTAGTGGAGTTGATGGTAAGAGTTTTCAATCAATATTATTCTTTGAGAGTAAAATTCCCGATGCTTGGAGCGAAGGGGCCACACCTGATCCCATTCCGAACTCAGAAGTTAAGACCTTCAGCGCCGATGATACTTGGGGTTAGCCCTGGAAAAGTAGGTCAGTGTCGGGAATTTTGTTCTCAAAGTTACAGAATTTAGCCCGTAAGCGCCCGATGGTGCTTGGCGAGTTAGCCCTGGGAAAAGTAGAGCTTGTCCCGTACTTGATACGGGATCGACATCAACATCAACTCCGCTAAAGCAGACCATGCATTGAGTCCTTTTTTAAATGAACTTGCTTTTCTAAAGAAATTCTCCAGAATAAAAATAGCCCCTAACCCAATTTTCTATGAAAAAGTTATTTTTTGCTTTCATAGCCCTTTCTTTGCCAACTATGGTTTTGGCAGGAGGATATGGCGTACCAGGTCCAATTATTCTTTCTCCTGTAGAAAAGCAGGTTCCTCAAACAGAATCTTCTGTTGTGCCTGAGCAATCTCCAGTAGTACGAACACGAACACTTCCTACTGCAAATCGTTTATCACGACGATTTTCAGATTCTTCAGCCCCAGTTCTATCGAGTACGGACTTTTCGGGAACCGATTTACAACGTGAAAACTTGCGGCAATCTGCAGCTCGTCAAAAATTGATGAGACTTCGATCAATCGGACGATAATAGTTCATTCTTATTATGTATTCATTTGAAGGGGTCGCAGACTCTGCGATCCCTTTTTGTATACCAGGAAACCCCGCACTTCTGTGCGGGGAGTAGGTCATTGAAATACTAAATATTAGGCGACGAAGACTTACATCAACTCCGCTGAAGCGGACCAAGCATTGAGTCTTTTTTATTAAAGAAGGGACTTGCGTCCCCCCTTTAGAAATCCCCCTCAAATCTGTATTCGCTCGCTTTGGGACCCATCAAGACACCCAAAGCTCGCTCATGACTTTATAGCATTTTGTCATTCCCAACTTGATTAGGAATCTATTTATCAATGACGAATCGACATCAATATTGAAAATAAGTTACAATTACATCACTTAATTTTTTTAACATGAAAACAAAGCGAGTTTTGCTTTCTGCCATCGTTTTATCCATTTTTAGCTTTTTGTACGCGGGTCTTACTTGTGGACATTTCTTCAAATGGGTGTATGAAATTGAACCTATTATTTGGATTCCTGAAGCTGAAATGATGGCCAATATGCCAGCCATGTTTGGAATCACATTTTTGATGGCTTTATTTTTCTCTCTTGTATATGCCATCCTGTACAAAGGAATTCCAGGAACAGGCGTGAGGAAGGGAATCAATTATGCATTTTTTATGTGGCTGGTTGGTCCTTTTTTGGGAATGGCAGGAATGCCGTTGTATATGACAATTTCTTGGACAGTAGTAATTTATTGGGTAGTGAGTTTTTTGGTTTCCATGCTCATTCAGGGAGCTCTCTTGGGAGCAATCTACAAAGAAAAGTAAAAAATCCTCCCCCAGACTCTTGACACGGAACAAAAAATTTGTACAAGGTGGGGCGTGTCGAGAAATTTTTAAATAACTAAAAATAAAACACTTCTCGGCCTGGTTCTTTGACTTAGGCGCGAGAAAAAAATGGAGAAAAAAAATGAAAGAAGAGCAAAGATCCTTCAGAGAAGCCTCTGAAGACGACACGGTGGAGACCCCTGGTCCGTCGTGGGAACAGAAAAAAAGACAATTATGGGTTATCTTCCTTTGGACGGTAATACTCAGTATTGTCTTAATCCCAACTTATATTTATCTACAGATTAATGCAGATAAGTATACGGAGGGGGGGATTAACCTATTGGGGATAATCGTTATTTTATTGGTGACTTTTCTGACGGATTTAATAGTAAATAGGAAAGAACACCAAAAAATAATAAAGAAATTTGTAAAAAATTTAAAAAGATTTTTCCGTTATTTTTCGATACGACTAAGACGGAAAATTTTAAAAGCCCTTCATTCTTAGAATGGGGGCTTTTTTAACGATCATGCTTATGAAACGCTTTCTCTTTAAAAATGATTCATCCCGGGTTCTTTGAACTCTTGAACCCGGGATGGAAAATCATAAAAAAACACAAAAAGACCAAGCATACTTGGTCCCTCCTGAAATACAGAATACTTGATACCTAATACTTAATACTTGATACTAAATTACCACTTCAACCAATTGTTCTTTTTGCGAATTTTTACAATCAATAATATAGCGTCTTTTTATAAAAAAATGTTGACAAAATTTATTTTTTATATATAAAGCATAGTGTGTATTCTTTAAATATTATGGAGAAAGAAAAAATACCATTCCCGAAACCTGGATGTGATTTATCAGAAGGAATTTTGGCCTTGAAAAATGGAAATATTTGCCCGAATTTACATGCTTGTACGCAGGGAGTTAGATTTAGTGTGAATAACAATTTAGCGATGGATCCTCACAAGAAAAATTGTGTCATCGTTCAACAACAAATACTTGGAAACACAAAAACGATAGAAGATTTAACGAAGCCAGTTGAGATCTGTTGTGATCTTTAACTAGATTACTATTTCAACCAATGGTTCTTTTCTAAATTTTTGGTAAAAGAATTTTTGTGCAGATTTTTTCAAAGCTTCTTCTAATGCTTTCTCTGGGCGAGAAGGATCAAAGTTGCGCTCGAAAACATTTTTCATTTCGCTCCCGAGTTGTGTAAAAATTTCGTGTTTTGTATCCATATAACGGAACCCGCGGGAACGAATATCAATTTTTTGAACCTTTCCAACATTGTGTTTTACCGTCATAAAAATAGCGCCACCTTCTGCCATAAGAGTCCTTTCAGCAAGAATATGTTGTCCGAGTTTTTCACCAAGCTCTATCATCACGTCGCTTGCGGGGATAGCTTCTTTGTCCGTCATAAGGCGAACACCTTTTTCGTTTATAACGGCACCTTGTCCATTTTTCATAATCAAAGTTCGTTCTCGAGCAAATCCAAGTTCCTTAATGACCATCTCTTTGTGTCCATGGCGCATATAGAGTTCTCCATGAATAGGCGCGAAATATTTCGGATTCAATAAAGTTGTCATCAGTTTTACTTCCTCAGCGTGTCCATGTCCAGAAACATGGGTATCCAATTGTTTATTATCAATCATGTGTACCCCGATTTCTGAAAGATTATTCATCACTGATACAATAGCGAGTTCATTTCCCGGGATAGGAGAAGAAGAAAAAACAACGGTGTCATCTGGGCGCAACTTCACGTCTTTGTGTGTCTTCGCCGCCATACGAGTGAGAGCTGCTAATTCCTCTCCCTGGGATCCAGTTGAAAGAATCAATACCTTTCGAGGATCCATGGTATCGGCCTTGCGTCCCATAGGCTGAATCGTTGATTCTTTGTATTTGAGATAGTTCAATTTTTTGGCAATAACAAGATTCCGTTCCATGGAACGTCCAGAGAGAAACACAGTTCTTCCTTGCTCTTCGGCGGTTTGCACGATTTTTCCAATTCGACCGATGTTGCTGGCAAAAGTCGTTACAATAAGTCGCCCTGGGGTATCACGAACAATTTTTGCTAGCTGATCTTCAATAAATGTCTCAGACAAAGAGTGTCCAGGTCGTAACGCATTGGTAGAATCTACCATGGCAAGAATTACCCCTTCGGCTCCAATTTTGGAAATACGTCCGAGATCGGCAGGTTGATCATCAGAAGGGTTATAATCAATTTTGAAATCCGAAGTATGGATGATGTTTCCGTATGGTGTTTTGGCAACAATGCCCACTCCATCAGGAATGGAATGGTTGATATGAAAAAATTCAAACTCAAACTGTCCCAAGCGGATATGAGACTTTGGATTGATTTCCATAATGTTGAGCTTGGAACTAACTCCAGATTCTTCACTATTTGCCAAAATAAGTTCTTTAGTGAGTCGAGTGGCATACATTTGAGGGAACCCTAATTCTTTGGCCAAGTAGGGGACGCCTCCGATATGGTCGAGATGTCCATGAGTAAAGATAACTCCTCGAATTTTTCTTTTATTTTGAACAAGGTAAGAAATATCAGGGACCAAGACATCGACTCCCAGATGTTCTGGACTCGGGAAAAGAATCCCCATATCTATGATAACGATGTCATTTCCCCACTCGAGGAAACACATGTTTTCTCCAACCTGTTCAAGTCCTCCCAAAGGAACAACGCGGATATCCCCTTTCTTTCCAGAGTTCAAGAAATTTGTCGGATGAAATTTTTCTTTTTTTGCAAGAGTCGGTCTTCCAATGGTTGGATTATAATCATTTCTTGATGATTTAAACCCAGTTCTCGGAGCACCTGAACGCTGCGGAGCATACGGTCGATTTTGGTTATCTCGACGAGGAGGAAGTACCTTTTCCGTTTTTTGAGGGATAGGGGGCTGGGTGGAAGAATGAATAATCGGTTGTGTTTGAGGGGGCTGCGTGGAAGCAGGTGAAGTATTATCTGATGCAGGAGATTTGATAAAACCCTCCCCTTTGAGCCATTGGCTCAATTTATCGGTTGCCATATTGTATGGTGGTAAAAAAATAAGTCATTGGTGCGCTCGCTTTCGGCGCTTTTATACAGATACAGCACACGAAGTCTGACCTGTCCTTCATTTTTGTCTTCGGTATTGAAGAGTTATTTCCCTGAAGGTGGGATATCTTATCCGCCAAGAAGCGGAAAAGTCACAACAAGTATACCGGTTTTCCCGGAAAAAGCAAGCTTCTTGAGTTTTGACTATTGAGTCTAAAGCTTCTCAGCGAGTTCAACAAGGCGGCATGTATATCCCCATTCGTTGTCATACCAAGCCAAAACTTTGACCAGATCACCAATCACTTTGGTTTCTGCTGGATCAACGATGGAGCTTCGAGAATCACCCTTAAAATCAATGGATACCAATGGTTTTTCTTCGTATCCCAAAATATGTGGCATTTTTTTTGATGCTTTTTGAAGGGCGGCATTCACCTCTTCGACGGTAACTTTCTTTTTGAGGCGGGCGGTGAGGTCAACGAGGGATACGGTAGGAGTTGGAACACGAATAGCGAGGCCATTGAGTTTCCCTTGAAGTTCAGGAAGAACAAGTCCGACGGCTTTGGCGGCACCAGTTGATGTAGGAATCATGCTGAGTGCTGCTGCACGTGCGCGACGAAGATCCTTATGTCCGACATCAAGGATTCGTTGATCATTTGTGTACGCATGAATCGTAGTCATGAGTCCGGCTTCGATACCAAAACATTCTTGCAAAACTTTAGCAACAGGCGCCAAACAATTGGTCGTACAAGAGGCATTGGAAATAAGAGTTTCTTTTCCTTTGAGCGATTTTTCATTCACTCCCAGAACAACCGTCTTAAATTTATCATCTTTTGCAGGAGAAGAGAGCAATACTTTTTTGGCTCCTTGGATAATGTGTGGTTGGCAAGAATCTCCTGTTCGGAAAACGCCAGTACATTCAAGAACAACATCAATTTTCAACTGTTTCCATGGGAGCTCGGAAATTTCCCGACTAGAGAATTTTTTAATTTTTTGTCCATTTACATTCAGAATTTTTCCTCCATCTTCGATTTTTACATCTCCTTGGAATCGTCCATAATTAGAGTCGAATTCAAAGAGGTGTGCCGTTGTTTCGGCGGGAGAAGGATCATTAATAGCCACGAGTTCCAATGTTTTGGAATGCTGAGACAAAATAATACGTGCAGCAGCGCGTCCAATACGTCCGAAACCATTGATAGCGATACGTTTTTTTGCCATGGAATAAAAAAGAAAAAATCGAGTGTATTGTAATGAAATATTGAGGAGAAAAAAAGAATTTTAAAAAAGAAAAAAAATTTGTTTTATCAATAGTATGAATTTATACTTTAGGGCAGTATTTTTCTGTCCAAAAAATGAAAAAATTCATTTCCCCGAAATCGCTTCTTTTTCTCGCGTGTCTTTGTATTCTTGGAATTACCATTGGAGGGTGTTCCCAGGAGGACACAACAGTTTCATTTGCCACAGACTCGGTAGAGTCTCCGACGATGTCATTGTCAGCGAGTAGTTTTTTTTCTGATTATATAAAGTATTTTTTAGAGAAACATCAATCTCCAAAACAGGAAGTTCTGAAGTCATCAGAGAATCCTTCGTCAGCCTCTAATATGCCAAAGAAGAATACGGGGGAAAGAGCTTCTTCATCAGATCGACGAAGTGAGGGGACGGCATTTTGTGTAGATTCAGATGCGTCACTTGGGGATACGGATGCTCAAATCTATACACCTGGGACTGTACGATGGGGAGATTCTAGTAAGAATTTCGAACAGGTGTATACCGACTCAGCATTCAAAAATGGAATTCTAGAATATTACTGCCAAGGGAATAATTCAAGGGGGAAATATTATCCTTGTGAAAATGGAGTTTCTGGAGGAGCTTGTATACCCGTTGGAGGGCAAGTGGCTGCAAGAACTCAAAGTGGTACTTCAAGTGAACGATCCACTTCCCCAAATGTTCCAGAACTAAGGGGAATGCCGAGTACTTGTGGAAATAACCAATGTGATGGGGATTATGATTTGAAATTTTGCCCTACGGAATGTAGTCAGGGAGATGCTGTTTGCGGTGATGGAAAATGCAATGGATCAGAAACTTTTCAAACATGTCCGCAGGATTGTCCAATGGGAGCATACTGTGGGGATAAATTATGTAACGGTGATGAAACGAAACAAAGTTGTCCACAGGATTGCTCATTCTCTGCCGGAGGAGGAAATGGATGGAATAATCCTTCAGAGACTCCGGTTAGTATCATCACTGCCTCACTTCCCGATGGAGATATTGGCACAAGTTATAGTTATCAATTAGAAGCTACTGGAGGAAAAGTTCCATACACATGGTCTATTTCCAACGGAAACTTGCCATATGGAATCACTCTATCTAGACAAATTGGAATTTTAAGTGGATCTCAAGATAAGGAGGGGAGCTATACTTTTACGGTAAAAGTAACCGACAAGCTCGGAAATACTGATACGCAGGAATTTACTTTAAATTTCCAAAAATCCTCTTTCAAGATTGTGACGACGTCAATTCCTAATGCTTATGTGGATAGTCCGTATCAGGCAGTGATAGAAGCCACGGGAGGGGATGTTCGCACCATAAGATGGCGGATTCCAGACTTAAGAGGGAAATTAAATCCCACGGTCGGGTGGTCGCATACATCAGGACGTAAGATAGTTGTAGGTGCAGATTGGAGCAAAGATCCATTAAAAAGTTCATATGTTGGTGATTATGTTTGGGATGTAGAAGTCGCTTACTGGGATTCTGTGACAGGAAATATAGTGGAGACAGTTCGAGCAAGCTTTCCCTTTACTATCCGCGCCGGATCGGATCCAACAAATTGTACTTTACCTTGGGGGGGAACTATTGGTGGAGGACAAAGTGTTAAAGCCTACTGGGAATCAAATAGCATAAACGATACCTGCGAAGGAAATAGCGAAATGAGGCTCTGTACAAATGGAGTTTTGATGGGGAGTTATCAGTATCAAACTTGTACACATGCTCCGGAAGATGGAGGACCGATAGTAATCTACCCAATAGATATGACACTTCCTGCGGGGACTGTCGGAAGCCTATATAATGCCTCCATAAAGATATTTGGGGGACAAGGAGATTATAAGTGTTCTCTTACTTCAGGGGCTGTTCCTGCTGGACTTCAATTAAATGAAAATTGTACGATTACAGGAACTCCGAAAGAAGAGGGTTTAGGTTGGAGTACTTTTGGTATAAGAGTGAAAGATTCCAAGGTGCCGTATCCGAATACGCTCACCAAGGACGGGCTAAGGCTTTTAATAAACACTCCAGATATATGTGATCATACACCTCCTACAGTCAATATAAGTGCAGTTGTAAATGGGAATGTGGCAACCGTTACAGGAACAGCATCAGATGAAAAAAGTGGTATCTTTGAAATAGTACTATATATGTCCAAGTATTATAACTCCTCATCAACTAACTACTTTGGATATGGTCCAAATGAGTTTCTTAATATTCCCGGGACAGGAAATCCATGCATGGGGAAAACTACTTGCACTGTCACAGTGGATTTAACTAATGATGTTCAACAATATGGGGTCAGCAAATTTATGGTGTACGCTGAGGCGATGGATAATGCTTCCTGTGATGGTGGTTTCCGTTATACCAGAAACAGCGGCAGATCTGATACGAAAGAATATGTACTCTCTAGTGGAGAATCATCGCAGGAAAAGCCAATAACTCAAACTCCACCTACTTCCTCATCAACACAAACATCTACAACGACTAGTCAGACATCGTCATCGACCGCTACAAAAGGAACAACAGAGGAGAAGGTGGATGCTTCAGCAACTTCCGTAACAACTCAGAGTTCGGCAAGTAGTACGGCTACAGCTACTGCCACAAAACCGGCACAGGTACTAGCTCCTTCTACAACAACTACGGAAACACCAACAACGACGACAAGCGTAAAAGCGGAACCTACTTCTACGACAAAGGTAGAAAGTATAGATGCAGTAAAGCAACCTACCACGATACCAATTACGACTCCTCCAATAAAGGCTGAAGGTATCGATGAAGTAAAGCCTACTGCCACTGCCGCACCAACTACGGCTTTCGCGACAAAGACTGAGAGAGTATATGAATCAAAATCTGCCACTACGGCTACTTCTTCAACAAGCGGAATTTCTACTACCGTGCCATCCGCTCCGAATATTTCGGCTATTACACAAGGAGGGAAAGTGATTCTTTCTTGGACAGTGGAATCATCTATAGCAAATTCGATTCTTTCGTACCAATTACAAAGGGCGACACAGAATACAAGCGTTTGGACGAGTTTGGGCAGTGTGTCTGGACAATCTCACATTGATATGCCTCCCATTACGTCAGCGAGTGGAACAAATTACTCTTATCGAGTTCGGGCCAAGAATAGCAATGGATATGGAGAATGGTCACCCATAAAAAATGTGGTGATTACTTCCTTCGATCTTGTTCCAGTATTTAATCGTTGAAATATAATATACGAAATAAAAAAATACCCAGCGTCTACGTTGGGTATTTTTTGTTTGACTTCTTAGTAGTTTTTTTTAAAGTTCCTGTGCATGGGGATAAAAAAATCATCTACCACAACTACCACTCGAGTCTAACCGACACGGAGGTGTGGTAAATGTACCGAATCTCCGTGGAAGACACGGGGATTTTTTTTATAACTCACGTATACCGCACTGCTTTTGCCACAATCGAAAATATTTTTGAGGAGAACTAGAAAAGCATGCGGTTTATACAATCCTTCATTTTTAACACTACGGAATATATAATTCATCTGGCATGGACAAAGATCAACTCGGCATCAAACGACGACATACTGGCTCTCATGTGATGAGTGCCGCTGTCAAAATGGTATATCCTAATGCCAAACGCGGCGTAGGACCATGGACAGAGACAGAATTTTATCAAGATTTTGATTTTGGAGAAAACAAAGTTTCCGAATCTAATCTTAAAGAAATTGAGAAAAAAATGCGTTGGATTGTGAATAAAAACTTTAAGATTGAACAAAAAATGTGTTCAGAAAAAGAAGCCAAAGAAATTTTCAAAGGCGATGAATACAAAATCGAACTGATTGATGAAATTTCCGCACGAGGAGAAAAAATCAGCCTTTATGCTTTCATTGGTGATGAAGGAAGAATCGTGTATTCAGATTTGTGTGCAGGACCCCATCTAGCAACAACTGGAGAATTAGGAGTATTTAAGCTAACTCGTTTGGCAGGAGCCTATTGGCGAGGTGATGAAAAAAATAAAATGCTCACTCGTATTTATGGTGTGGCCTTTGAAAAAGAAGAAGAGCTTAAAGAATATGAACATCTAATTGAAGAAGCTAAAAAAAGAGATCATCGAAAACTGGGGAAAGAATTAGGAATCTATACGATTGATCCAACAGTGGGTTTAGGATTACCGCTTTGGAAACCCAAAGGAGCGATGATCTTGACAAAGCTTCGGCGATGGTTCGAAGACGAACAACTTCGCCGAGGATACGTTCCCGTTTACACACCCCATA
This sequence comes from Candidatus Altimarinota bacterium, assembly GCA_021736215.1. GTDB lineage: Bacteria > Patescibacteriota > Gracilibacteria > UBA4473 > UBA4473 > JAIPGI01. The sequence goes on from JAIPGI010000007.1 coordinate 10,732, forward strand.
TTGGACGCAAAGCACTCTGGGAAACTTCTGGTCATTGGGGATTTTATAATAATTCCATGTATCCACCAATTCAGGTGGGACAATCGCTGGCAGATTATCAGGATAATCGAAAGCCACAAGAAAATGAAATCTACCTTCTCAAGCCCATGAATTGTCCAGCTCATATGGTGATTTATAACGATGACATGCATTCATATCGTGATCTGCCACTGCGAATGTATGAGTTCGGAACAGTCTATCGATATGAACAAAAAGGGGAGCTGGGGGGGTTAACGCGTGTACGTGGATTTACGCAAGATGATGCACATATTATTTGTCGACGAGATCAGGTGGAGCAGGAAATGAAAAACATTATTGATCTTGCTTGGTTTGTGCTCAAAGAGACATTTGGATTTGAAATTGAAGTTTATGCTTCGCTTCGTGATCCAGAGAGTGATAAATATTTAGGAGAAGGAAAGGATTGGGATATGGCAGAAGCATCAATCAAGAAAGTTCTCAAGGAAAAAAATCTTCCCTATACCGAAGAAAAGGGGGAGGCCGCTTTCTACGGTCCCAAGATGGATTTCAAGGTCAAAGACTGTCTCGGACGAAAGTGGCAATTATCAACGATCCAGTTTGATTTCAATTTACCAACACGTTTCGACATGAATTATATCAATGAAAAAGGAGAACAGGAACGACCATTTGTTATTCACCGAGCAATGCTGGGAAGTTTGGAGCGATTTATGGGAATCTTGATCGAGCATTATGCGGGAGCATTCCCAACCTGGTTGGCTCCCGTACAGGCACACATTTTACCAGTAGCAGATCAACATGAAGGATTTGCTTCTGAGCTTCAACAGAAAATACAACTTGCAGGTGGGCGAGCAGAAATGCACAACGCTTCCGAAACCCTTGGAAAAAGAATTCGCAATGCACAAATGCAAAAAATTCCGTTTGCTGTTGTAATCGGAGACAAAGAAGTGGTGTCCGGAAGCGTGACGGTACGAAAATATGGAGAAGAAAAAGACCAAACGATGAAGGTGGAGAAGTTTATCAATCAATTAACAGAGAACAATTAACAATTATCAATTGAAAAAAGTAGGGGCGAACGGTGTTCGCCCTTTTAATAAGTCATCCTGGCTCTCGTCGCTGCGTAGCTATGGCGTAGTAGGGTGTCCAGGATCTTATAAGTATAGAAATTCTTTACAGAACGAAGTGCGTCATGCAATGTGCGTAATCGAAGTTTTTCTTACTGCATAAGATTCCAAACAAGCTGGAATGACTTAAATACTAAAAAACCCCACTTTCGCGGGGTTTTTTCTAAGTGCTAAAAACCAAGAGCTAATAACTAACAACTATTTTAATATCTTTGTAGCAACTCCAGCACCAACGGTTCGTCCTCCTTCTCGGATGGCGAATCGAGTTCCATCGCTCAAAGCGATTGGAGCACCCAAGATAACTTTGAATTTAGCGTTGTCTCCAGGCATAACCATTTCTACTCCGTCTGGAAGGATGATTTCACCGGTAACATCAGTCGTTCGGATGAAAAACTGAGGTTTGTATCCTTTAAAGAATGGAGTGTGTCGTCCACCTTCTTCTTTCTTCAAAATCAACACTTCAGCTTCAAATTCAGTGTGAGGAGTAATAGTTCCCGGCTTTGCCAAGACCTGTCCTCGTTCAATATCTTCTCGTTCAATACCTCGAAGCAAAAGTCCAACATTGTCTCCAGCTTGTCCTTGATCGAGAAGCTTTTTAAACATCTCAACACCAGTAACAACTGTTTTTCGCGTTGGACGAATTCCAACAACTTCAACTTCCTCGTTGATTTTGATAATTCCTTGTTCAACACGTCCAGTAGCAACAGTTCCTCGTCCCTTGATAGAGAAAACATCTTCTACAGACATCAAGAATGGCTTGTCAATATCACGTTTTGGATCAGGAATAGTGTCATCCAAAGCTTTTACGAGCTCCAAGATTTTGTCTCCCCAAGGTCCCTTTGGATCTTCCAAAGCCTTAAGAGCAGATCCTCGGACGATAACAATCTTATCTCCGTTATAATCTCGTTTTGAAAGTTCTTCACGAATTTCCATTTCAACAAGGTCAATCATCTCTGGATCGTCGACCATGTCGCATTTATTCAAGAAAACAACGATATTCTGCACTCCAACCTGACGAGCTAACAAAATATGCTCTTTGGTTTGAGGCATTGGACCATCAGTAGCAGCAACAACAAGAATAGCACCGTCCATCTGAGCGGCACCGGTAATCATGTTTTTAACGTAGTCAGCGTGACCTGGACAGTCAACGTGAGCGTAGTGTCGTTTTTCTGATTCATACTCCTGATGAGAAGTCGCGATAGTAATACCACGAGCTTTTTCCTCTGGAGCGTTATCAATCTGATCGAACGCTACTTTTTTGTTTACCTTCGAAGGAAGGCGTTCTGCAAGTACGTAAGTAATTGCAGCGGTCAAGGTCGTCTTACCATGGTCAACGTGTCCAATGGTTCCGACATTGACATGAAGTTTGGATCTGTCGAATACGTCTGCCATGACAATGAGAATTAAAGGTTAAAAAGACAAAAATACGGGCGGATTGTAGGACTGGAGAACTGTTTGTCAAACTTTTTTATATATATATTTACCTTTTAAGCCTTAGTACAAATTTCTCATGATACTCTGTATGGCAGTACTCGTAACAAATTGAGAATTTTGAATTTCATTTTTTCTGTTCGCAATGGGCCAATGGACTATTTGGAATTTTGCCCCTTCGCCATTAAGACTACTTCCGTGCGGATAGGGAACAATAATTGTATCGGACAAAATAAGCTTTTTTTTGGCTTCGCCTAACCCCATGCCACGAGTAGCATCTCCAGTTTCTGATACACCAGATAAGAATATTCGATCAATATTTTTTCCAGAAAATTCGGAATGAATAATTCCGTTCCCATCGTCTTCTATGAGAATTTCAATTTGCCCTTCACTTCCTTGAGAAAAAGTGAGTTGTATATTTGTAGCTTTTCCATGAATGCACGCATTTCGAATGCAATTTTGAATAATAGTATAAAAACTTCCGTCATCTATGTTAAGGACTGCGTTTTCCATTTTTGGAGGAAGTTGATTTTGGAAATGTACTTGGATGTTCCAATCTTTTCGAAGGTGTTCAAAAACATAATTTTTTTCGAATACAATTTGAAGATTTTCGATAAATTCGGATAGGTTTACGTCTCGATTGTGTGGTTTTTCTTTTTCTAAAAAATATTGCATAGACTTTGTTCCGTAATACAATTCAATGATTTTAGTAAGTAGTCCAGAGCGGAATGCTTCAGTGAATACCTCTTGAGGAGAATCCTCTTCAGTTATACAGCCATCTAATAATGCGGGAACGGAAAAAGAATTCTTAAAATTGTGATCAGAATTTTTCATAATTTCGTCCCAGATAGGGAGTTTCCAAAGGGTTTGCTGAAAGAATGTATTCAAACAAGATAGCTCTTCTTTTAAATGAAGGATATTTGTATCTTTCCCGTTTTTTTTGAATTGACAAATGATTGTTTGAAAAGACAAAAGAATATCAGGAATTTTTTGCTTCATGGTCTCCCGAATATTGAGGCGATCTAATTCTCTCTCAAGAAATGATATGACTGTTTGGATAGATCTTGTTATAAAAATTGCTTTTGTAAAAGTTTCACTACTTCCGCCACCTTGAGAAATGATCACGAGTTTTTCAAAATCTTCTTCTTTTATTTTTCGCAATGACAGTATTGTTTCCATCATATAGAAAATAGAATCTTGATGGTTTACCAAAATTTTAAATAAATCAGCTTGTTGTTGGTTGTTTCTACTCGCTTCAAAATCTTTTTCAAATTCTCGCATATCGGAAGAGGTGAGAAGAGATTTTTCTTTAAATGTTTGAAGAACGTGTTCAAGAAGTGTTATGACTTTATGACTACTGAGGAAATTTATATTTGGAGAAGAAGAGTCATTGTTGTCATTCACCAATTTAGAAAGCAACTGAATAATATTGTTCTCTTCTGAAGGTATAAATTCATCCCCAATAACTTGTTGAATATATTCAATGGCACGACAGACATCTTCTCGATATTGTTGAAACAACTCCTCGGTTAATCCTTCTCGATCAATTATACCATCAAATTCTTGAAGCTGAGACAAGGTGAATTGCAGTTCTTTAATGTCGTGTTGTTCGGAGGAAAGCGGATCTTTTTCATTAGAAAAAGAAGGCAAAAACTGATTCATATGAAGAAATGAGCAATATTAAATTTGTATTAAATTTACTCAAAAAAACAACAAAGTCAATAGTGATAAAGAGCCGTTCCCTATGAAGTATTATTTGATTACATGAATAGTTTGAGTTGGGAATGCCATCTCAATTTTTTCCTTTTCGAAAACTTCTTTTATTCCTAAATTAATGGATTGTTGAATATTTAAATAATCATCGTAGTCTCCCGTTTCCACGTGATACATGATTTTGAACTTGAGACTGAAATCACCAAATTCATGGAAATGAGTTCGTCCGTATTCAGCGAGTTTTTGAGCTTTGATAACTTTTTTTACGAGATTGGGGATGAGTTTTAATTTTTCTACACTCGTGTCATAGGTCACTCCAATTTGAAAATCAACACGACGGGTTTTGAGCTTTTTCAAATTCTGAATATGCGATTCGGTAAGCTCTTTATTAGAAATAACAATTTCTTCTCCTCGAAGAGAAATCAAGCGAGTGGTTTTAAGTCCAATATGTTTCACCGTTCCGTCTACTAAGCCATTTGGACCCGTCACGATTACATAATCACCGACAGCAAAAGGTTTATCAAAATAAATTGTGAACGAGGAAAAAAGATCTGCCAAAATATTTTGTGCGGCAAAAGCAATGGCAATACCTCCAATTCCCAGGGAAGCGGCAAGGGCTGAAATATTGAATCCAAGGTTTGATAAAACTAAGAGTAATGCAGTGGCCCACAGAATAATTCGAATCACTAAACGAAGTCCATTCACCACGGTTTCATCTTTATTCTGTTGTACTTTTTGTAGGCCATATTCTACGGATCGTTGAGCGATTTTTACAAGTTCCCAAACGATAAGAACTAAAAAAGCTCCATCGAGAATTTTCTCAAAGTCATTCGCAAGATTGAGTGTTTTAATCGTGAAATAAAATGCCATAAACCAAAAAAATCCTCCTGAAATTTCTTTTACAATCAAAAACAATTGGTCATCCAGTTGCGTTTTTGTTTTACGAACGATTGATCCTAGCCGATTCAGAATAAATCCTCGGAAGATTTTGAGTCCAATCCAAAATCCTAGAAAAATAAAAATAGCTGAACTATATCGTTCCAATGAATTTCCAAAAATCTGTATTTGAAGGATCGTCTCGAAATCGGAAGGAGTGAGTATCATGCAATGTGGAGTTTATCGTTCTTCCGTGCTTGGCGCAAATAGTTGTCTAAGCGACATCTCCTGGGTTGGCAAATGAGAGAAAATCAGTAGGATGGTCTCGAATTTTCAGTTGCCAATTTCCAATTTTTGAATGAAAGAAAAACTTATCATTATCGGTTCAGGTCCAGCAGGTTTGACAGCAGCAATTTATGCGGCACGGGCAGAACTTCATCCCTTAGTTTTTGAAGGAGAAAACGCTGGAGGACAGCTTATGGGAACGACGGAAATCGAAAATTTCCCAGGATTTCCAGAAGGGATTATGGGGCCGAAACTCATGAATGATATGCGAGAACAGGCCAAAAAATTCGGTGCCCGAACAGAATTTAAAAAAATAGACAAAGTTGATTTCTCAGAACCCACGAATCTCAAACTCTGGTCAGGAGAAACAGAATACACTGCGGAAGCAATTATTATTGCTACAGGAGCATCCGCCCGTTGGCTTCATCTTGGCAAAGGGGAAGAAATGTACTGGGGAAAAGGATACACGGCTTGCGCGACGTGTGACGGAGCTTTTTATCGCAATAAAGTCGTTGCGGTCGTTGGGGGTGGGGATTCCGCTTGCGAAGAAGCAACTTTTCTCACACGATTTGCGTCCAAAATTTACCAAATTTACCGTGGACCTCGTGAACAAATGCGAGCTTCAAAGCCTATGCAACAGAGAGTTTTTGAAAACGAAAAAATTGAACTTATTTTTAACAAGCAAGTGACCGACTTACGGGGAGAAGGAAAATTGGAATCAGTAGAGCTTACCGATTCTGAAACAGGGGAAAAATCAGAACTAAAAATTGACGGACTCTTTATGGCGATTGGACATGATCCCAACACGAGTTTCTTGGACGGACAACTAGAACTCCTCCCTAATAAATATCTCAAAGTTGAGAACTTTACGAGAACAAAAATTCCATCAGTCTTTGTGGCGGGGGATGTATCAGATCATCACTATAGACAAGCTGTCACCGCGGCAGGAGCTGGATGTATGGCGGCATTAGACGCGGAGCACTACTTGACGAATAAGAAATCATAACATTTCTCTCCCCTTGCGGGAGAGAATAAAAGAGAGGGGGGAAAATGTGTACGAACACCCTCTCCTTACTCCTCTCCCGCGTCAGGGGAGAGGAAGGGGGTTATATTTTTTATTCAATTACCACAATTTCTCCCGTTTTGTCATCCACCTTGAGGCGGTTTTCATCTCGTAATTCACCGAGTAATTTTGTCACAGTCACACGATTGAGTCCTGTTTTTTCTGCTAACTTTTGATGAGAAATCCGTAGTGGAATATGAAACATTTTCGCGAACATATTATTTTTATTTTTGTCATGGAGACGCATGAGTTCGTCCAAAATCTGATCTTTGGCAGATTTCCCAAGCGAAGCAATTTTCTGTTCATAGTCCATAGTTTTTTCTGCAAGAACTTTCATGAGTCGGAGCGCCATCTCTGGGTGAGCTTTGACGAGATCCAAAAACTCATTTGTCGGAGTGCGACAAATAGTGCTTTGTCGAGTTACTTCAGCATAATAACCAGTTTTTCCAACTCCGAAATCACCAAAAATATCGCCAGGGAAAAGGGTCTCAAAAATAGTTTTTTTCCCTTTGTCTAAATGATAAAGTTCAACTTCTCCCTGCTTGAGGATACAAACATCACTGGCAGGTTGATGAGGAGAAAAGAGAATCGTCCCTTTGCCATAGGCATCCATGGTGGCGGACTTGGCAATTTTGACGCGTTCCGCATCATCAATTCCCTCATAAATATCGACATGGCGCAGACAAAATACCTTAGACGGAAGTGTATTATTACTTAGAATGGGCATGATATCGAGGATTATCGAGTCCGCTCGCGATACTGAACCGCTTCAGCTGTGTGAGCCAATTGAATACGAGGATTTTCTGCTAAATCGGCAATAGTGCGAGCAAGTTTCAGGATACGATAAAATGCTCGTCCACTCAAGTTCATTTGTACAACTGCTGCATGAAGGAGATTATTTGTTTCTTCGTCAATCTCACAAAACTCTTTGACCATGGGAGAAGTCATTTCGCTGTTACACTGAATATGTTTTGATGCAAATCGTTGTCGTTGAATTTCTCGTGCTTTTTCAACACGAGCACGAATATCTTTGGAAGATTCGGTTGTTTGGATTCCTGCCAATTTCTCAAAAGGAATACGAGGGACTTCTACATGGAGATCAATGCGGTCGAGTAACGGTCCTGACAATTTATTCTGATACCGAATAATCTGTTGGGCGGGGCAAGTACAATCTTTGTGTGGATCCCCTTGAAATCCGCAGGGACAGGGATTCATCGCGGCAACGAGCATCATCTGAGCGGGAAATGTACACGTTCCCGAGGCTCTAGAAATCGTAATCGTTCCGTCTTCGAGAGGTTGTCGGAGCACTTCGAGAGTTTTGACTGAAAACTCTGCAAATTCATCCAAAAAAAGTACGCCCCTGTGCGAGAGCGAAATCTCTCCAGGACGCGGGGGATTCCCACCTCCGACAATTGCTACACCCGAAGATGTATGATGGACGGACCGAAACGGCCGTTGCAAAATAATCGGTTCATTCTCATGAATGAGTCCCGCAATGGAATGCACTTTGGTGATTTCCAACGCTTCTTCGATAGTCAGCTTTGGGAGGATTGTCGCCAGAGATTTTGCGAGCATACTCTTTCCAGATCCGGGAGGTCCAATCATCAGAATATTGTGTCCGCCTGCGGCAGCGATTTCGAGGGCTCGTTTGGCGTGTTCTTGACCTTTGATGTGGCGCATATCGTATTCGAAGTTTTCGGGGAATTCGACGGTTTCGAGAATTGTGTGGGGCACAGGAGAGAGCTTGGTACTCCGCATGAGATGTTCGCAACACTCTTTGAGACTTTTGATACTGAAAACATCAATATCCTTGATGACGCTCGCTTCCCGGGAGTTCTCACTCGGGACATAGATTTCACGGAAACCCCTATCGGCGGCATTGGAGGTGCTGGGCAAAATCCCTGGGATGGGTCGCAGGTCGCCTTGGAAGCTGAGCTCCCCGAGAAAAATCTTTTCATCCCAATTCTCGGGCAGGACAATCTGTCCCGTCGCATGCAGAATTCCCAGCGCAATCGGGAAATCAAACCGAGGTCCGTGTTTCCGCAGATCCGCTGGGGCAAGGTTTACCGAAACCACTCCTCGAGGGAATTCGAAACCCGAATTTTTAATCGCTGATCGCACTCTTTCTTTGGCCTCTTGGACGGCAGTATCTGCGAGTCCTACAATCGTAAACCGAGGGAGTCCTCGATGAAGGTCGACTTCTACCTCGACTTCCTCTCCCGAGAGCCCTAGCAGTGATAATGATTTCAATCGTCCAAGCATTTTTTCCAATTATCAAGAAGCAATGAACAATGAGCAATTGAGGATTTAATGAGAATTTCAGGTTTGGGAAAATGAAATACAGATGAAATCGGGATTCGACGATTTATAATTTGTTTCATACAATTTTTTTGAATGCCCGAGGAAAACAAAATTTATGCTTTTATCGACAGCCAAAATTTAAATCTTTCCATAGAAAAACTTGGATGGAGGCTGGACTTCAATAGGTTTAGGAAGTTCCTCAAGGATAAATATGGAGTAAAAAAAGCCTTTTTATTTATGGGATATGTATCGGGAAATGAAGCTTTGTATACAGCTATGCAAGAGAAGGGATATATCGTTGTTTTTAAGCCTACGCTTGAAAACGATGGAATTATTAAAGGAAATTGTGATGCAGAGTTGGTACTGCATTGCATGATTGAATATAAAAATTTCTCTCAAGCTATTATCGTTTCTGGTGATGGAGACTTTCATTGTTTAATTGAATATTTGGAATCCAAGAAAAAGCTTCTCAAAGTCGGAATTCCAAATAGAAATCGATATTCCAGCCTTTTGAAGAAATTTAGAAGTCCGTACTTTTTTTATGTTTCAGACCTTAGATCAAAACTGGAATTCAAAAAACGGTGAAGAGGGGTAAAGGGACAGAACCCAATACCTGTGCTTCACCATCGTGATGGCTCTAGTATAGAAAAGATGCTGAATGTTGTCAATAATTAGCCCTCCCAGAAGTTAATGAGAACTTCAGGTTTGGAGAAAAAAGAAATGAGACCTACAATTCTTATAACTTTTAAAAAAACAAAACCCCATGGACCCATTTCTCCAAGCCGCACTCGATGAAGCTCGTCAAGGATACGCCGAAGGCGGTATTCCGATTGGATCGGTTATTGTGCATAAGGGCAAGATCATCGGTCGCGGGCACAATCGCCGTGTACAGAAGGGAAGCGCGATATTGCATGGAGAGATGGACGCTTTCGAAAATGCAGGTCGTCAGCCAGCATCCGTTTACCGCGAGTGCGTACTCTACACGACGCTTTCTCCATGCAGTATGTGTAGTGGCGCGATTGCGCTCTATGGCATCCCTAAGGTGATAGTCGGAGAAAATCAGACTTTTATGGGAGAAGAAGAGTGGTTGCGTTCCAAGGGGGTTGAGGTAGAGGTGGTCGACAATCAAGATTGCATTGATTTGATGAATGAGTTTATTGCGGCGAAGCCACAGCTCTGGAATGAGGATATTGGAGTGTAGTTATTGAACAAATTATGTGTTCAAGAAGATGTTTTAGATTGTAAATATGGACAAAATAAAAATTAAAAATAAAACAATACAGGAATTATTGGAAGATTATGAGAATAGTGAAGGACTTTGTTGGTATGATTTTTTCATTTGTATTGATTATAGTTTCTATTCCTTTCGGGAGAATTTTAAAGAATTAATGAAGCATATTGAAAAATATGAAAAAGAAATTTTTTCTACGCAAAAAAATACGGAATTCAAAGATGTACACCTTTCTTTAACAAAGACTAGGAATTATAGAAAGAAATTCTTTAGACTTTTTTATAATTATGTAGCTACAACATATTCTCTTGAAGAAAATTATATTAATTTTTTGGTAGACAAAAAGGAAGACCCTATTATCGGAAAAAATTTTGAAACTATTAACAAGGTTCCAGAAAGATTATTTGTTTTTGCATTAAGAAATTTTACAACTCATCACAAAACTTTTAATTTTTCTAATTCAATTGAGCATATTAAGACACCTGATTTTCAGGGGGGAAATTTCATTATTACAACAAAGGGGCAATTTGTTATAAAGAAAGCAGATATATTATCAGATTTTGATAAAGTGCTTTGCGATAAATCTGTTCCCCAGAAAAATAAGAATTCAGAATATCTTTATAACAAGAAGTCTTTATCTACATTACATTCTTACATTCATCAGAACTTTAAAAATTTGAACATAAATCTGAAAGATGTTGTTCAAACTCATTTTGATTTGTTTAATAAGCATTTAAATACTATTAACGATGAGATTAAAACTAAAAACAAAAAAGCTATTTCTGAGGCTAGGGCTTTAAATAAGGAAATCGTGAAAAAACAAAACTCAATAGTAAAACAAAAAATTGCTGAAAAAGTAAAAAGATAAAATTCTCACAAAATAATTTATCCCGTCCCTAACGCATTATGCGTCCCCGCATAGCGAATAAAAATATCACAGCCCTCCTGCCTGAGAATAATTCGATAATCCTTAGCAATTTTCACTTCGAGATATTTGAATTTTTTGTATTTCCCTTTGAGCGTGTCTATCGGATAGGGTAGGCGATGAAGCCCATTTTCCGTGATGTGCCGAAGACAATCAAAAACCTTCTCTCGAATTTTCAGAGGGAATTTATCAAATGCCTTTTGAGCATCTTTGTGAATGTGAAGCGTGTACATTATTCAATTCCGAGAAGGGATTTGAGATGAGCTTCGTCTTTGATGGTGGTGTACTGAGAAGGAATGTCATTTTCCTCCAGTGACAACTGAAATGGTAACCCCTTGTGCGTCACGATCTGTGAGAAAAAAAGCACAATCGCTTGAGATTGGCTTAACCCTAATTTCTCCAAAACCGCCTCGGCTGATGCTTTCAAATCAGGAGAAATTCGTGCTCGGACAGTCGCTTCTTTGGTTGCCATTTTTCTTGGTACTTAAATTGTAGCACAAATGGGCTACAATAATCAAATTATTTTTATCAAAAACAAAACAACAGTCTTCCCATGTATAAAAAATAACCCCAAAAATACCAAATACAGATTTTAACTTTATTTCATATTCAATATTTCTCATCTTTTCGTTATCATTCTCTCGACCCCAATGAAACACATCCTCATCTGCCCCGACTCGTTCAAAGGCACGCTGACTTCCCTGCAAGCAGCAGAATGTATCCGTGAGGGACTGCGGGAAGTGCTGGGAAATGATTGTGAATATAGGATTCAACCCATCGCCGATGGAGGCGAGGGTACGGTGGATGCGGTGCTCTATGGACGAAAAGGGCAAAGACACAGCAGTCCCGTACGCAACCCCTTGAGAGAAGAAATCATGGCAGAATATGGAGTCATGGAGAATACGGCGGTTATCGAAATGGCGGCATCGAGCGGACTTTGCTTGATCTCAGAAAAAGAACGAGATCCTCTCAATGCCACGACTTTTGGAGTGGGACAGCAGATTAAAGAAGCCTTGAGTTTGCAAGTCAAAAAAATCATCATCGGTATCGGTGGGAGTGCCACCAACGATGGAGGTATCGGTATGGCAGGGGCGCTGGGGGTACGATTTTTGAACGAGTCAGGAGAAGAACTGAGTGCCTATCAAGGACCACAAATTTTAGACAATCTCGCTTCAGTAGATATTTCAAACCTTGATCCACGCATTGCGAAAACAGAAATTGTCGTCTTTTCCGATGTCGAGAATCCGCTTCTCGGACCCCGTGGCGCAACGACTGTCTATGGTCCGCAGAAAGGGGTTACCGATATTGCGAAATTCGAGAAACTTCTCTCGCATCTGAGAGAAGTCGTAGAGCGTGACCTCGGCAAAGATATGAATGCCATCGTCGGAGGCGGAGCTGCGGGGGGACTGGGGGCGGGACTGGCAGTGTTTTTGAACGCTCACATGACATCGGGTATCGAAATGATTGCCAAATTGACCGACCTCCATTCTCAAATAAAAAAAGCCGATATCGTTATCACGGGAGAGGGCTGTATGGACGATCAGACATCTTTTGGCAAAGCTCCCGCATTTATTGCCAAACTGACAAAAAAATACGGTAAAACCGCCTACGCCTTGAACGGTTTCCTGAAATCCGCTCCTGATACTTTTAACCTAGCTTGGGGGACAAATTCATTGCCAAATTTCGATGCAAAAAACGTATCAAAAAATGCACTCCCTCTTCTCCGACTCCTCTCCAAAAGACTGGCACAAGAAAAAATTTTCCCTACAATGAAACAAATAACACCACGACAAATATGAAAGTCTATATTGCTCGTCCCATTCCCCAAAATGCTTATCAAATACTTCGTGATGGGGGGCTGGACGTCGAAATAAATCCTGAGAACAGAATTTTAACCAAATCCGAACTTATTCAAAAATTGCAGGGCAAAGATATTTTGCTTTCGCTTTTGACAGACCCCGTTGATGGAGAAGTCTTGGACGGCGCACCCAGCGTGAAGCTCGTTTCCAATTATGCTGTTGGGTACAATAATATCGATGTCGCTGCCGCCACTTCCAGAGGAGTGCTGGTGACCAATACTCCCGGAGTACTCACCGAAACAACTGCCGACTTGGCATTTTGTTTACTGGCAACTTGTGCTCGCCAAATCCTGCCTGCGGATTCGTTTACCCGTGAAGGAAAATTTGATAAATGGGAACCTCTGGGTTTTTTGGGACAGGAAATGTATGGGGCAACGCTTGGAATTATTGGTGCGGGACGTATTGGAACGGCAATGGCCAAACGAGGAGCCAAGGGATTTGATATGAATATTCTTTATTCTGATCCGAAACCAAAATCAGATATGGAATCCCTTGGCGGACGGAAGGTTGAGATGGACGAACTTTTGGCTCAATCAGATTTCATCTCCCTCCATGTGCCTTTGAATGAATCCACGAAACATCTACTGGGAAAACAGGAATTCAAAAAAATGAAAAAATCAGCCATTCTTATCAATACTGCTCGTGGACCAGTAGTCGATGAAGCCGCTCTTGCGGAAGCACTTGAAACAGGAGAAATCGCAGGAGTAGGTTTAGATGTTTATGAAAATGAACCTACGATTCATCCTGGACTCCTCAAAACTCAAAAAGCAGTTATCGTTCCTCATATCGGATCGGCTTCTCTGAAGACGCGAGAAGCGATGGCACGCATCGCCGCAGAAAATATTGTCGCTTTTGTGAATGGCACTGAAATTCCAGCGCCCGTCAATCCCGAAGTTCTTCCTTAAAGTTAATAGTTCATAGTTTAGAGTTTATAGACCATGAAAAATGTAAAAAAAAATCAAAAAATTTCTCCTCCCTCCCCCTTTGTAAAAGGGGGAATGAAAAGGGGGATTTTCTTCACTCTCAACTATTAACTCCTTTCTCTTAATTCTTTATTTTTTCATCCCATGAAATTCGCCAAACGAATGTCTCGGCTCGGAACAGAAACCGCTTATGCGGTCGCGGCAGATGCCGCTGCTTACGCAGAAAAAGGCAACAAAGTCTATGCCTTTCATCTCGGGGATATCAATATTTCAACTCCACCAAATATCGTTGCTGCTTGCAAAAAATACCTCGATGAAGGCAAAACAGGATATTGTCCTGCCGCAGGAATTAAACCCCTTCGCGAGGCCATGGCGGCAGAAATTAACCGCACTCATGGAACGGATTACACATGGGAAAATGTCTCTATTCAATCAGGAGGAAAGCCTATTATCGGAAAATTTCTTATGACTGTTATGGAAGAAGGCGATGAAGTCCTCTATCCGTCCCCTGGGTATCCGATTTATGAATCGCAAGTAGACTTCTTTGGCGGGGTTCGCAAACCCTACATCTACAAGGAAGATGACAAAGGATTCTCTATGGATATGGATCATTTCAAATCTTTGATTTCTCCTCGTACGGTGGCTTTTGTCTACAATAACTACCAAAATCCTATGGGCGTCTGCTCTTCTCCAGAAGAGATGAAAGAGCTAGCAGAATTAGCTGTCAAAAATGATTGGATTGTGCTCTCTGATGAAGCGTACTTCGACCTCGTGTATGAGGGACAACCCCAAAGTATCGTGTCGCTTCCAGGAATGAAGGAACGAACCGTCATCCTCTACACTTTTTCCAAAAAATACTCCATGACGGGGTGGAGGCTAGGAGCGGCTATCGGTCCCAAGGAAGTCATCGATAAAATCAATAAAATCAATACCAACGATGAAGCTTGTACGACGCATTTCATTCAATGGGCGGGAATCGAGGCTCTGAAAGGGGATTTAGCGTACTGCGATAAATTGGTCGAGACTTTGAAAGAGCGTCGAGATGTGTGCATCGAAACGTTGGTAGATTGCCCGGGTATTCGTGTGCATGTACCGAAGGCGACTTTTTATCTCTTCGTCAATGTTACCGAAGCCATGGTCAAAATGGGTATTACCAAATACGAAGAATTCCGTCTTCATATGCTCGAAAAAACAGGCGTTTCTTTCTGTACGCGGGAGCATTTCGGAGCTGTGTTGCCTGGGGAAACCGATAAGTATATCCGTTTCGCGTACTCAGGAATTGAAGTCCCTCAAATTCGTGAAGGACTGACAAAATTCAAAGAATATATCAAGACGTATTTTTAAGGCAATTTAGAGTATCCAATAAAAAATACAGAGCAGGTGCTCTGTACTTTTTATAAAAGATTTGATTTTTTATTTATATCATATATAATATGAATAGATATATAATTAATTATATAAAATGTCAAAAATCATCACCACTTCACAGCTCCAAAAAAACATAGGGAAAATAGATGAATATGTTTCGAACTCATTTGCCATCATTGTGAATCGCGGAAAACCGGAGGCAGTGCTGCTTCCTTATTTTGAGGATAATGATGAGATGGTGTTAGAATATTTGGAGGATTATGAAATGATGAAAAATAAAAAAATATTAAAGGAACGATACAAAAAATCCTCACAGAGCGGTCCTTCTTCTTTGTTTGTTTAATAAATGAACGCATTTATTTTTACAAAATTTGCGGAGAAAAAATTTTATTCGCTGTCTCCCGATGTACAGCAAAAGATTTTGGGTAAGTTACAATCTTTAAAAAAACATGATCATATTTTTTCAGTATTAAAACATTTGATTGATTTTGGAGAAGCTACACACAGGCTTAGAATAGGACAATACCGAGTTATTCTGTCATGCCAAAAAAAAAGCGTTTTCTTGATTTTAGACGTAGGACATCGGAAAGATATTTACCAGTAGTTCTTCCTTGAATTTCTCGCTTGTTTCTGGTATAATAGAGAGATAAAATAAAAAAAACACATAAATGATATTTCTTCATTCGCAGTCATTTCCACACTACGGTCTCGAACGATTTTTTGAATTTGCTCAGAAAGCTGGATTCGATGGAGTCGAAATTACCGTTAATGAAAACTACGACACTCAAAACGCTGAGTACCTCAAAAAACTTGAAAAAAGGTACAATATACCTATTAAGGCATTTTCGCTGCCTCACAAGAAAGAGGAGAACTTTGTAGATGCATTTCAGGATGTCGTGAAGGAATTTCCAAAGGCTCATTTGAATTTGGCATCACCACAGTCATTTTCTTTTAAATACAAACGATGGATGGACGGAATAGTACCCAAACTTTGTAAAAAATATGACTTAAAACTTAATCGCCGAAATGCCCCCTTTCAACTTATGTTTGGAATGATTCCAGAACGAACTGATAATTCGCTTTTTTCACTCCGAGAAAAAGGATATGTTTGCTTGGATTTATCGGCACTTTGGGCCAGTAAAGAAGAAATTATGCGAAGTATTGGATTTTTGGGAGATAAATTGCGTTTTGTCTATCTCTCGAATGTAAATAGAAATACTCCTTATTCCCCACTTCCTACTGGAGTACTCCCACTAGAAAGTTTTTTGACAAAATTAGCAAAAAATAGATATCAGGGACATTTTACACTCAAGGTTTCTCCTCAAGAACTTCACGAAGGAGATGACACAAAATTATTGGAAACACTCATTGAATCTCGAAAGTTCTATGAAGAATATTTTGTAAATATTCAGGAGTAGAGAAAAAGAGGGAAGTTTATAGTTACGAGCACACAGAAGAAATGCTCACTTGTTCAATAAGGAATGATTCATATACAATAGCTTTGTGAAATTCATTCTCAACACCGCCGTTGACCCTCATTTTTGTGCTCTTTTTGATGAAAACAATGAGTTGATAGAGCGACGAGAATGGACGAATCGTCGTATGGATGGACGAGAAGTTTTTGAGTTTTTAAATAAATTTCATCTCGGGTTCAAAAAAATCCAAAACCCGGGATTGTCTTTTACTTTTCTCGGTGGGGTAGCCGGACCAGGAGGATTCTCAAGTCTGCGGGCTGGAGCTGGAGTTCTAAACGCCTTGTCTTTTTCTTACAAATTACCAGTGCATCAGGTGCGTGCGGACAGATGGATTCAGGAATTTTTGCGCACTCAAGGGGAAAATGCTCAAGCATTTGTGCTGAATTCGTTTTCAGATGGAGTGTTTATTTCCGAAGGGGAGAATCCAAATGCTCCCCTTCAAAGAGTAGATGTGAATGAGGCGGTTCAGCGGTTTTCGGAACCAGTTTTTGTTGGACTTTTGCCGATAGAAAAACAAAAGAAATTTTCCAAATCACTTGATATTCCTTTTGAAAATACAGAGCTCGCTCTGCTCACGGTTCTCGAAAAAACGAACCCTCAAGAAATTTTTCTTCCCGACTACGAATTCCCTCCCGTGTAAATGTCATTGCGAGCTTGCCTACCGGCAGGCAGGTTCGCCTCAGGCGGACGTGGCAAGCTTTTTTATTTTAAATCCCTCTCCTTCACTTCCTCTCCCTAAGGGAGAGGATAAAGGCGAGAGGAGTTTTCTTATTTAAAAAACAATATCTCCATATCCTACTTTGGTGGGAATTATGGCAATAACACGCTTTAAACCAAATCTCTTAGCGCCCGAATAAACGCCAGTCTCGCTGCCTGCGAATCTTCGTAGGAAACCGGTACATCCATTTGATGGGCGATTTGATTTCTCAATCGATGAAATTGCCAGATCTCGTGTTCATTCTTGAAGCATCCAGATACTTGACTCAGGATTTCAGCGGCAGTCATATCTCCAGTATCGGGAGAGAACATCCCTTTAATAGTTGACACAAAAATTTTATGAGACTCAAGAATAGCATGGGCTGGGTCAAGATTTTGCGTATTTTTTATTTTTTGACACCCCAAAGAACAAGCTTCAAGAGAAAGTTTTTTCTTCTTGTGAAAAACCAAAATCGCTATTCCTGCAAGAATAAGGACAATAATTAATCCAAGAAAAAAATAAATCATTTGCTGTTTCGCATTCTATAAGACTTGTCCTTTAAAAGCAAAATTGAAAAATCTAGAAATCAACTCGTTTTACGGGACTTTCGAAAACATCATCGCTTCCCTTGAATTTACTGACAAGTTTGAGATTTGTCTTTCCAGAAAAATTACGTGTGATTTGAAATTGTGCAAATTTAGGAGGGTCGGTAATTCTTTCCAAAAACACAACACTTTCCGTTTGATCTGCCATCAGTTCCGCCCATTCGATCATTTCTGGGCTGGGGAAGGTGACATCCACCGACACCGAATTTCTATATACAAGAACATTGCTAATTTCGGGTTGAGTTCCCTGAATGAGTTTTTCTCGTTCATAAATAATGGGGATAGTCCGTTCGCTTATGTTGTCATGGTAATCCCAAGCCTTAATTTTTAGCTCATGAGTTCCTAGTTTTTCGCTGGCGAGGAAGTTCTTTTGGAAAGGAGCTTTTTCGACGGTGCCGAGACTTTGTCCGTCTAGAAAAAACTCAGAGATCTTCACTCCCGATGAAGAGTCTTTGATATCAGCTAATATTTGGATGTAAGACCCCAAAGGTATTTTTTGATTGGCGAGGGGACCCAAGAAACTAATAACTGGTCCCGTCTCGTCTTGAGCGATAGAAACTTCGACTTCGTGTTCTGATGCATTCAAGAGTTTATCAATAGCTACGGCTCGAATAGTATGTTTTGTATTGAGGTCTACGGAAGAAGGAATTTCAAATCGTCCCTGCCAAGGAAATTCTGTGCTGTCCGCAACAATTTGATCATCAACATAATACTCAACAGCTTTCATTCCAAATTGAGCAGAAACAGAAACATCAATTTCGACTAGTCCACGAGCAAGTGCACCACCAGTGCGAGGAGAAATAATTTCAATTTTTGGAGCGTTCCGTTGAGTATAGTTATTATGAACATCATCTCCAAAATTTTCGAGGCGAGAAACAAGCGTTCGGTTTCGAAAATCATCGTTTTCGGTATCCTTGTTTTTCTCCTCGTCCATGATAGCTCCAAGACTTGTAAGAAATTTTGGATGATTTTTGATCCAATCTTGCACCGGATTTTCCCAATTTGGCATATCAGGACGAATGGAATGAAGTCCCGTGATGGCATATTTTCGCGTACGAGCATAGAACGGAGTGAACTGAGTTGCCGGACGACCAGAGAGTTTATCAATTTCTATGAGTTTTACAGAATCATCAATTTGAGTTGGGACAGCAAAAGAAGCAAATACTTCTTCCCGAACGAGTTTTGGGGGAGTGAGCTCATTGGCGATTTTCCCTGAATACTTATTTATAGATCGGACGACCAAGGGTTTGGGTTCATTGTATAATTTATCAGGATCGGATCCTTTTTCGACAAGTATGGCAAGACCATCGGTCATAAATTTTTTCCAAATGGGGGCCGCAACAGCGAGGCCAGTTGACCCTGACTTCATAGGTTCTCCTCTATTATTTCCCACCCAAACTCCGGTTACTATTTGAGGAGTAAATCCAATAGTCCAGGAGTCTCCAGGAACGGTGATAAACTTAGGATTTTTTTCGGGATCTTCGGTTTTTTCTTTATCAAATGCAGGATTTTCTGCTTGTCGATTCGAAGTTCCAGTTTTAACACCATTGTTATAATGATCCAATTGAAGCAATTTATTCCAGTCAAATCCATCGGTTGTTGGACGTGTTGCTTCATCCGTAAGGATATTTCGTACAAGCGCAGAAACTTCAGGATCAAGTCCATCATGTTTCGTTTTATCAGCGTTAAATTTCTCCAAAACCTTTCCTTCGGAATCATGTACTTCCAAAATAGCGGTGGGTTCATAATACGTTCCATCGCCAGCAAATACCTGAAAGGCATTGATATGAGAAAGTGGCTCTACTTCCGCAACACCAATTCCAAGAGCAACACCATGAACTTCAGCATTGCCTTCATATTTAATCCCGAGTTTTTTGGCTAACTCAAGTATTTTTTGGGGAGTGGCGAGATAGGTACTTTTGATAGCCGGAATATTGAGACTGCGATTGAGAGCTTCTCTCATAGAGACAGGACCAGCGAATGTGCCACTGAAGTTCTGAGGTTGATAATTCCCTCCGAAGTCGGTCTCTACATCAAAAAGAACCGTTGAAGGGCTATACCCTTGAGCGAAAGCAGAAGCATAGGCGAATGGTTTGAAACTGGATCCCGGTTGTCGACTTGAGGTCAGTACATCGACCTGTCCATCGTTTTCCACATCAAAATAGTCTTTTCCTCCAACGTACGCGAGGATTTCTCCATTTTCATTATCAATTGATACGAGAGCAACATTTTTGGCTCCATACGTTTCTAGATAATGAGGCGATTTAAGGGCAATGGTATCTTCGGCGAGCTGTTGTAAATCGGGGTCAAGTGTTGTGAAGATACGTAATCCTCCATTTTTTAAAAACTCTTTCCCATATTTTTCTTCCATTTTTTCCCGTACATAAAATACGAAATGAGGAGCCTTGATGTCGGTCCGATAAGTTTTAAATTCAACATCCTTTGCAGCAGCCCAAGCGGTCTTAAAATCTTCAAAAGAAATCATTTTGAGATCAAGCATTCGCTGTAAGACCAAATCTTTTCGACCTTTTTTATACTCACGTTCGCCCGTTTTTTCGTTGTATTCATAAAACCCCATAAGGAGATCTTTATTACTTCCATACGGGCTAAATCGTGTTGGGGCAACGGGTAAACTTGCGAGTATTACGCTTTCAGAAAGTGTTAAATCGCGAGCAGATTTTCCAAAAAAAGTTTTGGCAGCAGCTTCAATTCCATGAGCATTATTTCCATAGGGAATATTATTCAGATATAGCTCGAGTATTTTATCTTTGGAGTACACCCACTCTACTTTCATTGCGAGTAATATTTCATTGAATTTTCTGGAAATGGAACGTTCGTACGCTTGGTCACTCAGAAAGGTGTTTTTTACGAGTTGCTGAGTGATTGTAGATCCTCCGCGTCGAGCACCGAGACCAAAAACGTAGTTTAATGCCGCCTTTGCCACTCCTCCGATATCAAATCCAAAATGGTGATAAAATCCATCGTCTTCGATTGCAATAGTTGCATTTTTTAGATGTTCGGGAATCTCGTCCAAAGGAATATATTCTCGGTTTTCATCTCCATGAATAACATACAAAATATGATCGTTTGGGTCTTCCGCCGGACTTAGAGCCTCTCGATCATAAATAATAGTAGACTCAGCAAAAGCAAGCTCGGAAGATTCCCCTACGGGAGGGAGAATTAACCATGTATACAATAGAACCAATCCAAAGAATATCCCGCCTCCCAGAAAAAATATTTTTTTCCAGTTGCGCTTATGATTTTGATTCGGAACCAACTTGCTCCACACAGAGCGAATAATGCTTCGAAAAGTGCTTCGGCGATGAAAAGTACGAATTCTCATGGATTTTCTCAGGGGAGAAAGTAAAGAAAATTAAAGGATTTATCAAATGAGAAATAAAGAAAATGACCCCCCTTGGGAAAAAGGGGTTGGGGATCTGAAGATTTTTGATAAATGTTTAAAATTATATATCCTATTCTTGATGAAAATTTCTCCTTCGATTTTGGATGCGGATTTCAGCAGACTTCAAGAAGAAATAAATTCTATACGTACAGCTGATAGAATTCATCTAGATATAATGGATGGGCAATATGTGCCCAATACCACATTCAGAGCTTCAAACATAAGCCATGTCCAGTTTTCACTCCCGCTAGAAGCTCATCTCATGGTTCTTCATCCAGAAGAATATTTTGAAGAATTTAAATCATTGGGATGTAAAGGCATTACCATTCATACCGAAACACAAAGCGAAAAAAAAAC
Organism: Candidatus Altimarinota bacterium; assembly: GCA_021736215.1. Classification (GTDB taxonomy): domain Bacteria; phylum Patescibacteriota; class Gracilibacteria; order UBA4473; family UBA4473; genus JAIPGI01. The sequence goes on from JAIPGI010000007.1 coordinate 32,383, forward strand.
ACTGCAATTATTGCAAAAATTGAAAAATCTCGGAATAAAAGCGGGGATTTGTATTGATGGATTTACTTCCGTAGACACAGTTTCTGATTCGGTATTACATCAAGCTGAACAAGTTCTTGTTATGTCAGTGAAAGCAGGAAAGGGGGGACAATCTTTTATGATGGAATCCTTGGATAAAATTAAAACACTTCGGTCTCGTAAGTTTACCGGCGAAATTGAAGTAGACGGGGGAGTGAATCTAGAAAATATTTCAAAAATTGCTCATGCGGGAGCTGATATTGTGGTCGTGGGGAGCTTTCTCATGAAGAAAGAAGCTTCCTTACGAAGCGAAATAATCGCACAATTTCAAAAAGCATAAAATCGATTTTCAAAGTTAAAAAAACAGATACAATCTCGCTCGTCCAATTCTTGCATGAGTGTTTTTACTTCGTCTCAAAAAGATCTTATCATCCTGACGGAGCGATTTGTTTTGCGTCCGTTGAGAAAAGGTGATATTGCCATTCTCTTTGAAAAAACATCTCGCAATTCCGAACTGGCAAAGTATCTCAAATGGGATCCGCCCAAGACACTTGAGGAAGCGCAAAAACTTTTTCTTCCCAAGAAGAAAGACATGATACGGTGGGGAATTTTTTGGAAGAATCAGTTTGTAGGGTGTGTGTCGCTTCTCAACATCATTCGCAGTCTCGGAAGTCGAGAAATCAATGCAGCGGAAATGGGATATTGGATTCTCCCAGAGTTTTGTGGACAAGGGTGTGCAACAGAGGCTGCCAAATACATGATACGGTTTGGTTTTCAAGTTCTCAAACTTCATAAAATCATGGCTTCCTGTACTGTCGAAAATGAACCATCAAATCGGGTTCTTGAAAAACTCGGTTTCCGATTTGTAGGAACTCGGAAAGACCACTACTTCAAATATAACCGTTGGTGGGATATGAAACTCTATGAAATGACGAAGAACGAACTTATTGATTAGGAAGTTCTTTCGCGCTTTGATCAGGTTCTACGCCAAGTCCATATTTGAGAATAAAAAGCCCTTGCTCTTGTTTGCTCATTTCCCTCCAATTCTCAGGTAATTGGGTTCCGACTTTTTCGAGAATTTTATTAATTTCGGCTTCTCGTTCACTTTCGGTCATATGAGAAACTTCTTCGGGGGTGAGTTCTTTTTCAGAAGATTTTCCACATCCTACCAAAAGGAGTCCTATTCCAACCATTAAAAATACTTTTTTCATCGAGTTTAATGTAGTCAAAAAAGAAAAAAGTAACAACAATTTTCACGTAGGCGAGATTCGCCAATCTCGCCTGCAATTTTTGAAGGAAAAAAGTTCCTCTTGAATTTTTTCGAGAAATTCGCACAATCTCCGCGTTCTATTGGAATACGCGAATATGGAGAAAGCTCCATGTGGGAGGCGCCATCGTCTAGTGGTTAGGACGCCAGGTTCTCATCCTGGTAACAGGGGTTCAATTCCCCTTGGCGCTGCCATTACTTCGCTTTCCCTCGTAAAAATCCTACATACGGGATAAGGAAAAGAAGCTCAGTGAGTACTGACATGATAGCGAATTCTTCCATCCATTCGCCGATATGTCCCATGAAGAATGGTAATCCGACCGATCGACTGATAACAAATGCAGCGATAGAGAGAATGCTGATAACCATTCCTAAGTGCCAACCAGAAGGTTTTCCTTTTTGAATCAACCAGCAGGCGTAGAGAGCGCCTATGAAGTTCAAAACGAAAAGAATCCCCACATAAGTAGCTTCTTCGAAGTATTCGGGAGCTTCAACGATGTGGAAAATTCCCGTGAGGAAAAGCGTCGCCAATGCGAATTTTTTCATGAAAAAAGAAAAGAAATCATCGAAATCCTATGCTTCTCCCTTTCGGGAGGCAAAAATTTTTCGACTGGAAAAAAAAATCTTTTGGGGCAGAATGATTCTCGAGATGAAAAAACTGGTTATCATCACCGCTCATCCAGAGAAGGATAGTTTGTGCATGGCCAATGCCGATGCGCTAGAGCGAGGAGCCAAGAAGCAAAATTTAGAAGTCGCTCGATACAATGCTTTCGACTTTCCGATGCTTTCAGGGAGTCCTTTTAAGTCCGGATTCCCATCTACTTTTGATGTGCCGACCGTAGATTTGGAAGAAGCAGATTTTGTAGCCGTGGTTTCTCCCATGTGGAACTTTGGTTCTCCGGGAGCTTTGAAAAACTTTCTTGATGGAGTGGTGCAATCTCGGAAGCTTTTTCAGTTCTTACCACATCCGATTTTGACATTTTTGCGACAACTTCCTGGCACCAAATACATTGTCCCAGAAGCTCGTCCTGTGGGATTGATGAAAGCGAAGAAAGTACTTTGTGTGTGGACGGCAGATGGTCCCAATTGGTACTATCATATCTTCCCTTGGAAAAACGATCTCTTTCGCCAAGTAAAAAATATTTTCAATTATTGTGGAGTCAAAAGCGTCCAACAAAAACTTCTCGGAATGACACGGAAACGAAACGAGCCCCAAATTAAAAATTGGTTGAAGGAATTAGAAAATTATAAATGGTAAGAACAGAACATTGTTCTGTTCTTACGCTAGGGCGTATTGCAATACGCCCCTACTTTGTGCTAAAAATTTCATGAATGTTTACAGGGATTGTCGAACAAATCGGAAAAATTCAGAAAATCGAAAAAAATCGATTTACTCTTTCGCATGGATATACGGAACCTTTTGAAATTGGGGAATCGATTGCGCTCAGTGGTGCGTGTATGACGATTTTAAAGACCAGTCTCATAAAGGAGACCGGTCTTAGAATTATAGAAATAGAAATGATGGAAGAATCGCGCAATCGAACAACCTTTAAGCAAGCGCAAGAAGGGGATTTGGTGAATCTTGAGAGATCGGCTCGTATCGGGGATCGAAACTCAGGTCATCAGGTCACAGGACATATCGATGAAGTAGGGAAAATTTTAAAAATAGAGAAAAAATCAGATTTCTGGGTGTTCAGAATTTCCGTGAGCCAAGAGAATGAAAAGCTAGTCGTTCACAAAGGATCAATTGCAGTAGATGGAATCTCTCTTACGGTTTCCCATGTTTCAGAACCAAACCCGAGTTCCGAGGTCAAAGAACCCGGGTTTGAAATACCTTGGTTTGAAGTGTCGATTCTGCCCTACACTTGGGGAGAAACGAATCTTCATGCCAAAAAAGAAGGCGATGGGGTGAATTTGGAATTTGATATAATTGGGAAATACTTGCTTCGCCAAAATAATGGATAATTTAAATCCCTCTCGATCCCCCTTTTTCAAAGGAGGAGGATTTATGGATCATGCAGCCGATTTGGCTTCACAAGTCGACCCGCATTTGACCGCTCCAAATCCCAGAGTGGGATGCGTCGTTGTCTGTGATGGAGAAATTCTTGCTTCGGGAGTCCATGAAAAATTTGGAGAACCTCATGCGGAAGTGAATTCGATTAGTTCTTTAAACCCGGGTTCTAGGGTCAAAGAACCCGGGTTTTGGGATCAATGCGAAATATATATCACTCTTGAGCCCTGTGACCACTTCCAAGGCAAAAAAACTCCCAGTTGTACGGAATTACTTTTAAAGCACAAACCCAAGAAAGTAATTGTCGGGTCACTGGACCCGCAGTTTGGGGGAAAAAATTTAGAAAAATTAAAAAAGGCAGGAATAGAGGTCGTTTTGGAAAAAAACGAAAAGTGCGAGGAGCTCAATCCTTTTTTCGCTCATTTTGTGAAGACAAAAATGCCCTATGTGACAGTGAAAATGGCGCAGAGTTTGGACGGGCGAGTTACAAAAAAAATCCCGGGTTCTGGGATCCCTGAACCCGGGATTGATTATATAAGTAATGAGATTTCCCGACAAAAGGTTCATGAAATGCGAGCGCAATACAGTGCTCTTTTGACGACGGTCAAAACGATCCTAGCCGATGACCCACAGCTCAATTGTCGGCTGGACAACCCTCCTTCTTTAGCAAAGAGGGAGATGGAGGGAGATTTTTCAAAGGAGGATTTAAATCCCCCTGCCCCTCTGTACAGCGGGGCTGTCCCCCTTTTCCAAAGGGGGAGGAATACCTCGGACCCCCAGATTATCGTTCTCGGAAAAAAGTCAGATATACCCCCTTCTGCTCGAATTTTTCTTTCCTCGCCCTTAGGGAGAGGAAGTGAAGGAGAGGGAAATAGAAAAATTCATTTTTTTGACACGCATGATTTGAAATCAGTCCTTGCCGAGTGCGCCAAGATGGGGATTGATTCCATAATGACCGAATGCGGTCCAACAGTGGCTACGGAACTTTTGAAATCAGATTTAGTCGATGAGGTGCAACTCTTTGTCGCTCCAGAGATTTTTGGCAAAGGAAAAGATGCTTTTCTGAACAACGCTATTCTGCAGGACTTTCATTTGCACGAAGTAGAGAATCTCCAAGGGGATGTGTGGATGAGATTTGTGAGAAAATAGAAAAAGACCGCGATTGCTCGCGGTCTAATTCTTCGAAAATAGTACCTATTTTACAACTATGCCTATTTTTTTGAGTTTTTCTCTTAATTCTTCCTTGTCTTCAGTTTTATATAAATCAATATTTGATTCGAGTCCATTGTCTAGGAATATGAACAACAGTGCGTCTTCAATAAGCATGTCATCTAAACTGTTTATATCATCAGGATACATTTCAGAACTTAATATTTCTTCCCATTTTTCTATTATTTTTTTCTCTTTATTTTGGGAAATATTTATTTTTAATTTTCCTTCTCGCCTCAAGTCTTCTATCATGCCAAAAAATCCTTCTTTCTTAACTTCATCTTTAAATTTTTCAAAAATATTATATATAATTTCTCTCAAAGTATTTTCTGAGCAATCAATATCTAATTTTACGAGATTTTTAATTTTTTCTGCAAATGATAGACTGAAGTGGAGTCCTTCTTTGGTCTCAGCGAAAACATCGATGTTTTTCCTATCAGGCTCTTGATTCATCAATAGATTGATGCGTTTTTTTGCAAGATGTGTAGCAAGTCCCTTGTTTTTGTATTCTTCTGCGACAACGAAAGTCCCTAAATTTTCTTTTTCATCATCAAAAATAACATTATCGGGAAGGCTCATGGCTGCTACTTTTCCTGATGCATCTCTCAGGATAATTATTTTATCTTTGTGGTGTTCTAGAATATCATACGGGGTTTTCCGGAAGGCTCTCTGAAAGACTGTTTCATGTTCTTTATGCCAATTATCAAAATAGAATGAAAAAATATCATCAGTTATTTCGGTGGGTGTTTCGAAGGTAAAAGCATTTCCATCGATTTCCAAAGTTTCTATATTTTGTGGGTTTTCTGAATTCATCTAAATTTTATTATAACACATTTAATGCATTTTTGTCAACACTCTACAAATTTTCATTTTCCACTATACTCATGTTCCATGGCACACGAAAAAATAATTATTCTCGACTTTGGAGGACAGTATGCACACCTTATCGCAAGCCGAATTCGACGATTGAATGTTCTCGCTGAAATTTACGAACCAGATAAAGTCAGTGTCGAATTTCTCAAATCACAAAATATCAAGGGAATTATTCTCTCGGGAGGGCCACAGAGTGTTTTTGAAGAGAATTCACCAACGACGGATAGTGCTATTTTTGATCTCGGCATTCCGGTTTTGGGGATTTGTTACGGACATCAATTTCTCGCGTATGCGCTGGGAGGCAAAGTGAAACGCGGAGTTGAAGGAGAATATGGTCGAGCGGAATTTACGCATGACGGGAAGTGTCCGATTTTTGAAAATGTTCCCGAGAAATCAATTTTTTGGATGAATCATCAAGACGAGTTAGAGGCTCTCCCGACCGGATTTATCAAGTGTGGATCAACTTCACAGTGTGAACTGGCGGCGTATTGGCATCCAAAAAAGAATATTTTTTCCGTACAGTTTCACCTCGAAGTGACCCATTCCCAGTACGGGCAACAGGTGTTCAAAAACTTCTTACAAATCTGCAAAGTCAGCTATGACTGGACGATTGAGAAATTTTTTGAAGAAGAAAAGAAAAAACTTATCGCTCAGGTAGGACAAAAAAATGTATTTCTCTTTGTTTCGGGAGGGGTGGATTCGAGCGTGGCGTTTGCTTTTTTGACCAAGATTTTTGGCGAGAAGCGTGTGAAGGGGCTCTTCGTTGATACGGGACTTTTGCGTGAGGGGGAAGTGGAGTATGTAGAAAAATCTCTTCGAGGGATTGGGGCTGACTTAACGGTTTTGAGAGAGGGCGAGTATTTCCTCCAAAAGCTCAAAGGAGTGTGTGATCCAGAAAAAAAACGAGAAATCATCGGTCATGCGTTTTTGGATGTACAGAAGAAATTTTTTACAGCGAATCATCTTCATTCCGACTGGCTTCTCGCTCAAGGAACTATCTACCCAGATACTATAGAAACGGGAGGAACAAAACATGCTTCCAAAATTAAAACGCACCACAATCGCGCTCCAGAAGTTCAAAAACTTATTGATGCGGGAAAAATCGTTGAGCCGCTCAAGGAACTCTACAAAGACGAAGTGAGGAGCTTGGGAGAATTCTTGGGATTACCATCGGAACTCGTTTGGCGGCATCCATTTCCAGGACCCGGACTTGGCGTTCGAATCCTCTGTAGTGATGTTGGGAGTGATGAGCCCCTTCATAAAAATGTCTCAGCCTTTACGCTTCAACAAAAAAATCCGCCGTTTACAATTCTTCCGATTAAATCGGTTGGGGTGCAAGGGGATTTCAGAACCTACAAACATCCTGCTATTTTAAAATTTCAAAAAAGTTCAAATTCAAAAGATCCAGAGTTCAAACTTGAGTATTTCGAAAAAATGGCCACCAAACTCATCAACCACTACAAAGACATCAACCGTTGCATATTTCTCCTTGATCAAAATTTTAAAGGGAACGTGAAAACTATCCAATTGAACAAAAAATGTGTTCAAAAAGGCAGAGTGCAAACACTTCAACGTGCTGACGATATCGTGACCCGAACGCTTCGAGATATGAATCTCTATGATGCAGTTTGGCAATTTCCAACAGTGCTTTTGCCAATCGCTTTTAATAATGTAGGAGAAGAATCCATCATCCTACGCCCGATTGATTCCATTGATGCGATGTCAGCATCGGTTGGAAAATTACCATGGGAATTCTTTGGGAAAGTCGCAGCACAAATATTGGAAGATCCGAAGATTTCAGCGGTGTTTCTTGATGTCACTTCCAAACCTCCTGGCACGATTGAGTGGGAGTGAGAATCAATGAATAATGAATAATGAGTAATTAGGTGAAATCGTTAATTACTTTTTTTATTTTTTCTTCTTTGAAAATGTATTTTTTCTTTATATAGAACGAATTTATTGTTTTTTTGATTTTTTTAATCTTGTTAACTATAATTTACAAGAATAATGAAAAAAAATATCACATCAGCATCAGTTTTTTTCCGACAAAAATGGATTTTTGCACTTGGCGGATTACCAAATCCAAGTGTAAAAAATTCAGAATGGTTATATATGTTGGAGGAAGAAATGAGAAACTCACTTATGATTGAGGGAGTTTTTGTTTCCAAAAGTGATCTTAAAAATGCTTTATCAGAAAATCCAACTCGGAAAAAAACAATTCCTGAAATTTTAGGAGCATTTGATGCGGCGAATTTAGCATACGAAGTGTCGTATCAACAATTTCAAGAAAAAACTTTTGAGATACCAAAATATTTTATACGAGGTATCCAGGCGGCATTAGTGAAGCTCGATGATAAATATAAATGGGACCCCGGGAAATTTCGAGAAGGGAATCTAGTAATTACAGGCGCAAAATTTCAACCACCAGATTATGTACAAATTTCAGGATATTTGGATAAATTAGTGTGGTTGGTTGAGAAACATAAAACTATGACCCCTTGGAGGAGGGCTGCTCTTTTTCATGCTTTTTTTGAACATATCCATCCTTTTCCAGATGGAAACGGAAGAGTCGGAAGAATATTGGCAAACTGTATTTTGTTGGCACACGGATTTCCAAATATCTCTTTGAAATTCGAAGACACAAAAGAATACATTTCGGCATTGGAACAATCGGATAAGGCAATTGATGATGTTTTGTCTGGTCAGGTAGCTTGGATGAAATTTGATAAAAAAAAGATTGAAGAATTAGAAAATATATTTCTTGATCGGCTTACTTATCAAATGGATACCTTGATCACAAACCGATTTGAAAAAAATAGAAAAAAACTAATTTCGCTCAGAGAGGTTGCTCAACAAAGTGGTCGTAATCTGAATTCATTGAAAGTTATGGCATCTAACAAAAATATTGTAAGTGTGTTAAGGAAAGAAGGATTATTTTCGCACCCTGATTTACTCAAAAATCCGAAAGAATTAGATTAGTATCTCATTTTGTCCTCTTTCTGTTCCCACTCTTTGAATACTTTGAGTCCATCTTTGTGGAACGCTACAACCTGATGAAAAGGGATTGAGAATTTTTCAAACGGTTTCTGGAGCTCCTCATAAATAAAGGCATCATCAAATCCGATTTTTGCTGCATCTTGGGCAGTATTGGCGAAATACACACTCTCGGGCCTCGCCCAATAAATCGCACCCAAACACATCGGACATGGGTAGCAGGAGGTATATATTGTGCATCCAGTGAGCTGAAACGAGTTCAATTTTTTACAGGCTTCTCGAATTGCCGATACCTCAGCGTGAGCGCTTGGATCATTGGTTGAGGTTACCTGATTCCATCCTTCAGCGATAATTGCATTATCTTTGACGATGACACATCCAAAAGGACCACCAGCCCCTTCGTTCATCTTTTGTCGAGAGATTTCTATAGCTCGCTGAATAAATTTTTTGTGATTTTCCATAAAAGAATGATACCAATATTTCTTGGATTCTATCATTTTTTTTGTTACCTTTGCACTACTCATTTTATATATGACACAACAATTCAAAGCCATCCTTTGGGACAATGACGGAATTTTGGTGAATACAGAACCACTCTATGCACAAGCGGTGCAACAAGTTTTTGACCGTATCGGATTTGTTGGAGATGCTGAGGAATTATACAAACACTACACGATTCGCTTGGGCACGCATGTGTGGGATCCCGTACAAAAACAACTTGCTCTGTCCGAGGAGGATGTCGACGAATTGAGGCAAGAAAGGGATAAAAATTACGAAATACTTTTGGATCAGGGAGCGCCCATTATCCCTCATACAGAAGAGGTATTGAAGAAACTTCGTCCTTATTTTTCGATGGGGATTGTTACTTCTTGTCAGCGCAAACATCTCGAAATTATCCACACACAAACAGGATTCTTTCAATACTTTGATTTTCGGATAGCAAGAGAGGATTTCGTTCAGACCAAGCCCAATCCTGAACCGTATTTATTGGCGTTTAAAAAGGTAGAGGCGTTGCATGCAACGCCTCTACAAAAAAACGAAATTCTTGTCATTGAAGACAGTGAACGGGGTGTTATATCTGCCAAGGAAGCAGGTATGACTTGTTTTGCCATTCCAACTAGTTTAACCAAGGATACGGATTTGAGCCGTGCGGATAGGATTTTGGAAAGTATAGAGGAATTGCCGAGCCTAGTTCTGTCATCCCACACTTGTTGTGGGATCTAAGGACAAGGTATTATTCTGAAAACAGAGCGAGTCCGCCTGAGGTGGACGAAGCGGGCGCAGGTATTTGAGGTTAGATTCCGGAATAAATCCGGAATGACAATAATGAGAAAGGTTATCTTCCCACCATCTTGAGTCCAGCGATACCAATCGCAACAACGATAAGCGCAATCCACTGAACATGTGTCATTTTTTCCTGATAGAGGAAATGAGCAAGGAGTGTCATCATCAAAATACTACTCGTTCCAATGGCGGAGACGATCCCTACGGGACCAAGCGTTACGGCAATGGCAAATCCTCCCGTTCCAATAATAGTGGGCCAAGAGACAAGGGCGATCCGTCCAAAAGTCGGAAGAGAAATTTTTTGAATTGGTTTTTTGAAAATCATCCAACGTAAAAGTCCCATTCCCAAACTCAAAAATCCGATGAGTGTTTCCCAAAAGTATCCTGCTACAAAAGGGCTCAAATCTCTGGCAACACTTGTCAAAAACAATGTAAATCCAACGCCTATAATTCCAGTTGCCAAACATAAAAAAAGACCAATACCACTTCGTATATCTAGATGAGGAAAATGATTTTTGCGTACAGAAAGGTAGGTAGCACTTCCTACAACGAGAGCGATAAAAACCCATTCCCACACGGAAAGAAACTCTTGAAAAAGAAAAATTCCGGCTCCCAGCACAAGCAGTGTTCGAATACTTCCTGTGATGGCAGATTGGATACCAACTGGTAGAAATTTCAGTGATTCAAAATACATCCATGTGGCGACGGCTCCACAAAACGAAGCTGCTAGAATTTGAGGCCAAAAATTAAGGATCCCAAAAATTTCCGTCTTCGTTGCAAAAAAAAGTAAAGGCAAAAGAGTTATCGAAAATGAAAGAGTTCGATAGATAGATACCGATAATGGATCAATTTTTCGTGCATAGTGAACAAGTAAAGTTCCTTGCACAGCATAACCAATCATAGAAGCAAGAGCCCAGAAAAAAAACATGAAAATAGTTTAGAGTTAAGAGTTTATAGCTTAGAGAAAGATTTGTTTTTTGGTCTTGGATGAAAACGGAGTTCGTGGTCGTCCAAAATAATTTTTGCACCGGGAAGTCGATAATCGTGATTTCGTTTGATTTTTTCCATCTGAGCATATTGTAGGCAGGACTCTATCCACCGCCAGAAAAAAGAAATTTTTTTACATTCCCATCCCGGGTTCGGAGAAGTTTTGAACCCGGGATGGGGACGAAACTGCTCCCCGAAGGAGTGTACCCATACTTCATTTTCTTGAACAAATTTTTTATACAATAAACAGGGGTCATACAAAGGAATATTGTGTGAAAAAAGATTGGCGCTATACGCGTCCTGCTCGCGAATTTGTAGATGAGTGTCGGTGATGAAGTGGTTTGGACAGATTTTTCCTGCATGGCGATCGTCAGTACGCATTTGCCAAAAAAATTTCAAAATTCCAAAAACAAAAAACCTTGCTGTCCAGATTTGACCATCTTTGGCAATAAGAAAAAAATCAATATCGGACGTTTCCTTTGCTCGGTTTTGGGCGACAGATCCCGAAAGAAAAATAGCTTTCACTCCAGGCGCTAGACCAAGAATATTTGCCCAGAAAAGAGCTTTTTTTAGCAACGCTTCATTTGTCATGCTGAATTTATTTCAGCATCTCTGTATTCTTTTTGCAAATGGGATTGGGAGAGATTTTCAATTTGCAATTTACAATTGTCAATTTCCAATTTATTTTATTACTAATAAATCTCCTTGGCTGATGTTGAGTCGTGTCGCGTCCCAGATATTGGCGTCAAATCCCGCTACGAGGGGGGTTCCAATTTGAAATTCAGCACCCTCAAAAACTACTTCTTTGAAAAAATTATACTTTTGATTCAGTGCTTCTGATTTTTCGGACAAAGCTCGAAATTTCTCTCCATGCAGTCGATAAAAAACATAACTTTCTGAAAAATCCTCAAAACAATTTGTCATACTGTACCCGCTCACGAAATCCTTTCGTTGGCTTTCGGGTTTTGTGGCAGTGGCTCCAGCCCAAGAAATACGATAAAAATCGACACTTTTGTCATCTTCAAAAATAGGAGTATTTCCATCTCGGAATTCTGTGGCACCTCCATTAAGACTTTTGAGTACTCCCAAATCAACAATATGCCCCATTTCGTGAACAAACACAGAAATGAGCTCGTCGGAGGTTTCGATTGATGCAGAATGGAGGATAAGTGTTTGAGAATTTGCCATACCACGGGATACATTTGTTTGATTTCGAATTTCAATGTTTTTGAGTTGTGCCGTGTGGAGAGGTGGAAGTCCTACGATAGCTTTTCGCAAATCCTCTCTTATCTTTTTGAGAGCGAGTGTGTCTGTGGGATCTTGTCTAAAATGTGTTGCTGAAAAGTGTCCATCCCAAGGGAGAGCGATCGAAATCTTGTTGTTCGGTTGTATCGTTGTTGTACGAGATGATCTACTCCAAGAATGATATTGTGCGGCTGAAGCATGATACGAGGGGCTAGAAGGAAGTGTATTCCATCCACAGAAGAGACTCGCCAGCAGAAGTATGAAAAATTTCATAATAAAAATGCACAAAAGGAGAAATGCTTTTGTGTTTATTTTGTAACGCACTTTTAAATAAAAAATACATAAATGTCAAGAGTATTTTTCATCTGAATCGTGAAATTAGTTTTCTGTTTTGTTTAAAACATTTCCCCTCTCTCTTTAGAAAAGAGAGAATCCCGCTAAGGCGGGAAGAGAGATTTGAAATCCCCCTTTTATTCCCCCTTTTTCTAAGGGGGAGGGCACTTTCTCTTGTTCAAGGGTTCTTTCTATATTTCATAACTCTAGTAATTTTTCATCCTAAAAAAATCCCCCTCACTTTTGTCGGAGCCAGTGTGGCATAGCCCACACTGGTTCCGTGACATTTTTTCGTAGAAAGTGTTATGGACCGGATGTCCTACGGAACACCCGCTCCGACAAGGGTATCGTTTAGTAATGAATAATGAACAATAAGTAAGGAGCAATCTTTTGAGACCGGTTTCGCATATCGACACGAACTCGGAAAAGTTTAAGTTTAGCAGATATCGCAATGACGATGGAGGAAAGAACAAAGGGCGGTTATTCTTGATTCTTTTTTTGAAATCCTCAAAATACCCACGATGAAATTAGAAGAAGTTTTTCACGCATTGCTCAGCTCTCCCAATATTGCTTCACAAAAACCTATTTTTGAAAAATACGATAAAAATGTGCAAGGAAATACCGCTTGGGAAAGGGGAGCTGTTGCGGCCTCTATAATGACTCCTTTCCGTGATTATCTGGAATTATCGGAAACAAAATCAAAAGTCGGGGTGGCAGTAGCTTCTGGAGGAAATCCAAATATTGCTCGTATTTCTGCTCGTACAGCTGCAGAACATGCAGTAGTAGAAGCAATTGTCAAAGTTTCCTGTGTCGGGGGGATACCTTTGGCGGTGACGGATTGTTTAAATTTTGGAAATCCAGAAAAAGCTGACCAAATGGGCGAGTTTGTGGAAGGAGTAGAAGGAATAAAAACCGTTTGTGAAGCGTTCAATATTCCTATCGTGTCTGGGAATGTGTCGTTCTATAACGAATCTTCGGGTCGCTCTATCCCCCCAAGTGCGATTGTTTCTGTGTTTGCACGTGTTGAAGATCCCAGCCAGATTCCCTGTCTTGCATTGAAATCGAGAGAAACCATATTTCTTGTTGGAGAGCGATCAAACGAGCTTGGTGGATCAGAATTCCTCAAAATCTGTCATCAGATAGATACTCGGCTTCCCCAATTAAATTACAAAAAACTTCTGAGTTGGTTAAAAATATTGAGAGATACTCATACTCAAAAAATAATATCTGCGGCACTTCCCATTCTGAGAGGGGGACTTTTGATGACTTTGGCTCAAGGGTGTTTTCAGGGAAAGTGTGGAGCTATGCTTGTGGTTCCATCAGATGCTCTAGAAAAAATCCCACAATTTCTTTTTTCAGAAGCACCAGGAGTTCTTATTACAACTGAATATCCAGAGAAAATAAGGAAGTTTTTTGGAAGTTTTGCACAAGAGATTGGAAAAACAACGGACTTGTTCCATTTAGAGATTCTTTCAAAAAGCAAAAAAATACTAACAGAAGATTTGACCCAGAGTGCGGAAAGATGGGAAAATAAGTTGCGTGAAATATTCTAGATTTTCCGTTTCCAAAATGAACAAAATATTTGCGGTTCTTTTTTGTACTTTTTTATTTTTTGGAAGCATTTCAGTGGCAAGAGCATCGTGGTGGGATGATGTGACGGGTTTTGCTGAAGATGTTGAATGTATTATTGATTTGGATATTGATTTGCAGTTTCAATTTGGAGATGAAGCACCAGTTTTTGATGGTCCTGGACTCAAAAAAGGTGCTCGATTGGTTCGTTGTCAATTAGACCAAAACGTATCCAAGGAAAAAGACTTAAAAAAACTTATCGTCGGGTGGATGAATTTTTTGTTGGGACTTACAGCGGTCTTGGCAGTAGTGGCTTTTGTGTGGGCCGGATTTACTTACGTCAGTGCTATGGGGGACGATTCTCGAGTCGAAACAGCGAAAAATACAATTCTCTATACAGTCATTGGAATCTTACTTATTTTGGGATCGTATGCGATTGTGAATACACTCATGAACGCTCGATTTGGCACCGAAGGGGGGCAGGCTTCGCGAGGAATACACTATGAGATATCTCACTTTCTTTCTTCAAATAAAAACATATGAAAAAAGTTTTTCTTATTTTCACGGTTTGCTTAGGTATTTCTGCATGGGCGTCCCCTGCGTTGGCAGCGAGTGATTTTTGGGAAGGAGTGGGAGCAATGGGGCAAGAAATATTTGGAGAAATCACGGGACAAGGAGTGCCTGAAGGAAAGTTTGAACTTCCTCCTTCTGAGTCATTTAATCAAATAGGAGAAAACACATCGGCAAGGGGATATATTCTCAATGTTTTAAATTTCGCACTTTCATTTCTTGGAATTATTGCGGTAGCGATGATTATTTATGCAGGATTTTTGTATGTCACGGCAAGCGGAGACGATGGACAATCAGAAAAGGCCAAAAATATTGTCATGTATGCGGCGATAGGAATTTTGGTTATTTTAGTTTCCTATGCGTTGGTAAACACTCTTATTACGCAGGCAGGAAGAGGGGGGGATGATAGAGGAGAATGTGGGAATGGAATTTTAGAAATAGGGGAAATGTGTGATAACGGAGAAGCCAATGTAACAGGCGTAGAAGGAGCTTGTCCTACGACTTGTCGTACTATTTGTGGAAATTCAATCAAAGAGTTTGGAGAAGAATGTGATGATGGGAATAGGCTCAACGGAGATGAGTGTTCTGCGACTTGTAAAACAGGGGATGGTGCAGAAGAGATTTCTTCGAATGGCGGAGGAGTGAGTGACGTTTCTTCTAATATAAGTATTACATCTGCTACTGGGGGAGCTTCGGATTTTGGAACGAATATTTTTGTTTCACTCGCTGGAGCACAGGAAGGAGAAGGATTGACATTCGACTTAAATATAGGGGATGTCTCATCGGTTTTATGGAATTTTGGAGATGGCATTCAAAAAGAACTCACTGGGACAAGTACAACAACTCATAGATACGGATCGGAAAAAACGTATGTTATAAAAGTTCTTGCTGAAAATTCAAATGGAGATAAATTTATCGGTTCTAAGAATCTTGTGGTCGGAGGAATACAAGCTCAGTTCTCTTCGAGTCCAGTAGAAATTATGAAAGGGGATATAGTTACTTTTAATGCTGCGCAATCAAAAACAAGCGTTGGCTCTATAGTTGATTATCGATGGAGTTGTGGTGGAGGGGGGGGGTGTTTTCCTTCTGGAACGGGAAAGCAGTACAATGTAACTTTTACTGAGGCTGGACAATATAGTGTAACACTTGAAGTAGAAACCAATATCGGAGCGAAACAAAGTATTTCAAAGGATATTGAAGTTCTCAACAACAAACCAATTGCCAACTTTATTTGTACCAAATCAACCAACTCACTTACTCCGGCAGATTATACGTGCGATGCGAGCGAGAGTAAAAATATAACAGGCACTTTAACAGGGCTTGTGTACTTGTGGGATGTAGCAGGAGAAGCCAAGACGACAGCAACTCCTTTCTTGAGTGGGACTTTCAATTTTCCAGGAGACAAAACGGTAAGTTTGACCGTAACCCAGGTTCGTCAGGGCGAGGTATTGGAATCAGATCCTTTCTCTTTTACAATTCTCAATGTTAAAACACTTGGGGTAGATTTTAATGCACCTTCTTATCCTCTTATCAAAGGAGTGGAATTCACATTCTCCGCATCAGGGACTCCAGCAGAAACATATAAGTGGACATTCCCAGCTGAAGCGGCTATTCCTGCTACAGATCCATTATTAAATTTCCCGAGCGTCAAGACGTACTTTAATACAGTTGGTGGACCATACCAGGTGGCTCTTACCGTTACCAAGGGGACGGAGTCGAATACCATTACCAAAAATGTATATGTTCGAGAAGAAGGTCAATTTATGGCTATTCCTGAGGTAACTATCAACGGGCAGATATTTCAAGATCCTACGACTGTAACTCTCAATCGAAAAGATACCCGTTCCTTCGCTTCAAAATCCATTGATGAATTCGGAGAGTTTAGTCCTAGTAGTAATATGACGGAAACGTGGTCAGTGGATGGGAGCATTATTTCAGATCCGGCGCAAATCTCTCCGAAATTTACACAAGTAAAGAACTACTCTGTAAGCCTCAAAGTTTCTCGTCCTGGGAATCCCAATGTGGGAGATACGGCAAGTTTTCAGGTGGTTGTTGAAAATATAAATCCACAGGTCTCGAGTGTGACGGAGGATCATACGAACCTGAATAATGTTCAGGTAACAGCAAATGCAACAGACGAAGATGGAACAATTCAGAAATATACGTTCAGATTACTGGAAGCGGGACAAATAAAACAAACGCAGATAGTAACAGAAAATATAGCTTACTTTAATATTTCTTCGGAAGGAGGGGGAGAACACACATTCCTTTTTGAAGTTCTCGTTGAAGATGATAACGGGGGGACAGCAACCCAAAAAACGAATCCTTTTATCGTAAATATACCAGCAACCAATACCGCTCCCCAGTTGGGAAGTATCGCTGTATCTCCATCACTCAAAGTTGGGGTAAATGATGATGTATTTTTTACTATCAATGTCCAAGATAATGAGGGGGATGCTCTTTCTTATACATGGGATTTTGGGGATGGAAACACGTTTGAAGGGCAGTTGGGAG
Organism: Candidatus Altimarinota bacterium; assembly: GCA_021736215.1. GTDB lineage: Bacteria > Patescibacteriota > Gracilibacteria > UBA4473 > UBA4473 > JAIPGI01. The sequence goes on from JAIPGI010000007.1 coordinate 49,257, forward strand.
CGGCTCCAGGATTACGAACAATTACTACTTCTCATAGTTATCCAACAATAGAGAGTTATACAGTCAATGTTACGGTAGATGATAATATGGCGCCGCCAGTCATTTCTAATTCGGTCAATGTAAGAGTAATGCAACTTGCTCCTTAAACAGAAATTCATTGACAATGACGGATAAAATCCATCATTATAAAGTCCAATAAACACCTAAATAAACGCATATGGATGAGAATAAAAATCCAATTCCAAGTATCGATAGCGAAGGAAAAACAAATATTCCGGATGTTCCTTTGAAAAATACAGATATTTCATCATTACCAGTTAATAAAAAACCGATGGAGGAAATACAAAAAGAAAAAATACAAAACTCTGATTTAGAGGGATACACAGATGGAGAACAACGATCTGGTTCGCATTTTCTTCTCAAATGGTTTTTTATTTTTTCGGGATTGCTAGTGGGACTTTTTTATTTCGTACTCTTGTGGGGGTTGGTGAGCGGGAACGTTTCAAACCCCCTATTTGAAACGTTAGGGATTCAACCTCTTGAGCTGCAACAAACACTACTTCTTCTCACGAATGGAATATTTGGAATATTGGCTTTGATATTCCTTATTGGGACGCTTATTAAGTTTTTTCAGTGGCTTATTATCGGAAAGGATGCGGCCAATCGTCGAGAATATGGTATTAAAGCGGGAGTATTTTTTACGCTTTTTGTGGTTAGTTGTGGTATTTGGATAGGACTTTTTTGGCTTATTACCAATGCAAATGCAGAAAATAGAGGGCTTGATAAATCTATGATACAAACAGATCCATCAAATGTTATTGGTCTCACTTCCCCAGTAAAAATAGAATTTGATATTGGAACAAAGCTTTTTCAAAGCATAGAGCCAAACCTTATACGGCAGATTAATTGGGACTTTGATGGTGATGGGAAAATAGATGCCTCTGGCCCGAAGGTAACTCAGCGATTTGTAGACAAGGGAAAAAACAACGGACGCTTTCCTGTTACGGCGACAGTGACATATTTTTCACCTTCGCTGCAAGAGGAGAAAAGTTTTTCCATGTCCAAGGAAGTTATTATTTCTAATCAAGCGGTAGTTGCTGTTCTAAAAGCGGATCCCATCGCTGGGGAGGTTCCTCTCAAGGTCAAATTTTCGGCAAAAGATTCGCAAGATCCTGATGGAAGCATTGTCTTGTATGAATGGGATTTGGATGGAAATGGCGAATATGAAATACAAGGAGATTCAGCCATAACAGCAGAAAAAACATTTGCCAAAGTTGGAGAATTCACCGTCCGACTCAGGACTACTGGTTCTAACAATGATACATCCATTGCTGAACAAACCGTTATTGCCGGGAGTTCTGAGGAAAATCTCAAAGCGGATATCGTAGCCGAAGAAGGATTTACAGGGGCTGCTCCATTTAGAGTTACCTTGGATGGAGGCCAATCTTTTACAAAGTTTGGAGAAATTGTGAAATATGAATGGTTTGTGGCAGGAGATGAAAAAGCTGTTGTGGGACGAAAAATCCAACGGACTTTTCAAAAACCAGGCGAATACACAGTTACCCTTACTGTTGAGAATGATCTAGGAGAAAAAAATCGTATTTCAGAAATTTTTCATGTGACGGATGGGCAACAAAAAGTAAACCTTCGTGTTAAAACAGTTCCGACAAGTGATCAAGAAGGAGTGGTGAGAGGAATAACACCTTTTGAAGTTGCCTTTAGTGCCAGTCAATCAGAAATAAAAAACGCTGTTGAATGGCGATGGGACTTTCAAGATGATGGAATTATTGATGCGTATGAAGAAACGGTAGAATTTATCTTCAGAAATGCCGGAAACTATAATGTGCGATTAACAGTGGTTGATACGGCCAATAAAGAATATATCACATACCAAAAAGTCGTTGTGGCTCGTGCAGGAGCCCAGGCAAAAATATCGGCAAATCCAACATCGGGCATAGTTCCACTTATGGTAACATTCGATGGATCAGCTTCTTCAAGCGATATAGGGGATATTGTCGATTATATTTGGCAGTTCCCAGGAGAAGATCCCATAAACTATGGAGCGCATATTGCGTATGAATTTAAAAATGTGGGCACATTTCCAGTCAAACTCAAAATTCTTACTTCAACAGGAGAAACAAATGAAGTGAGTACTTTGATATCCATCCGATCCCAATATCTTCAAGCACATTTTAAAGCAACTCCAGATGTGCAGGAACCACTCAAAGTATTCTTCGATCCGACTTCTTCAATGGGGACATTTACAGAATATTCTTGGGATTTTGGTGATGGTAATTCATCAAAAGAATTTATGGCATCACACACCTACCAAGCAGCTGGTGAGTACAACGTAGTTTTAAAAATAACAGGGAATACAGGGATCATTTCTACTGAGACAAAAAGAATTACGGTGGTAGCGGAATAGTTTTTATCATCCTCGCTAAGGAAGGATTGAGAAGGAAAAATAGACAAGTGTTTAATTATTTTCACTTCTGGTGAGAAGGCGAAGAACATTATTTGCAATAAAACCACATTGAACTATTATTTTGTTCGATGAGAAAAGCGTTCCTGATATTCAGTATTCTGTGGGCAGGAAGTACGGCTGCTTTTTTTCTCCCTGAAACAAAAAATGATGCATTGAGTTACCCCGAAAAAAAGATACACATAGAGGTAATCGGAAGTGACACCATTCATGGAGAAATTTCCATGAGAATTCAAAACAAAACACAAATTCCTCAATCACTTCAGCTTCTACAACCGCTTCCCGAGAAATCGGAAAACATTCATTTTTTTATGGATGCAGCAGGAGGAGAATTTGACATACTAGAAGGAGAGGTGCGTTTAGAAAAGATTTTTAACTTTGCTGTGCAACATCAAAATAGTCATCTTTTTCGATTCGGGAGAACCGATGTGCCAAAGCTTTTTCTCTCTCGTGAAATGTTGCTAGGTGGGGAACAGTCGGTTTTATTCAAACTTACCTTTGATTTTCCTTCGATAGAAGTAGGAGATTTTCGTGGAGCGAAATTTTTTTTGGACGAGACACAATCTATTGAAAATTTCGAGCTCTCTTTTTCATTGGCTCCAGGATACACAATACAGAAATTTTTGAGCTCTTTTACCGACGAGGCATTTCTCGATGTTCAAGAAAAAATAATTACAGGAATTGTGAAAAAGGTGAATTACACGCCCTCATCAGAAATATTTCTTCTTTGGACGGACAACCCTGCTCCCAAAGTTTCCGCATCATTTCAAGGATTCACTTATGAATCAGATTTTTCAGTTCAGTTTTCTTTGCCAGATATTCAAGAAGTATCAATTTTGATTGATCGGTCGGGATCAGTATCGGGCGCTTATTGGGAACGGATAAAAGAATGTGTACATTTTTTATTAGAGAGCTTGGGGGAACAAAAAAAAGTGCGTATCGGTTTTTTCGATGAATATACAGAATGGTACTCTTCGGAGAGCAGAGATCAGAAAACAGAGAAAAAAGAAGAATTTTTTGTACAGAACACTTTTGATTTTCGGAAAGAATTCTCAACCGTACTGAATAGCACCAAACCTCTTGGGAAAACAAACGTATCGAGTCTTTTCCAAGCACTCCAAGAAGGATGGGGTGTTCCTCCAGAGCAGAGACTTACAATTCTCCTGACAGATGAAAAGGATGTTCCAACTCAGTCTTCGCTTGCTTCTTCACTTCTCCTTTTTTATTTTGGGGATAGCGAGGGAAATCAGTTATTTTCACTTGCGAGGGCATCTGGAGGGTTTGCAATCAAACTTTTTGGGAATGCTTTATCTTTCGTTGAAAAAGAAGAATTTTTGGGAAAATGGAATAACTGGAGAGAAAAAATTGCCTCGCCTATTTCTCACGACGAATTACAAGAAATATTGCCTAGTTCTTTTTTGAGAGGAAGTTATAAAAGCAATCCTTTTTTTGTGGGAAGAAAAAGTGAACAATTCCATCCACAAGAAACTTCGCTTGCATATTTTTTGCCTCGTGTTTGGGGAATGCGAAAAATTGGAGAAATTTTACAGAAATTCCAGAGTCCGGATTCTACAGAGCTTGGACTCGACAGTATTGATGCTCTGTTGGCTTTGGGAAGAACATTTGGTGTTCAGATACCTTTATTTGATGAAACGACGTCTAGAGGTCAACTCCAACAGAAACTCAAAGATGCAAAGATAACACATGCGCTTTCTCGTATTATTTTGGATTTAGAGAATCCAGACATGCTTTTTCCTCCTACGCGCGCGCGGTTTGTCAATGGAATACCACTGTATTTGGAGAATCAAAACCCGGGTTCCAAAAATCCAGAACCCGGGTTTGAAAACATATGGGAACAATTTGATTATCCAGATCGCGTGAATCCAGATACTCTTATAGAAATTGCTCCATTTTCAGAAGCCCAACGACAACTTTTTGTGCAGTTTCCAGAGTTTGTGGCAGAAGGGTTTGGGGTAGGGAATAATGTAAATTTTTGCACGGATTTTCGTTGTATTTCAGTTGCCGATGGTGCACGCCAAGAACCGACCCCTCAAGACAGGGCATTTTTTCGAGATTTTGACCCAACCCACTGGGCGGCTGGGTATGCGGTGAGGGGTGTGAATTTGGGATTACTTGAGCCAGAACTTAATGGAAAACTGAATTTGAATAAAGCTATAGATCGGGGGGAGTTTGTACAAATGGTCGTAAAAGCTTTTCAAAAAACAATTCAACCCGGGTTCAGAAATTTAGAACCTGGGTTGAAAGATTTGTTTTCAGATGTTTCATCAGATTCCAAGTTTTATGAACCCGTGCAAATTCTTGCAAACAGTGGAGTTATTAATGGGTATGGAGACGGAACATTCCGTCCGTTGCAGAGCTTGACGCGAGCGGAAGCGGTCAAGATTTTATTGGCTTCAAATGGGTTTGAACCAAGGATCGATCTGAACCCGGGTTCTGAATTCTTGGAACCCGGGTTCGTAGATGTGTTCAAAGATGTGACTGGCTGGGAGAGTCCTTGGGTCGCAGAGGCGGCGAAAAGAAACATCGTCAAAGGATATCCCGATAAAACCTTCCGTCCTCATCAGAATCTTACTCGTGCGGAAGCGCTCAAGATTGTGCTAGAGATGAAATAACTCCCCCGTCCCGCTATGACAGCACTTTTTCCTTCCAATGAGGGGGGACACTTGTTTCGATCCCGGGTTCTGAGTTTCTTTGAACCCGGGATCGGGGAGATTTAAAAGCTCATATATCGAAGATTCTTCTCCGCTTCAGCGGACTCAGAAAGACAAAAAGAGTCGTCTTCCTGATCCGCCTTAGGCGGAGAAGGATCTCCTTATATTTATTAAGAGATCTTTAAATCGCTATTTGATTCAAAAAAAAGATATCCCTATTTTACAAAAAATGGAAAAACAGGGATTCGTTTATATCATGGGAAGTGCAACCCTCGTTTTGTATGTGGGGGTTACGAGTGATCTAGAAAAGAGAGTATGGGAACACAAAAGTCATTCTGTTTCAGGTTTTACCGATAGATACAATATAACGAAGCTTTTGTATTACGAATCAGGTGGCGATATGTATGGAGCTATCACAAGGGAAAAACAAATCAAAGGATGGCTCAGGAAGAAAAAGTTAGCACTCATCGAAACAATAAATCCCTATTACAAGGATTTAGCAGGGGATTGGTATGATTGAGTGAAAAAAATAGGAAGATTCTTCGTCGTCTGCATAAGGCAGACTTCTCAGAAAGACGAAAACAAAAGCGTCATCTTCCTGAACGAATGAGAAATAAAATACGTCTTCCTGAGCTCCGCCTTGGCGGGGAGAAGGATCTTCC